>JANXMC010000076.1 GCA_025354825.1 Myxococcales bacterium
CATTCTCGACGAGGTCGACGCGCCTCTCGATGAGGCGAACGTCGCGCGCTACAACGACGCGATTCGCCTGATGACGCACCAGTCGCAGTTCATCTTGATCACGCACATCAAGCGGACGATGCAGATGGTCGACGTGCTCTACGGCGTAACCATGTCCGAGCCGGGCGTGTCGCGCCTCGTGAGCGTGAAGCTGAACGAGACCGTCGAGAAGAAGAAGCCTGCCTTGCAGTCTCCTTCGGCAGCGTGAGGAACGCCGCAGCCTATTCGCTGTCGCTCTTGGCGGGCGGAGGCGGCGGCGATGGGAGCGGCAGGTCGCGCGGCGGGCTCGGGCCAAGCACGACCGACGGGGCGACGCCCATCATCGTCCGCTGCTGCGCGCGCATCGGCGGCGGCATATCGGTGCGCTGCGACGGCGGAAGCTCGGGGGTGCCGCCCGTGGCGCGGACGATCTCTTCGAGGCGCTTCTGCGCATCGCGGTATCCCGGCGAGACCTCCTCGACCGTGGCGAAGGCGTGCATGGCCTCGTCCCACGACGAGCCGCCTTGAAGCGCCACGCCGAGGCGGTAGTAGACCTCGATGTTCGTGAGATCGGCTTCGCGGCCGCCGATCATCGCGCGCAGATCGTCCGCCGACATCCCGCTCGTCGGTGAGAGCGACGGAGGCGACGACGACGGCGGGCTCGTGGAGAGGGGGCGCACGGAGACGGGCCGCGGAATCGCAGCAGGCGGCGGAGGGGTCGACGGCGGGCGCGACGGCTCGGGATGGGACGACGGGATCTCCGGTCGAATGCTCTGCGTCTTGGGCGTCGGCGGGGGGAGCGGGCTCGTGCTGGCGGTCGACGCAGCCGGACCCACCGCGGCGGCTACCGGCGCAGCCTCGCTCTTGGGCGCGTCTCCCGTGGCGCTGGCCGCTTTGACGTTGACGTTTGCAGCCGACTGGGGCGTTGAAGCACGCCCGCCGAAGATCGCTTTGCCAGCGACCACGACGGTCACGAGGGCGAGAGCGCCTCCACCGACAAGCAAAATCGTTCCATCCACGCGCCGTATCCTAGCGCGACCACGCCTTAGTGGAAATCGCGACTCATCGTCGGGAGCTTCTCGTCACCTGGAATCGACAGCCGCTCGAGCCCTTTCACGACAACGTAAATGACGTCTCCTTCGCGCTCGATTTTGCCATGAGCCAAGAGGAGCGAGCTTGTCGTCGCTACGTAGCGGTTGTCGTCGAAGACGCGCGCAAACACGATGAGATTGAGAAACCCGGTTTCGTCTTCCATCGTGATGAACACGACACCGCTCGCGGTTTGGGGCCGCTGCCGGCATATGACCATTCCGGCGACGCTCACCCGCGTATCGTGGGGAATCTTCGCGATATCGGCGGCGCTCTTAATGCGTGACGGCAGGCGCGGGCGCATCAGGCGCATGGGGTGATCGCTCACCGACAGGCCCGTTCGTTCGTAATCGAGCAGAAGCTGCTGCGCGCGCGTGATAGGCGGCATCGACGGGAGGGCATCCCCCAGGTCCAGACCGGCAAAGAGCCCCTCGCCGCGCGGCGCGTGGACTTTCCAAAGTGCCTCTCGCCTCCCCTTCACGATCGGCTCCAAGGCGCCCGACTCGGCGAGCACTTGAAGCTCGCCGCGGTGAATCTGCGCGCGCGCCGAGAGCTCTTCGATCGTCGTGAACATCCGCTGCGTACGCGCTTGGACGATGCGCCGGCCGCTCACTTCGCCGAGGCCGCGCACGAGGCGTAGCCCGATGCGGATCGCAGGGGTGCCGTCGTCGCTCGTCTCGAGGGTGCAGTCCCAGTCGCTCCGTTCGATGCAGACCGCACGCACTTCGACGCCGTGCTTTTGCGCGTCTTGTAGCAGCGTGCTCGGTGAGTAAAAGCCCATGGGTTGGCTGTTGATGAGCGCCGCTGCAAAGGCCGCGGGCTTATGCACTTTGAGCCATGCGCTCGCATACACGAGGAGCCCGAAGCTGGCCGCGTGGCTTTCGGGAAAGCCGTATTCGCCGAACCCTTGAATCTGTTTATAGAGCCTCTCGGCGAACTCGTCGGAAATGCCGCGGGCCCGAAAGCCGCGGGCGAGGCGATCGCGGTGGCGCTCCAAGTTGCCAGTCTTGCGCCACGCGGCCATATCGCGCCGCAACTGGTCGGCTTCGCCACCCGTATACCCTGCCCCCACAATGGCAATTTGCATGACCTGCTCTTGAAAGAGCGGCACGCCGAGGGTTCGCGCGAGAATCCCCTCGAGGCACGGGTGGGGCATCACGGCGGCCTCTTCGCCGCTGCGCCGGCGAAGGTACGGGTGAATCATTCCGCCTTGAATCGGGCCCGGGCGGACAATGGCCACTTCGACGACCAAGTCGTAAAACTTAATCGGTCGCAAGCGCGGCAACATCGCCATTTGCGCGCGGCTCTCGATTTGAAAAACGCCCACGGTATCGGCGCGGCACAGCGCTTCGTAGACCGCCGGATCCTCGGGCGGAATGCGGTCCAACATATCGATGGCCGTCGCGGCCTCGAGCTGCGGGTCGTCTTGTACCATCGCGAGCGTCTTGCGAATGGCCGTGAGCATTCCGAGGCCGAGGACATCGACTTTGAAGAAGCCGAGCGTATCGATATCGTCCTTGTCCCACGGGATGACGGTTCGGTCTTGCATGGTCGCCGGCTCGACGGGGGCGACTTCGTAAATGGGTGTGGCCGAAAGGACGAAGCCGCCGACGTGAATCGAAAGATGCCGCGGAAACCCTTGAATCGCGCGGGCGCAGGCGAGAACGGAGAGCACACGGCTGTCCTCGGGATCGAACCCCGCGTCGATGATCCGTTGCGCCGGAAGCTCCTTCAGCGAATCCCAATAGGTCACGAGGGTCGCGAGGCCGTCGACCTGCTCCAACGTGTAGCCGAATACTTTGCCTACTTCGCGCAATGCCGATTTTCCGCGATAGGCAATGACCTCGCTCACCATGGCCGCCCGATCGCGCCCATAGCGTTTGTAGATCTCTTGAATCACCTCTTCGCGCCGCTCGTGCTCGAAGTCGACGTCGATGTCCGGCGGCTCGCGCCGCTCGGACGAGAGAAACCGTTCGAACAGCAGGTTCGACCGCGTTGGATCGACCGCGGTGATTCCAAGGCAGTAGCAGACGGCGCTGTTGGCGGCACTGCCGCGGCCTTGGCAAAGAATGTCCAGGCTCCGCGCGATATTGACGATGGCTTCGACGCTCAAAAAATAGGGCGCGACTTGGATATGGGAAATGAGCGCCAGCTCTTTTTCGATTTGAAGCGACACCGATTCGGGAACAGCACCGTCGTATTTGCGGTTCGCCCCCTCGTAGGTGCGCCGGCGAAGCACGACGTCGGGGTGCTCGCGCGGCTCTGTGGGCACGCGTTCGCCTGTCGTCGTATCCAAAACATCGAACTCGCTCGGGAACGCGTATTTCAAGTCGCGCATCGAGAAGACGCACGCCGTCGCGATCTCGCGCGCACGCTCGAGGGCGCTCGGCATATCCGAGAACAGATGGGCCATCTCGTCGCGCGCTTTGAGATGCGGCTCGGCATTCGGCAAGAGCGCGCGCCCCGCCTCGTTGAGCGTCACCCCTTCGCGAATGCAGTGGAGAACGTCGAGCACCGGCTTCCCTTCGCGGTGCGCGAAGAGCACGCCGTTGGTCGCGCAAATGGGCACTCCATGGCGCGCCGAGGCCTGTCGTGCGCGACGCGTTCGCGCGCGATCGAGGCCGTCTTTGTGGCGCACGAGGCCTAGGCTCACTCGGTCGCCAAAGGCCTCTTTGAGAGCCGACACGGTGGCGTCGTCGTAGGGGTCGTGGGCCATGGCCCACAGGCCCGCCGCGTGCGCGCAGACGTACGGAAGCGGCACGCCAGCGAAGTGATTCTTCGGGAGACCGTCCGCGTCTTTTCGCGGTTTCCCTTTCGGGTGGAGCCTGTGGCTCTCCGTGAGAATGAGACACAAGTTCGTGTAGCCGGTGTGATCGACGACATGGACGGTGACCGATATCCATGGCGCGCCAAAGCCTGGACCGACGGTGAGCTCACACCCGACGACGAGCCGAATTTGTCGTCTGTCGGCTTCTTCGAGAGCACGCACCATGCCGTAAAGGCCGTCGCGATCGGTAATGCCAATGGCGTCGTAGCCGAGCGACGCGGCGTGGGCGACGAGCTCTTCGGGGGGCGACGCGCCCTGCAAAAACGAGAAGTTCGTACGGACCGTGAGCTCGACGTACCCCGTGGTCTCCCGGTCGGGCGGAGGGCCATTTTCGAGGCTCGCGTCGACGAGCGCCTCGTCCTCCGGATCGTAGTCGATGGGCTGCCTCGAGGACGAGTCGATGCGAATGCGCGGCATGGCGACCTCCCCTCAATCCATCCAGCCGCGGACGTTGCGCTCGCCCGTCGCGCGATCGATTTCGATCCAGGCGAGGCCCATTCCGTCGATCCAGGCGGTCCCGTAATCGTACGCCGTGACTGCCGCCGATGGACCCTTCCACCATTCCACTGCCTCGAGGCGCATGACGAGGGAGAGCGCGCTCACACCTGTTCGCGGAAGCGGGCGCGGCTGCGCGAGAAAGCGCGTCGGCTCGGGGGCGCCCATGGGAATGAACGCGCGGGCCTGTTTTTCAGCCTGATCCTTCGTGGGGCCACGCCCCGGCGTCGCGCTCGGCCGATAGGGCGCGAGGCGCGCACGCTGCGAAGGCGTCCACGTGTCGGCCATGCCGAGAACACCGACGCGCTCTTCGCCGAGCTCCGCGATGAGCTCCGCCGTGAGGCGTGGCAGCGCGAGATCGGCCTTGGCTTCGGGGATGAACAGATCGCGCGCGCGGCTCTCCATGCGCGCGAGCTCGGGGACACGCAGCGTCACCGCGAGAGCGGGCGCCGAGAGAACGAGCGATTCGATGCGCGCACGAAGGGCCGCGAAGAGATCGGCCGCGCGTTGCAGCGGCGCCGGCAGCGCGAGCCCCGCCGTGGCGTATAGCTCTTCGCCTTCGGGGACGAGGGCGCGGTCGAGCGCGAACACCATCTCGAGGCGTGCGGCGCCGAGCGCGCGCCCCAAAAGGCGCGGCCCCATGCGGTCGCACAGTGTTTTCGCGACGAACAAAAGCGCTTCGTGGGCCGTCACGCCGTATTCGAGCTCGGCGCGCTCTTCGGGGACTTCCGGCGGCACGTACGGGCGCAGCGGCGCGCGGTCGTCCCCCGCGAGAAGCGGCATGATGCGCGCTGTGTCGCCCCCGAGGCGCGCGCCGAGGGACGCCCGCGGGAGCTTCTGCAGGTCACCGAGCGTGCGCATCCCCACGTGAAACAGGAAGCGTCGCAGGTCGGCGGAAACAGGCAGTGCGTCGATGGGGATCGGGCGAAGCGCCTCGCGGTTTCTCCCCGGCGGAACGACGACGGGGCGACGGGCGCCTAAGCGTGATGGACCACGCGACGGGTAGTGCCGTGCGACGGCCGCGGCGACGAGAGGGCCGTCGGCGATGGCGACGCGCACGTCGACGCCGAGGGCGTTCACCTGCTCGGTGAGACGAAGGGCCAAGAGACGCTCGCGATCGACGTCGGTCGTGCTCGCGGCGTCGGCGGCGTCGTTTCCGTAGAGATGCGCGCACCCCGTCACGTCGACCCAGACGATGTCGCCGTTGGGGTTGGGGCTGTTGGGATTCGGCGACGAGCTCGCGTCTTCGAACGACGTCGTCGGCCCGAAGGCAAAGCCGAGCTCCGCGATGCGCAAGAGCATGTCGCGCGCGGCTTCGGGCGAGCGAGGCTCTTTCAACGTGCCGGGCGCAGCGGCGCCGTCGTGAGTCGCGTCCTCTGCACGTTCGGCTTCGAAAAGCGCGATCGCCGCAATGCGCGGAGCTTTCGTCGGACCTTGCGCCATCGCTATCGCCACCCCTCGATCACCCGGTTGCGAGCGTGGGGCGCGTTGCGAGGGGGACCGTCTTCGCGAGGCCGCCTGCGTGGCTTCCAGAGTGACCACGTTTGTCCTTCGCGATGCGCAGCGACATCGCCATGGGGCTGAATCGAGCGAGCTCGAGGCGCATCGCGACCGGCCACGGGACCTGGCGCGTCGCCGCCGCCATCGCGTCGGTCAGCAAGAGAACCGTGGCGCCCCCTTCTTCGGCGAGAAGGGCGAGCTTGCGCACGAGGACTTCGACGGGCCACGCGCGCTTGCGCGGCTTTTTCGCGGTCGCGGGCGCTGTCGTCGTCGTCGCGAGAGCCGTCGTGGTGGCCGCCGACGTTGCAGTCGCGGGGGGCGCGTCCATGTCAACCACGATGACGTCGAAAGCCCGCGCCGACGCGACCTTCACCGCGGTGCGACCAAGCTCGGCGCGGGGCGGACGCACCACCAAGAGGCGCGCGAGATCGACCCCCGCCATCGCCACGCCCGGCGCATAGAGCGACCCTTCGGGGTCGACCCACGCGCACCACGCCCGTGCATCCCGCGCGTGAGCCGCGCGAATCGCCGTGAGCGCCACGCTCGTCGCGCCGCCGAGCGCGTGGGGCGACGAGAGCTCGATGACGCCGCGAGGGAGGCCGCCGCCCGGCAAGAGCGCATCGACCTCGGGCCACCCCAAAACCAGGTTCGGCGCTTCGCCGAAAGCGCTACGCCCCGCGCGCCCGGCTCCTGGAGAGTCGCCGCGGACGACGCTCGATCCAAGATTCTGAAGGAGCTCGTCGAGGGCCGCGGAGGTCGCCATGGGGACTGAACAAAATACCAGATGTCCCTCTCCGCGCAATCGAATGGACCGTGCGCTTTTGCGGCATTTTCAGCTTAAAAAGCAGGGAATCTACATGGATGGGCGCGAGGGCATTTCGGCATGTGGGGTGAGCCCCCCATGACGCAATGCAAGGTGAACGGGGGCGATTCGCCCGCCGCAACGAAGACGGAAAAGCGCGCCGTGGGCGTGCGCGATCGCGTCAATCGGTAGGGCGCGGGAGCGCTGAACTCGCCGCGACGGCGTCGCGATCGGCACTGTCGTGCGCGGCCCAGAAACCGCGCGGGGACAACCGCGGCGGGCAGCCGGTGCATCGGGCCGAATCCATCGCGATCCACCGCTGCTGCCTCCCATCCTCCCCTCTGAGAGGGCGTGGGGGAGAGCCCCCCGTCTTTGCGGCCCATTTGTGGTGGCAAGCCCGCATACCACTGGCGTTTTTGGGGTTGGCCTTCGCCGTGCACTGGTGGGTCGCATCGATTCACGCAGCAAGTCCGGCGGACGGTGAGAGGCCCCACGTGGGCGGTTCACAACGCTCCTCGCCGACGAGCTGATGCAGCTTTTCCAAGACGAAGAAGAAGAGAAAGAGAGCCTCGCCCATGCGTTTCACGTCCGTTCGCTACCTGTTGCCTGTGCTTGCGATTGCCGCGTTCGGTGCCGTGGTTGCGTGCAGCGGGAGCGATGACTCCACGACGCTGAAAGTGACCGACGCGACCAACCCGGCGGCCGTCGTCATCACGATGTACGCCGGCGACAACGGCGCGCCGAGCGGCACCGCCGTCGGCACGCTCATCGCGCCGCGCCTCGTTCTCACCGCCGGCCACAACGTCGCGGGCAAGTCGGGCTGGAAGATCGAAGCCCCGAACGCCAAGTCGCAGAAGGCCGGCGGTCTCCGCGGCATGACCTACGACTGGAAGAACTTCGGCTCGGACAAGTCGCACCCGGAGAGCACGGACATCGCCGTCATCGAGCTCGATGCGCCCATCACGCTCGACACGTACCCGACGATCGCGACGAGCCCGATCCCCGACGGCGCCCAGGTCTCGCGCATTCGTCGTGACGTCGACGGCATCTCGCTCTCGGGCAGCAAGCTCAAGGCCGTCACCGGCGCGACGTTCTCGGCGGCGCCCATCGGCTTCCCGACGAGCTACTTCATGGCGACCGAAGCGAGCGAGACGGTCGACTCCGGCGGCGCGCTCATGGACCTCTCCACGAACACGATCTACGGCGTCGTCTCCGGCAAAGGGCTCTCGACGAACGCGCTCTACATCTCGCGCGTCGACGGCAAGATCGGCGCGGGCTGGGTTCCGCAGTACGTCCTCTGCCACACGAAGACGGTGAGCGACGGCGGCAAGGGTGGCGGCGGAAGCTCGGCGGACGCCGGCGATACGACGCCGCAGCCCCCGCCCAGCAGCTGTTGGGGAACGTCCTGCGACGGCAACGGCAGCGGCTCGTCGACGGGCGGCAAGGGCGGCGGCGGCAGCACGACGGGCGGCAAGGGCGGCTCCACCAGCGGCTCGTCGACGGGCGGCAAAGGCGGCTCGACGGCTGGCGACACCACGGGCGGCAAGGGCGGCTCGACGGCTGGCGACACCACGGGCGGCAAGGGCGGCTCGACGGCTGGCACCGGCACCTGCGAAGGCGGCGGCAA
>JANXMC010000125.1 GCA_025354825.1 Myxococcales bacterium
ATGCCCATCGCCGTCGCGCGCGCCAACGGCGACATCATGACGGTCTGTACGCGGCCGCATTCGATCGTCATCGATGATCCGACCGCGTCGACGCCCGAGGCCACGCCCCGCACGAATCCGCCTGGCCGGCCGCAGCGCGAAGAGTGGACGACTCTAAAACGCGGCGTGCAGTTTGCGGCCGCGGGGTTGGTCCTGGGCGCGATGCTCGCGTACGCGCTTTACCGGTGGAACAAGCGGCCCAAGGTGCTCCCACCTCCGCCGCCGCCGCGCCCCGCGTGGGAAGTGGCCCTCGAGCAGCTCGACGAAGTACGCCACGCGGGCCTCCTCGAAGTGGGCCGCTTTGGCGAGTACTTCGATCGCGTGAACGACACGCTCCGCCGCTACTTGGGCGCGCGCTACGGCTTCGACGGCCTCGAGTCGACGACGGATGAAATCATGAATGCGCTGGTGAAGGCGCGCCCCTTCGGCGTGACGATCGCAGAGCTCACCGTGTTTCTTCAAGACTGCGATCTCGTGAAGTTCGCGAACCTCACGCCGAGCCCCGAAGACTGCGCGCGCGTCCTCGACGAAGGCGAAAAGATCGTCCGCGCGACCATGCCGCGTAAGAACGCATTCGCAGAAGGGCAGGCCCCGTCGTGACCCCCAGGCCGCCCCCCGGCATCGCCGACGCGAAGCGGTCGTCGCGCGTTCTGCGCGCGATGCTCGTGACCTTCGGCCTGCTCACGCTGGTCGCGATCGCGTTCGTGTACCCCTTCGTCGAGCGCGGCGAAGAGGTCTTCCAGAGCGCCAACTGGACGCGCCCGTACTGGCTTCTCGCGCTCCTCGCGGTGCCGGTCGTCGTGTGGCGGATGACCCTCGGCGCCGATGCACGCGTGCCGCGCCTCGCGCTGCCGACCGTCGCGCCGTTGGTCCTCGGTCCGCGCGGCATTCGCACGCGGCTGCGCGATCTCCCCGGCATCGTGCGCGGCGCCGCGCTCGTGCTCGCGATCCTCGCGTTGGCGCGCCCCGAAAACGTGCTGCGCGGCGAGCAGAACGAAGAGCGCGGCATCGACATCGTCATCGTGCTCGACCTGTCGGGATCGATGCGCGCGGTGATGGATGCGCCGTCATCGATCCCCGCGCCCGGCATGGCGGGGATGAAGCGCCCCACGCGCCTCGACATCGCGAAAGACGTCATCGTCGACTTCGTGTCGCGTCGGAAGACCGACCGGATCGGCGTCGTCGTTTTCGGCCGCGCGGCCTACGTGCTCGCGCCGCCGACCCTCGATTACACGCTGCTCACGAAGCTCGTTCGGCAGATGGAGCTCGACGTCATCGACGGCGCGGGCACGGCCATCGGCGACGCGGTCGGCGTCGGCACCGCGCGCCTCCGTCGAAGCTCGGCCAAATCGAAGGCCGTGATTCTCCTCACCGACGGCGACTCGAACGCGGGGTCGATCGCGCCCGAGTATGCGACGCACCTCGCGCAGGCCCAAGGTGTTCGCGTTTACACGGTTCAAATCGGAAATGGCGACACCGTCGACGTTCAGGACGGCGTCGATATCTTCGGCCAGCCTCACTACATCAAGGCTCACTTTCCGGTGAACCCCGAGCTGCTCAAGAAGATGGCGAGCGACACCGGCGCCGAAGCGTTCGTCGCCAACGATCGCAAGGGGCTCGAAGAGAGCATGCACTCGATTCTCGACCGCCTCGAGCGCACGCGGTTTCTCGCCCAAGCCGCGACGATGGAGGATCTTTTTCCGTTCTTCCTCGTCCCCGCCGTGGTCCTCATCGTTCTCGAGGCGCTCGCGCGTCTCCTCGTCGTGCGGAGGTTCCCGTGAGGTTCGCCTACGACTTTACGAGCCCCACCACGATCCTCATCGCCATCGCCTGCGGCATCGCGCTTCTCGGCTTCGCGTCGCTCCTCGTGATGGCCTCCTTTGCGCGCACGCGTGCAATTGCGCGCTTCGGCGACCCGGGTCTCGTCGCGAAGCTCGAGTCGTTCGATGCGACGGTGCGCCGCACCGTGAAAGGCGTGCTTCTCGTCGTCGCGATGGCGAGCGCGTTCCTCGCATTGGCGCGGCCGCAGTTCGGCAAAGGGACGCGGCTCATTCCCGCGACGAACCTCGATGTCGTCATCGCCCTCGACTACTCGAAGAGCATGTACGCGCGCGACGTGCCGCCCAGTCGCACGGCGCGTGCGAAGGCCGAAGTGGCGCGGTTGATTCAAGGGCTCCCGGGCGCGCGCTTCGGCGCCATCGCCTTCGCGGGCGAGCCGATGAGCTTTCCACTCACGAGCGACGGCGCCGCGATCGCGCAGTTCTTTCGACAGCTCGAACCGAACGACATGCCCATCGGCGGCACGGCGACGGCGCGGGCCCTCGAGAAGGCCCGCGAGCTCTTCGCGCGCGACCCCAAGTCGGCCGATCACATGCGCGTGATTGTGCTCGTGACCGACGGCGAGGACCTCGAGGGCGATCCGGTCAACGTTGCCGAGGCGATCGCCCAAGAGCACACGCGCATCGACGTCGTTCAAATCGGTTCGCGCGCCCCCGAGATGATCCCCGAGGTGAACGCCGACGGCAAAGTCATCGGGATGCGCAAAGACGACGACGGCAAGCCGCTCACGACGGCGCTCTCGGCCGAGGGCGAAGAGCAGCTGGCGAAGATCGCGACGACCGCGGGCGGCACAATCGTCCGCTCGGAGCACGGCGAAACGGGCATCGACACCATCGCCCTCGGCCTTCGCAAATTGATGCGCGAAGAGCTCTCGGAACGCGTCGAGACGGTCTACGCCGAAGAGTTCGCGTGGCCCCTCGGCGCCGCGCTCTTCCTACTGCTCATCGAAGGGCTCTTGAGCGATGCGCCGCGAAGAAAGCGTCTCACCGCGCGCGGCCTCGACACGACCGATCGCGGAAGCCGCGAGAAGCCGCTCCCCCCGCCACCGCCCGCGCCCGTACCGGGAGGACAGGGTCGTCATGCGCGCACGTAAGACGCTCACGCTCACCCTTGCTCTCACGGCGGCGGCGCTCGCCGTCGCCGCCTGCGGGTGGGACCCGAAACGCCCGTTCGAGCGCGAGTCGCCCGAGGTTCGCGAGGCGGTCGCCGTGCTCGATGCCGGCGACGCGCAGGCCGCGGCATCGGGCCTCGAAGAGTACCTCTCGACCGGCGCCTGCGCCGAAGGGAGCATCGGCACGCCCGAGCGCGTTCGCAGCCGACCGAACGGCGCCTTCGACTTGGGGCTCGCGCTGTTCAAAATCGGCGAAGCGTTCGGTCGCAGGTTCGGCGACGAAGAAATCGACGCGGGCGCGGGCGGCGAAGAGCTTCAAAAGCTCCGTCGCGCGAACGTCGACTGCGCGCTGCGCATCGTACGCGCCATGGCCGATAGCGAAGGGAACGCCGCCGACCTCCGTTCGCGCGCGCACTACCTCGAAGGGAACCTCGAGTTCCTAGACGGGCAGTACGAAGACGCGGTGAAGGCCTACGACAAATCCATAGGTCTCACGCCGGGCATGGTCGACGCCGGCGACCCCGTGGGCCGCGACGCCGCCTGGAACCGCGCCATCGCGCTCCGCCGCATCGACGACAAGAAGGACGCGGGGAACGACGCCTCGCAAGACGGCGCGAGCGACAGCAGCGACAAGAGCGACGCGTCGAAAGACGGCGGCGGCGGCGACTCGGGAAAGAGCCCCGACGGCGGCGATGGCGACAAGGACGGCGGTGGCCAAAATGGCCCCGACGGCGGCGGCGGCAACGACGCGAGCTCGCCCCAAAAACCCGACGGCGGCAACAGCCAGAACGAGCAAGACGCCGCGCCCCCGCCGCCGCCCCGCGCGAACCAGGACGACCGCATTCTCGATCAGCTCGAGAGCGCGCCGACCTTGCAGCAAGAGGCCGCCAAGAACGCGGCGGGCCGGCGTCGCGTGCGCGGCATGGCCGACAAATGAAGGCGCGGTTCATGGCGCTCGCGCCGCGTTTGCTCATCGCGCTCGTCGTCTGCATTGGCACGCTCGCCGTCGCGCCGCGCGCGTCGGCGCAGGTGAAGCCCGAGGTGCGCGTCGCCGTCGACAACGACGTGCTCGACGTGGGCGCTTCGATTCACCTCTCGCTCACCGTGCAGTCCACAGAAGGGATGCCGCAAAACGCACAGATCGGTGCGACCCCGGGCTTCCACGTGCGCGGCCCGAACGTGAGCCCGTCGCAGTCGATCTCGATCATCAACGGCGTTCGAACGGACAAGCAGGGAATCACCGCCACCTGGTCTCTTCAAGCCGACAAGGTCGGCTCTTATTCCGTCGGCCCGCTCACCTTCGCCATCGGCGGCAAGAAGTACGAGACGAACAAGGTCACGCTCAAGGTCGTCCCGAAGGGGCAGGCGCCGCAGCCGCAAGCGCAACAGGGCAACTCGATCTTCGGCCCTGGGTTCTCGCCATTCGATCCGTGGAAAGGGCTCATTCAGCCCTTCGGCAACGACCCCGACGACAACGCCGGCAACGGCGGGATGCGCGCGCCGCAAGGCCCCGCGACCGATCCGCGCCTCGCGCTCGACGCGCCGCGCGGGGAGCTCGCGTTCCTCCACGCGACCATCGACAAGCCGCGCGCCGTCGTCGGCGAGCAGGTCACGCTCACGGTCTACTTGTACGTCGACGACCAGACGTCCGAGCCCGAGTTCCAAGACGTCCACGAAGTGACGGCGGGCGACTTCTTGAAGAAGCCCCTCGTCGAGGACGAGCGGTCGCTGAAGCTCGTGGGCTATGCCGAGGTCGCGGGCCGCCGCTACGCCGTGCAGCTCCTTCGAAAGACCGCGCTTTTCCCACTGAAAGCGGGCGATCTCGAGATTGGGCCCATGACCGTGGGCGTCGCCCGTGGGCGCAACGCCGGCTCGCGCGAGAGCGAGCACCTTCGCGTTCGCGTGAGCGAGCCGCCCGTTTCGGGGCGCCCGCCGGGCTACACCGTCGGCGACGTGGGGCGCTACGCGCTCACCGCCGAAGTCGCGCCACGAACGATCGAACGCGGCGCCGCCGTGGCCGTGACGATCGAGCTTTCGGGGTCGGGCAACTTGCCGTCCGCGCTCACGCCGCCGATGCGTCCGGGCGTCGACTGGTTAGAGCCGGCGACCCACGAGAAGGTCGGCGCCGCCGACGGTCTCCACTTCGGCGGACAGCGAACGTTCGCGTACGTGGTTCGAATGAAACAGGAGGGAGCTATCGACCTAGGCTCGTTCACGCTTCCGTACTGGGACCCCGACACGAAATCCTACGGCGTCGCCCGCGCCGAGCTTGGCACCGTTCAAGTGCGCCCCGGCTCCGCCCCCATCGCCGCCACCGAAGAGATCGCCGATCCGCTCCCCGGTCTCCCCGGCCCGCGCGCCAACCGCCTCGGCGTTCGCCCCAGCGCGAGCCACCTCGCCGACACGCCGCTTTTTTGGGTCGGCATCGCCGCCCCCCCGTTCGCCTACGCGTTTGCCCTCGGCGCCCACGCGGCGAGCCGACGTCTCCGCGAAGGGGCACGCCGCCGCGCGACCTCGCCCGAGGCCGCTGCGCGCGCACGCATCGCCGACGCCGACGCAGCGTCGCGCAAGGACGACCCCCGTGCGGCCCTCGCCGCCATCGTTCGCGCCGTCGAAGCCGCGACCGTCGCGTACGTCGGCGTCAACGTCCGCGGCATCGCTGTCGACGCCGTCGCGCGCGCACTCGAAGAGCACGGCGTCGACAGCGCCACCGCCCACGCCCTTCGCGACACGCTCGACGCCTGCGGCAACGCGCGCTTCTCGCCCGAAGGTCACGACATCGACGCCGCACGCAAACGCTGGGTCGACACGCAGCACGCCCTCGGGACCCTCGCGCGCATACCTCGCGGGAGCGCGTGACCGATGGCCCGCGCCCGACTGCTTTCTCTTCTCGCATGCGTCTCGCTTCTCGCCGTTGCAGCGAACGGCTTCGCGCAAGCTCCCTCTGCATCGGAGACCGACGACCTCTTCAACTCGGGCAAAGGCGCCCTCGAAGGCGGACGCCCCGCCGACGCCATCGCCGCGTTCGAAGCGCTCGCCGATCGCGGCATCCTCGACCCCACGGTGAGCTTCGATCGTGCGCTCGCCTACGCCGAACGCGTGCGGCGCGGCGCCGGGCAGCCGGGCGATCTCGGACAGGCGGCCCACGGCTTCGAAGAGGCGCGCGACCTGTCGAGCGACGACGTGCTCGACGCCGACGCAGCCCGCGGTCTCGTCGTCGTCCGCGGCGAAGTGGCGCGCCGTAAAGCGCGCGCGGGCGAGCCCGTCGACTTGGACAAGGGCGACCCTCTCGGGCGCGCCATCGTGCGCCTCGCCCCCGAGTGGCTGTGGGAGCGCGCGGCGCTCCTGGCGACGCTGGTCATGACCGTCGCCCTCATCGTGCGACGACGCTCGTCGGCGCGTCGCGTTCGCCTCGGCGCCGCCATCTCGTTTGCGGTCACCGCGCCTGCTCTCGTGGCGCTTCTCGCGCTCACGCTGGCCGCTCGCCATGAACGGCTCGACGTTCGCGACGGGGTCGTCATTTCGGCGGCCGCGCACCTCGCCGATGAGCGCGGCATCGCCCTCGCAGGCGGCGCCACCGTCCCCGAAGGTGCGCGCGTCCGCGTCGTCGAGGCGCGCACCGGCCTCTCTCGCATCGTCTGGGGCACGACCGAAGGGTGGCTCCAGGCCGCCGCCGTGCGCCCCCTCGCGCATCTCGAGTAGCGCGCCCCACGCCCGCACCCGCACGCACGTCGACGACGCCAATGCATCCGTGGGTGAAGCTCGTCGCGACGCGCCCGTCCTTCCGGCGCTTGTGGCTTAGCGGCGTCGTCTCCCTCGTCGGCGACTGGCTCGGCTTCGTCGCCGTGAGCCTCCTGACCGTCGATCATGGGGGCGGCCCGTTTGCCCTCGCGGTCCTCCTCGCGGCGCACCACTTGCCCCACGCGCTCCTCGCGCCTGTCGCCGGGGTCATCGCCGACCGCATGGATCGCAAGCGCCTCTTGGTCGTCGCCAATGTCGCCGAAGGTCTGCTCACGCTCGTCGCAGCGCTCGCGGCCTCGGGCGGTCACGCGGCGATCGTCACGCTCATCATTCTCGTACGCGGCGCCGTCGGCGCGTTCGTCGTCCCCGCCGAAAGCGCTGCGCTGCCACGCATTCTTCACGTGCGCGATCGCGACGACGACGGCCGCGACGACCACGGCGAAGACGCACCGAACCACGCGAACGCCCTCGTCGACGCCAACGCGCTCGTCTCGGCTACGTGGAGCGTCACCTTCGTCATCGGCATGGCCGCAGGCGGCGCCCTCGCGGTCTTCGGCCCTGTGATTGCGCTCGTTCTCGACGCCGCATCCTTCGGCATCGCCGCGCTTCTGTTGGCGCCGATCCCGGCGCTCGTCCCAGAAGGCGCCGGAAAAGACGTCCCTCGCACCGTGCGCGGCGCCTTCGCCGCCATGTCGCGCGACGTCGGCGAAGGGCTCGCCTACGCGCGCCGCGACCCGAGCCTGCTTCGCGCCGTCTTCGCAAAGAGCCCCCTCGCCATCGCCGGTGGCGCCGGATGGATCACGCTGAACTTGGTCGCCGCCGACGTGCGCCCCCTCGGCACGGCGGCTGTCTCGCTCGGCATCCTCCAGGCAGTGCGCGGCGTCGGCACCGGCATCGGACCGCTCGCGGGAAGCGCGCTTCTCGCGCGCGGGCAGCCGAGCGGGCGCGTCCTCCACATTGCCGCGACCCTCGGAATCGGCGCGATGGCACTCTTTGCGCTTTGCAACCATCCCATTTGGCTCCTCGCGACGGCTCTCGTTTGGGGCGTCGGCTCGGGCGCGAACTGGGTCGTCTCCACGGCGCAAATGCAGCGCCTCGCCGAAGACCGCGTGATGGGGCGCCTCGCCGCGACCGACAACCTCGCCACCACCCTCGCGCAGGTCGTGGGTGCGCTCGTCGGCGGCGCCCTCGTTGCGGTCACGTCCGTCGCGGCCCACGCCGTGTGGCTCGGCGCCGCCGTCGGTGCGATCTCGTGGATCGCCCTCGCCCGCGCCACGGAGGCGCGTTCGGCCTGACTCGCCCGACTCCGGAAACTTGGCCGAGCGCCTCGTCCACGCGCATTGATCCCCGCGGCGCAAGGCCAGGAGCGCACCGATGGCACTCGTCCACTACGACGCACGCAAGCACGACACCGAGCCCGTCGTTCTCCTTCCGCGAAGGCACCGCATCGTCGAGGCGCACGCGCACGCGGAAGCGCGCGACACCGTGCTCGATGCCGACGAAGTGGGCGCGGTCCTTCTCGAGCGAACGCCCGACCCCGAGTCGGCGGTGCACATCGTTTTCTACCGCGACGTCGCCGACGAGCCCGATCCTGATGCCGAAGACGAGCCCCTTCCGTTCAGCCCGCCACCGCCGGCGCTTCTCCGCGAAGAGCTCGCCATCGCGTGGATGGATGATCGCGATCTCCTCGCGCAACGCTGCGCCATGTTGCGCGGGTGGGTTGCGGGACAAGAGATTCCGAGCCTCACGGGGCGGCGCATCGAGAAGGTCGTCACGAGCCTCGAGAGCGTTCTCCGTGCGATGGACAAGCTCACGTTCGATGCCGCGGCGAGCACCGAAGCGACGCTCCTCGGCAAGAGCGACACCCTCGATGCCCTCACGCGTGAGGTTCACGCGCTCGTCGAGCTGGTGCTCGCGGAGCTCGAAGAGCTCGCCCTGGATCACGAGGCGGCCTACGACCGCTGCGACGACGACGATGCCTATGACCCAAGCTGGCGCGCGGCCGGTCGCTCCTTCGCCGAGCATGTTTCCACGCACGTTCTCGCTCACGTCGAGCCGCATGTTCTCGCCCTCGAGACACGCTGCCGTCGTGGCGGCGCACGCGACATGTTGATGCTCGGCCGCGTCGCATCGGGCGCCGCGTGGGTCCGTCGCGCCGTTGCGCAGCTCCGTCGCGAGCTTCGCCCCGCACGCGCGTGACCGCGGCGTTCGTCGGCGCTTTTGCCGTCACGAAAAGCAAACGGCGCCGCCTCCTCTGGTGCGCGTGGTGGACGGGCGCGCCCACGCGCGAGCCGTTCCGCGCGCCCGATGGGTGGTCGGGCGGAGCGCGCAGCGAGGACGATGCGCGCACGCAGGCCGAGCGCGCGGCGGGGAAGCCGCTTCGCGAGATCGAAAGCGCGTGGGCGGGCGCGTGGGTGCGGCAGATGGCGGGCCTTCCGCCGTGGATCGTTCGCGAAGAGCGCGAGCCTCGTGCGCCGCGAACCGCCGGGCGCGCTGCGACGCCCGACGATCCGTTCGCGATCCTCGGCCTGCGCATCGGCGCGCCGATGGCCGACGTGAAACGCGCCTTTCGCGCCCTCGCGCTCGTTCATCACCCCGACAAGGGCGGCGCCACGGCGCACTTCGTTCGGTTGAAGCGCGCCTACGAAGCGATTGTCGCGAATGCCGAAAAGCGCGCGGCGGCGACGGCCGCGCCCCCTCGTGGCGCTCGCGCGAAACGCGCTGCGGCGAAAGCGGCGCGCGCGCGCGAGTGAGCGCGTGGGGGCGCTACGAAAGATCGGCTTCGGCGGTCAGGTGCGTCGCGCCGTAGTCGACGATCTTGAGCCGCGCCGGGCTGCCGGTGCTGATGCTCAAAAGAGGGCCCACAGCGCCGAGCACGAGAAGTCGGTAATTGACGTCGTCGAAATAGGGAAAACGCGTATACCGAATAACGCCGCGCGCCTTAGCAACGTCGACGGCCAGCACGCCCGGCCCGCGGCGCATGTGCTTCCACGTCGCGGGGAGGGCGCGCAGCGAGAACTCGGCCGATGCGACGCGCAGCGCCGTTCGCCAAAAGTGGTTGATGCCGACGAGCGTGCAGTCTTCCAAGAGCTGCAGCATCCGGTCCGCGCTCCCCATGGCGACGACCTGGTGCACCACGCGCAGGGCCTCTTGCAACGCCTCTTCGGGGTACCACTCCGACGGCAACGGCGCGGCCATCGCGTCGCGCAGCTCCGGCGGCATCGCCGCAATCACGGCCGCCAGAATTTCGTCGCCATACCGCTTCGCGAGAAGGCGGCGCGCGGAGACGAACCACAGCCCCTTCACCTCGCTGCGGACACTCCAAACAGGAGGCGGAATGCTGGTCGTGCGGCGACCGCTCGTCATGGCGTCATCGCGGCGGAGTATGCAGGTACACCGCGAGCGTGTGCGGGGAATGTGCGAGCCGGGGCGCACGTCGCACACCCGCCGGGGTTTGAAATCCGTGGCAGGCTTCCGGGTATGCGTCGGGACCCGTTTTTTCCACTGCTGCGCCCTTTTCCGAAGCTCGCCGCGTTTGCCCTCGCTGTCGCGGCGCTCGTCTCCACCGCCTGCAGTGGCGCGCGGCCGTCGAAGCGGACCGTCGTCGAGACGATGCCGGACGGGCGGACGCGTACGACCACGACGACGACCACAACGCGCTCGGTACCCGCGCCCGCGCCGCCTGCGCGTCCGGCCGATCCGCTGCCGAACGATTCGCTCGTTCGGTACAACCTTGAACAGTTGAACGGCTATCGGCGCCGCAATGGGCGCGAGCCGCTTCTCTACGACGCGCGCATCAGCGCGTTCGCGATGGACGGCTCGCGGCAGCTCTCGCGCGACCATTCCCCCCACGCGCACTTTGCCAGCAACGTCGAAGGGTCGAAGGCGTTCGGCTCGCGCTCGGCGGAGAACCAAGGCGATCCGCGCGGCGTCCCGTCGATGGCGCCCGATGCGCTCGCGAGCGGCAAGCGGCAGGTCGACATCATGCTGAAGCTGATGTTCGACGAAGGGCCCGGCGGTGGCCATTACGACAATATGATGAATACCAAATACCGCCGCGTCGGGATTGGCCTTTATCTCCCCGGCGGGGTTCTCTACATGACCAACGACTTTTCCGACTAGTGGGTCACGGCAGCCGACTTCGCCGTGCGCAGGATCGCTTCGGTAAAGCGAGCGCGGAGATAAAAGCCACGCGGCACCGTTTCGACGTAACCGTCTTCGGCTGCGATCGCGCGCGTTCGCACGCCACCGTGGGCGGCTTTCGGTCGAACTTGCAAATACGTCCCAGTGCGCGCCGTCAGCGTCTCGATCGCCCCGAGGCCGATGATGCCGAGGATTTCGTCGAAGTCGCTCCGCAGGGTCGCCTCGTCCTCGGGGGAGGGGCTCCACAAGAGTGGCTGGCCGATGGTCCGTGACGGAGTCCGTGAAGGTGCGGCCGACGGGTCGGTCGTCGTGCTCGCGCCCGCCGTCACCGTCTCGACGGGTATCCACAAGACGCGCGACAGCTTCGCGCGCACCCACGACGTCTCCCATTCGGCGTAGTCGGCGTCGTCGAGGGAGAGCGCGGCGACGAAGGTCGACTCGCGCGGCTTGCCTCCGGCATCGACCGGTATCGTCTTCAGCTCGATTCCCAAGTGGGGAAAGTCGTGCACCGCCGACGAGCCGCCGTTAGCACCGAGCGCACGCTCGACGAGCTCGCCTATCTTCCCCTTCGTGTGAACGCGATCGTCGCCGGCCTCGCGCGCGGCGCCTCCGATGGCAAAGCCCAGCGCCTGGGCAAGGTCCTCCACCGTGGCGCCGACGAGGCTCACAGCCCTCGCAAAAAGCTCGGCTTCGTCCATGGGCGGCGCCACGCGACGACCACCTGCGGGCGTCGTTTCGGCCATGGTGCGTGGTCTTCGATCGCGGGGCATGGGCGGCAGCTGCGGGCTCGAGTCCACTACCATGGACATCCCGTCCCAGGGGGGCCGCGCCCCTGTCCAGAGGACGTCACCGGACTGTCCGAGACACGCCACCGTCTCGCCCGCGTCGCATGGGAAAAATAGCTGCGAAATGCTCTACAGCGAGGTGGCAAAGGTGGGTTTCGGCCCTACGGAGAGGAATAAGAACCTCGGCACACGGGCTGCAAAGGCGGGGCGTAGGAAAGAGAACCAGACAATGGCTTCGCTTGGACGCGCACTCGATCGCATGCCCGTTGAACGGGCGAAAAAGCCGGCACCCCGGCACGCCGCACTTGCGACCGCGAAGGTCGTGAGCCGCACCCAGACGCGCCCCCAAGCGCGCCCGGCGGGGGAGCGAACGCTCACGGCAGATGATTCGGGGATCCATCCCCGGGTGCCTGCATGGCTCATCGAAGACTCACCCCTGGCCAATACGTTTCCTCCGATGCCCGCGCCGGTGCTCTCACCGTCCGATCACGCCGGCACCGTCACGACGCTCCGCCCGCGCATCAGCGAGCCGTCCGTTTCGAGCTGGGTCGTCGCGCAGGCCACGCTCGCGGGGCGCGCCCGCGTGGCGTCGGCGTGGAGCGGCTCGCTCAGCGTCACCCTCAACGAGACGTTGCGAATCGTGCGCACGGCCGACGCGGTCGAAGAGGCGCTCGCGAGCCTTCGTGGCCTGTTCGAGTCGATGCTCTGGAGCGACGGCGCGTGCATCGGCCCGAGCCTCCTCGGCGCCGTCGCCGACACCGTCACCGAGGTTCAGCGCTGGGTCGGCCTCGTCACGGCCGAACTGGAAGAGTTCATTGCGATCGCCGAGTCGAACGACGAGCCGTGGGGCGTCGCGGGCCGGTCCTTCACCGAAGAGTCGGCGCTCCACGTCCTCTCCCACGTCGAGCCCCGGTTGCATTCGCTCGAGCGCATGGCGGCGTCTTGCCAAGACGGCTCGCTGCTCGTGGCCGGCATCGAAGGCGCGGCGCGCGTTCGCGACGCCAACGGTCTCGTCCACGACGAGCTCCGCGCGCAGGCGTGAGCGGAGTCGTCACGGTCGCGACGCGCGTGTGATCGCGCGCGGCCGATCTGGTCACTCCAGGTACCGCGCCGATCCATCAACGGGGGTCGGGTTCACCAAAGTAACAGCCCCTCGCACACCTTTCGGCATGGCGCGGGTCGCTCGAAAAACCTAAACGTCCCGCATAGTTTCTCTACAATCGTGGCTCAGTCTCTGATCGGAATGCCCATTGCAGCCTTCCTCGGACTTGGCCCATCCCATGATTCGTTCCTTCAAAATCGCCCCTCGGTGGCTCGCGCTCGTTGCAGTTGTCCTTTTGCCCGCGCACATCGCGGCGGCAGCGCCCAAGGCGACCAAAAAGCCGAAGAAACCGGCGGCCGGCGCCGCGGCGAAACCCGGTAAGAAGGGGTCGCCTGCGTCCGAGGCCACGAAGCATTTGGCTGCGGGCACGAAGGCGTACAAGGCACGCAAATACGAAGTTGCCGCGCGCGAGCTCGAAATGGCCAATAAGGCCGCGCCGGCGCCGCAAACGCTGCGCATGCTGGCCGACTCGCAATACCGAATAAAAGACTACATCTCGGCCAACGCCAGCTACGAAAAGCTCGTTGCCGATTACGGCGACAGGCTCACCAACTCCGAGCGCGCCGACGCCGAGCAGGCGATGACGGCCATCGCGGCCCTCACGTCCGTTCTCGACATCACGGTCGATCAAGAGGGCGCGGCGATCTTCGTCGACGGCAACCAGGTGGGCAAAAGCCCGCTCAAAGCCGGCGTGCGCGTCGCGCCCGGCGCCCACAAGGTTCGCGTCACCGCCAACGCGTTCGACCCCGTCGAGCAAGACGTGAACGCCCCCGCCGGCGACAAGGTCCCCGTGTCGCTCAAGTTCTCCGCCGACAGGGGGAACGTCGGCACGGCCATCGCGGGCGCGGGGAAGCTGAAGGTCACGACCACGCCTACCGAAGCGACCATCGAGCTCGATGGCAAAGAGCTCGGCACCGGCACATACGACGGGGCGGCGCCCACGGGCGAGCACAGGCTCGTCGTCCGCGCGAACGGCTTTCAGGTTTTCACGGAGGACGTGACCATCGCCGCCGGGCAGACGCTCTCGAAGGACGTGCAGCTCACGGCCGAAGGGGCGACCCCGGGCGACGTCGCCGAAGGGTCGAAGCCGTCTTCCGGGTCCCAGTACTCGGGAATGTATTACGGGTTCGGCCTCTACGGCGCGCTGCCGATCTCGGGCCACGTGCGGCAGCCCTGCCCGACCGATGCGAACTGTACGTCGTCGACGCAGTTCGGAGGCGGCGCGACGTTGCATGTAGGATACAACTTCGGCGTCATCGGCCTCGAGCTGACGGGCGCGTTCCTCGGCGAGCGGCACAACGAGAAGAAGAACATCCCCGGCACCAACGACGTCGACGACCCCGACTACGCCAAAGGGATCATCGCGCGCCTCGAGAAC
This sequence comes from Myxococcales bacterium, assembly GCA_025354825.1. GTDB lineage: Bacteria > Myxococcota_A > Polyangia > Polyangiales > Polyangiaceae > JANXMC01. The sequence continues at coordinate 14,139 of JANXMC010000125.1, forward strand.
TACTCGATGTACAGCCTCGGCGGCTTCGTCGGCGTAGGCCCGCGCGTGACGAGCCATGGCGACACGTTCCGGTTCACCTTCGGCGCCTCGCCGGGGGCGATGATCCGCAAGTTCACCCTCAAGCGTGAGACGGGCGGCGCGCTCCTCGACTCGTACCGCACGGGGACATCGACCACTGGCTTCGGCCTCGTGACCGACGCGTCGGTGCTCATCGGCAGCACGCCCGGCTTCAAGTTCACGGTCGGCATCGTCGGCCTCATCGACTTCACGCGTGAAGTGAAGACGCCAAGCGGCGATCCGCGCGAGGTGACCTTCCAGTTCGACGGGCGCGACATCACGGCGCCTATCAAAACGCCCGCCTATATCATGGCCCAAGGGCTCCAATTCTACGTGGGGCCGCAGCTCGGGATTCAGTTCGGTCATTGACGACTGCGCCCAAAGCCTCGAGGTTCTCGCGGTATGAAACCGCACCGAGAGGCTACGATGGGCACCATGGTCCGCACCGGCACAGCCGCGATGGCCGCCCTTGGCGCTTCGGTTCTCGCGCTCGTCGCGGTGGGCTGCGGGGGGCCCGAGAAGCCGCTCACGTCCGCGGCGACGCAGCGCGAGCTCGCCCGCATCGACGCGGGGGCGCCCTTGGGCAGCACCGCGCAAACCTCGTCGACGCCCCTTGCCGTGATCTACGGCCAGGACGGCGGCGTGGCCCGGCGAGCCCGCTACACGAGCTTCACCATCACAGAGTTCAAAGGGCGATCGAGCGAGGAAATGGGCCGCCTTCTCGAGCCGGCGCAAATGCCGGTCGAGGCGTGTCACAGGTCCGACGGCGGCAAGCTCGTCGTTCGCGCGAAGTCCGAAAAAGGGAAGCTCACGGTCGACGCGGAGCCGGGCGCGTCGCTCGATCCGGCGGAAAAGCGCTGCATCTTGGAGGCGCTCCAGGCGACGCAGATCGACGAAGCGAGCACCGTGAACGCAGGGCCGTCGACGAAGCCGACGGGGTTCACGTCGCTCATCACGCTTGAGTGGTGAGCCGAGCCAAAGGGACGCCTGTTTAGCCAACCGCTCAGCGTCGGGGAGCGACGCCAGATGGGTTAGCGGTCGACGACGGCCAACGAGCGCATCCGCTACTCGCGAACAAATCACCTACCCGAAGTCGGGTCACCTGCCTCTCTGAGTGCAGGTGCAGCGGCTCGACCGTGGACTCACATGGTGGCGTCGCACCGAGGAGGAATTTGCTTTCTCTCCGGGCTCAGTGGAATGGGCCTGATAACGACTTCTGTTAGTACCCCATTCGACGGCGGGCGACGAAATCGCGTGGGAAATGGGACGGCAGGCTTCCTCAAGCAACATTGAGATGCCGTGGCCGACGCCAAAAGAGTAGCTATAAGCCGAACTCACAAAACCCGCCGCGCCGCCTTGGGCGTGGCACGCGACGCCGCGCCGACTCGTTGACC
>JANXMC010000138.1 GCA_025354825.1 Myxococcales bacterium
CTCGCGCGATCGACCATGGCGTACTTGAGCCTCGATCGCGAGGCGCTCATGGTCTTGCGCGGCATTCGCGCAAAACAGGAGCGTGAATCCCTCGCGCCGGCTGCGCTCTAATACGAAGTACGACTACGAATTACGCCGCCGCCGGCGCCGTGTTCGTGTTCGTGTTGGGCGCCGCCGCGATCGCGCGTGCGCCGCTCACGAAGGTCGTCCACGCCTTTGCCCAGAACGCGAGGGACGTCACCTTCGCAGGGGCCGCAGCTCGGCCCGGAACGCGAATGCGCGCGGGGGCGAGCTCGGGCGCGTCGAGGAAGGCTTCGAGATGACCGACGAAGCTCGCCGCGTGCTGACGATGGGGGAAATGGCCGCAGTCGTCGAAGTGCGTGAGCTTCGCGCCGGCGACCATGTCGAGCATCGTCGTGCCGTGACGCGACGGGATCACGCGGTCGTGATCGCCCCAGAAAATGGCGATGGGTGGCAGCTCGGCGACCTGGTGCGCGTGCTCGAGGAAGTGACGGCGCTGACCGCGCCAATCGATGACGTCCTTCACCGTGCGGGCGAACGCGCGGGCGGTGCCGGGCATCGCGTTCATCCAGGCGAGAAGCTCGATGTCCTCGCGGTCGTAGCCGCCCTCGGCGAGGCGCATTCCGATGCGCGTGAACGGCGCCATGAACGGCTGCCCCATGCGCTCGACCGTGTTCGCGATGGCGCACATGCGAAGGCCGAGAACGACCTCGCGGCCCAGGCCGCCAGGGGCCACGAGGGCGAGGCGGCGAACGCGTTCGCGGTGCTCCAAAAGCATCCACTGCGCGACGCCGCCGCCGTAGGAGTGACCGACCACGTCGACGTCGTCGAGACCGAGGGCGCCGAGCCAGGAGCCGATGATCTTCGCGTGCCAGTCGATGGAATAGGAAGCGTCGGGTCGGCCCGAGAGGCCGTGGCCGGCGAGATCGGGCATCAAGACGCGGTGCGTCCTCGCGAGCGCGGGCGCGACGGCCGACCAGGTGCGATGGCAGTCGGCGAGGCCGTGGAGAAGGACGAGGGGGCGACCCTCACCCATTTCGGCCCAGTGAATGTCGGTGCCTTCGACGTGAACCAACGACTGGCGGAGGGCGAGGTTCATACGGGGACGGTGATACATCGTGATACGCGCGTCAATGCGCTGCCCGAGTCGACAGCGATTGCTCCAAGCTCTGTTTCGCCAACGGCGTGCCGCCCACGAAACGTGGACGAAACAGATAGCTCGGCGTGCGCGGGGCGTCCGCTATCCGCCGCGTCTCAGTGCGCCATGCGGGGCGTCATGGGGTCGCGGCTGAGACGCGAGGCGCTTCAGTTTCCCGGCTTGCGGATGCGCGTGCTGAAGACGTACTCGACCGCGACCGAGCGCCCTTGGAACGAGACGGGCGTGTATTTTCGGGTGGCGAGCGCGTCGAGCATCGGCTTGTCCATGAAGGGGAGCCCCTTCACGATGCGGCAGCCCTGGAGCGAGCCGCCGGCCGTAATCGTGCACTTTGCAATGATCGTCCCCTCGACGCCGGCGATGCGGGCCTCGCGCGGGTAGTCCGGGTCGCTTCCCGAAAGAAGCGTCGGGCGTGTCATCTCGGGGCCGAACGGAAGCGCTGCGGCGACCGCCGGCGGGGCCGCGGCGGTGGGGGCTGCGGCGGCCGTCGGCGCTGCGACGAGCGCCAACGCGCGGGGCGCTTCGACCGTGGGATCGGGCGCAGCGGTCGCGGTCGCGACGGCTTCGGCGCGGGCGCTCGCCGTTGCGGCAGCGGGCGCATCGATCGACCCCATGCCGCGGGAAGCGGCCGTCGTCGCGGCGCGCGCAGAGACGGGCGCTGCGGCGCGTTCGTGCGAAACGGGGGCCGGCGCGGGCGTGTGCTCGGCGGCCGTCGACGAGGGCGTCGACTTCTTCGGAACGAGGACGATTGTGCGCGGGCCCGTTCGCCCGGCCATCGCTTCGCTGACGCTCACCACGACGGTCGCCACGTAGTAGCCGTCCTTCGAGACCACGAACGACTGCGGCCCCGACGGGAGGTCGATCATCATCGGCGTCTGCCCAATGGGCTTTCCGGCCCACTCGACGTTCGCTTCGAGAGGGTCGCTGCTCAACGTCAGGTGGAACGACTCGGGCTCGCTCGCGCTCGACGGGAGCGTCGACGCGCCCTGCTGGTTCATCGGCATTGAACCGCCGCCTGCGCTTCCCGGGCCGGGCGAGGCCGCCGCGGCATTGGCAACGAGGCCGCCGTTCGACGCGGGGAGCGGCAGCGCGGAGCCGCGCGAGCGCGACATGCCGAGCAAGAGCGCGCCCACGCACACCACGCCTGCGGCCGCTGCGATCGCCGCATTTTTCCGCGTGAATAGCGGCGCGCTCGACGACGGGGGCGCCGGCGTCGCGATGGGCAGCAGACCGACGAGCGAGGGGCTCGTGGCGCGCGCGGCGTCGAACATCCCGCGGGGCGCGACGGCGTGCCCGCCCGTCGTTGCCAACGGATCTGTGGAATTGAGCCCCTTGCCCGCTTCGACGTACTCGTTGATCTCGCGGCGGCGCTGTTCGCGCGCGTTGCCGAAGAGGTCGCTCATGCGCGCCGTGATCTCTTCGCGGCGGAGCGGACGGCTCGTGCGCGCGAGGCAGTCGGCGATGGCCTCGCTCATGTCGTACGCCGTGGCGAAGCGGTCGTTCGGATCGCGCTGCAGCGCCTTCGCGATGATCGCGTCGAGCTCGGCGGGCACCGCCGGATTCACCGCCGACGGCGCGACGATCGCGCGGGAGACTAGGTTTATCAGCACCTGCACGCTGTCGCCCTTGAACAGCCGCTCGCCCGTGAGCAGCTCCCACAAGACGATGCCGGCGACGAAGACGTCCGTGCGGCGATCGACCGGCGCGCCCGTGGCCTGCTCCGGCGCCATGTAGGCGAACTTGCCTTTCATGGTGCCGACTTGGGTTTCCGATTCGTTCATTGCCGCTTTGGCAATACCGAAATCGAGAACTTTGATTTGCCCCTCGTAGGTCACGAGGATGTTGTGGGGGCTGAAATCGCGGTGAACGATGCCGAGCTCGCTGCCGTCGTAGTCGCGCAGTTCGTGGGCGTGGTGTAGGCCCAGGAGCGCTTCGGAGACGATGTGCCCGGCGAACGCGAAGTCGAGCGGCCGCCCTTCGTGGGCAGAGACGATGCGCTTCAACGATTTCCCCTCGATGTATTCCATCGCGAGGAAATAGCCGTCGTGCTGCTCGCCGAACTCATAGGTGTGGACGACGTTCGGGTGATTGAGCCTTGCCGTGAGGCGTGCCTCGTCGAGAAACATCGAGACGAACGAGGCGTTGTCGGCCTTGCTCTCACGGAGCTTCTTGATGACGACGAGCTTGTTGAAGCCCGACGGGCCGCTTGCGATTCCGAGAAATACGTCCGCCATGCCGCCGCGACCGAGCGTCGCGACGAGGCGGTACTTCCCTGCCACCAATGCGGGCTGACCCGCCGGGGCGTCGAGCTTCATGTATTCCGAATCGAGCGAGCCGGGCGACGATCTCTTCTGCATTCAACCGATGAGAGTTGCATGACAGAGACATCGGTCAAGCAAACGGAGACGCGAATGATTCAGTTTAATTGCTTTTAATTCCGGCATTGCGGAAAGGGCGAATACGTACATCGGGATGCGACCTATTGCCCACATTGAAGGCTAGGCGCGATTGGCAAATAGGGAGACTCAGTACGACACGGGAATCGGCTTCTCGGAGGCGCTCGCATCGGAGCCCAAGGCGCCGTATCCCCAGCAGAACG
>JANXMC010000198.1 GCA_025354825.1 Myxococcales bacterium
TTCGGAAAAACGACTCGGATCAGGCGGTGCCGGGCGGATTGTCCTCCAGCAAGCGGTCCATATGAAGCCGTATATACGCGGCCTCGGCAGGCGTGTTGGCGAGGTCGATGGCTGGGCCAAGCGCCTCCGCCGTGTCACCACGGGGGAAGGCGAGTGCCGTTCGAGAACGCCGTCGAGTGGGTCCTACCTCGGCACGAACCAGCGCGCTCACGGCCGGGGGGCGTGGCGCGCGGATCGCCGCGCCGATCCATGCGAGCTCGCTCATGGGACAACCATCCCGAGAGTGGAGGAGTCGTGGGCGGCGAGGGGGGCGTTCATCGTGTGCTCTCTCCAAGGACGAACGAGCGCGCCGCGAATCGACAGGCTGTCGATCGAAGGATCGCAAAGCGCGCGGCAGGGCCTACCTTGGCGCCGGCGCGGGGCGCAGAGATGCGGCGACGGCTAGGATTCGAGTATATTTCTCGACCGGATGCCGCGTGCCCTTCCCCTTGTCGCCCTAACGATGGCGACCGTGGGCCTCATGGTTCGAGACGAAGCAGCCCGTCGATGCCGACACGGTCTTTCGAATCGGGCCCATCACCAAGACGTTTACGGCCGAAGCGCTTCTCACGCTGCGCGACGAGGGGAAGCTGTCGCTCGACGACGCGGCCGTGCGCTACCTCCCCGAGCTCGCCGGAGTGACGTACCCGACACGCGACGAAGGGCGGATGACGCTTCGGCAGATGCTCACGCACACGGCGGGGTTGCCGCGTCTCGGCGACTTCGACTACACGCGTGCCGATCGCGATATCGTCGAAGCCGACGTGCTCGCGCCGCTCGCCAAGCCGACGCTCTCGCGCGCGCCGGGGGTTGGATACGAATATTCGAACTTCGGATTCGGCCTTCTGGGTATTCTCGTGGGCCGCGTAGCCCGGGCTCCGTACCGCGACGTTGTTGCCAATCGGTTGACACGTCCACTCGGAATGACGTCTGCCGCGTGGGATGCCGCGAGCGTCCCACCGGAGCGTCGGGCGACGGGCTATGCGAGGGTCGATAAGAAGGTCGATGGGAAGGGGAAGCCCGCACCCTTGTGGCGACTCGGCGCGAGCGAGGGGCGCGGAGCTTGCCGGTCAAGCAGAGGTCGAAGCCCGTTTCGTCGACCTGATTTTCGAGCGCTTGGGCGTTGTTGTAGTGGACCTGCAGCGCCCAGCGCGTCGTCCCTGCCTCTTCGGCAAACACCGATTCCGGCGGCAGCTCGAAGTTCTTGCCGCCGGGTGCCCATCCCGTGACGAGGCGCCACCCCGATCCGCCGCCCGCGCCGCAAGGGGTCGGCGTGCCGCTCACCGTCGCGTCGGCTTGGTACAAGAGAACGCGGTGCACCACCGAGCACCAATCCCAAGTAGGACTGGCAACTAGCGAAGGCCGTGACTTCGCAATCGCGAGCGCGCCCAGTCGATCCCCTCTTTGCGCGTATCGACGAACGCGTACGGGTAGGGGGGCTTGGCGAGCCAGAAGACCGCCACCATCGCGCCGCGAATGCGGGGCGACGTGACGTACACCTCGCCGATGCAGTAGGCGCGGTAGAGAACTTCTTGTTGCGTCTGGTGGTCGGCAATGAGCGCCCGCTGCATCGCATCCGGCGCGGCGGCGCGCGCCTGATCGATCACCTGAACGAAGGGCAGTTTCCGTTGGAGAACGAGCTCTTCGATCTCGGCGAGATGCGCCGTGAGGTCGGCCGTCGTCGGCCTGCCCGCGAAGGTGAGAACGACGAGGGGCCAGCGTCCCGTGTCGACCGTGAGGACGGTCTCGTGCGCCGGCACGATGTCACTCGTCGAGGTCTTCCGGATCACCGGCGGAAGCTACCATCGAACCGATACGCCTGGGCTCACCGTTTCCGCCCGCGTTTCCCAGATTCGAACAGCTTTGCGCGGCAGTGGACGCACCACCACTTCATGGGCTCCCCCTCGGGGTGCGCGCTCAGCCACCCCGCCGCGCGGAGGGCCGTCTCGGCGGCGTCCTCCGTCTTGGCGTAAACAATGTCCGATTCGGTGAAGCAGTGGGCGCAGGCGACTTCCCACTGCCCGGGGGTGATCATCGTCGGCATTCTCGCGCGGACCCTAGTCGCCCGCCGTGCGTGCGTCAGTCTCCGCGTAAGGGGGATTCGCGGAAGCGGTTCGGCGTCGCGCCCTCGGGGACGGCGCGAGTGCTTGCGCGACGTCGTACGGGTGGGGGAGCGCCTCGGAGCCAACGTCGACCCCGCGCGCGGTCACGCGATCGATCCGAACGCTCGGGATCGTCATGAAGCGACCTTCTGCGAGGGCGCTTCAGAGCGTCATCAAGGCGCGCCCGTCGCGATTTTGGTCCCAATATCAGCGAAAAGGGCGCCTTTGCGCCGACGTTGAGCACCCACGCCATGAACAGCAGCGTGACGGGGAGGACGAAGTAGAGGAGCCACGCGAAGACGAACGCGATGCCGAACGTGAGAATCGCGGACCCCGCGAGCTGCCACGGTGCGCTGCGCGAGGTGAGCGTGCGAACGAGGCCGACGAGCGCGTAGACGACGACGACCGGCGTTGCAGCCACCACGTAGACCTTTACGAAGTCTGGACCTGCCCCACCGAACACGAGGGCGCAGGCGAGGCTTAGGAGGGCGAGGCTCTGCACGGCGACGGACGCCGCCGCGAGAAGCCACGCGAGCCAGTGAAACGGGACTTTACGAACGTCGTCGAGGATCATGGGGTTCGACGACACGGGATTGCAGCCGCTGTGCCGCGCGCGAAGCCCGCCTGTTTCATGGTGGGATCGCGCGCGGCTGCCCACGCCCTTCACGGGCGTGCCCACGGCGTGGGCAGGCCATGGCGCCTTCGCGTCATGCACAAGCCGTGAATATGCCGATTAGCCGAAGGGGATTTGGCATGCTGCGGCGCATCGGCGCTTGGCGCCGTCGAGGGACGTCATTAGGAGTGTTGCCATGAAGCGGAACACGCAACTCCTCAGCGCCTCTCTCCTTGCGGTTGTCGTAGCGTGCGGGGCGCCCCCCGCACCGGTACCGCCGCCCACGCCCGTTGCCGCCCCCTCCGCGACGGAAGCCCTTGCGCCCACGCCGAAGCCGGCCGGCGCCGCGCCGAAGCTCGGAACGTTCGGCGTCGATGTCGCCGGCATGGAGAACGGCACGAAGGCGGGAAACGATTTTTCTGTCTACGCTGGCGGGCGATGGATGAAGGAGAACAAGATCCCCTCCGATCGCTCACGCTGGGGGATGTTCGACGCCCTTCGTGAAGAGTCCGACGTGAACGTTCACGCGATTCTCGAAGAGCAGGCGAAGGCCAAAGGCGCGCCCGGCACGACTGCCCAAAAGGCAGGCGACGCGTATTCGGCATATCTCGATACCGCGACGATCGACAAGAAGGGGTTCGCGCCTGCCAAGGCCGGCCTCGATGCGATCGCCGCGGCGAAGACGCTGAACGACATCGCCAAGTTGATGGGGCGCCCGGACCTGCCGCTCGACGGGCCCATCGGCTCCGAAGTGACGCTCGACGAGAAGAACCCCGATCGCTACGTCGTCGGCCTCGGCCATAGCGGCCTCGGGCTGCCGGAGCGCGAGTACTACATCAAGAAGGAGCCGCAGTTTCTCGAGATCCGAAAGAAGTACGAGGCGCACATCGCCAAGGTGCTGACGATGGCCGGCGACAAGAAGGCCGCCGCCAACGCCGCCGCCATCGTCGCCCTCGAGACGAAGATCGCCGAGCGCCACTGGCCCATCGCGGATCGCCGCGAGCGCGAAAAGACGTACAACCCGCGCACGCTCGCCGAGCTTCAAAAAGAGGCCGGCGGCTTCCCGTGGAAGGTCTACCTCGCGTCGGCGGGCTATGCCGATCAGCCGATGGTCGCCGCCGAGGTTACGTCGTTCCCGAAGCTCGCCGAGCTCTTCGCGGCGACCCCCGTCGCGACGTGGAAGTCGTACCTTCAATACAAGATGCTGCGTGAGTCGGCCGACGTTCTCCCCACGGAGCTCGACGCCGAGGTCTTCGACTTTTACGGCCACACGTTGAACGGCCAGCCGGAGCAGAAGGCGCGTTGGAAGCGTGCGGTTACGGCCGTGAACGGCGCGATCGGCGACGCCGTGGGTGAGCTTTACGTCGCTCGCCACTTCAAGCCGAAGGCAAAAGCGGAGATCGATCAGCTCGTCGAGAACCTCCGCAAGGGGTACGCGGCGCGCATTCAGTCCGTCGACTGGATGGCGCCCGAGACGAAGAAGGTCGCCCTTGAGAAGCTCGCCGCCTTCCGTCCGAAGATTGGATATCCGTCGAAGTGGAAGAACTACTCGTCCCTGGAGATTGTCGCAGGCGACGCCTTTGGCAATGCAACGCGGGCTGCCGTTTGGAAGCATGAATACAAGCGCGCGAAGCTCGGCAAACCGAGTGATCGTGAAGAGTGGGGCATGACCCCGCAAACGGTGAATGCCTATTACAATCCGGTTTTCAACGAGATCGTGTTTCCGGCCGCGATCCTCCAGCCGCCGTTCTTCGACGCCGACGCCGACCCCGCCGTGAACTACGGCGGAATCGGCGGCGTCATCGGCCACGAGATGGGGCACGGCTTCGACGACCAGGGGGCGAAATCCGACGCGAAGGGCGTGCTGCGCACCTGGTGGGGCCCGGCCGATGTCGATGCGTTCAAGAAGCGCACGGACGTCCTCGCGGATCAGTACTCGGCCTTCGAGCCGCTCCCCGGAATCAAGGTCAACGGCCGCCTCACGCTCGGCGAGAACATCGGCGACATCGGCGGCCTTACCGTCGCGTACCGCGCCTACCAGCTCTCCCTCGAGGGGAAGCCGGCGCCCGTTCTCGACGGCTATACGGGCGACCAGCGCTTCTTCCTCGGCTGGGCCCAGGTCTGGCGCACGCTGTACCGCGACGAATCCCTCCGCAACCAGGTGATGGCCGATCCGCATTCGCCGGCGATGTACCGAACGAACGGCGTCGTTCGTAATCTCGACGCCTGGTACACGGCGTTCGACGTGAAGGAAGGCGACGCGCTGTACCTCGCACCCGAGAAGCGCGTGAAGATCTGGTGAGCAACGGAAGCTCGGGGGGCAACGCTTCATCGGCGTTCGCTCCCTGGGCCTCGCACGTCGGCCTTCTTCGCCCACTACGGTTCTGAGTCCAACTCCTTAGTATGCCTTGACGGGTATATGTCTAGCGCGGCATATACAGGCCGTGCTCGAAACCTTTGCCGCCCTCGCCGAGCCGAATCGCCTGCGCATCGTCGAGCTGCTGCGCGACGGGCCAAAGTCTGTCGGGGATATCGGCGAGACGCTCACGTTGAATCAGCCCCAGGTCTCGAAGCATCTTCGCGTGCTGAAAGACGCGGGGCTGGTCGACGTCGAATCGCGCGCGCAGCAGCGGCTTTACGCACTTCGCGGCGCACAGCTAAGGGCGATCGATCGCTGGCTCGACGGTTACCGCGCCCTTTGGGACGCGCGGATGGAGCAGCTTGGCGATCTTTTGGCCGAGCTCGGCGAGAACGACCCTCCGAAAACGACGAGCAAATCCGCCAAGCCAAAAAGACCGAGCAAACCGAAGAAGAGGGCCCGATGAAGCTGAATCCCACCACGCTCGAGCGCGTTTCGGACACCGAAATCGTGATTACGCGCACGTTTCGCGCGAGGGCGAATGCCGTCTTCGACGCATGGACGAAACCCGAATACGTGAAGCGGTGGTGGGCGCCCGCATCCCGCGGCGTGAGCCTCATCGAGTGCGAGGCCGACGTGCGACCGGGCGGTGAGTACCGCTACGTAATGGCCCGTGGCGGCGAACGTATGTTTGCGTTCTATGGCAAATACATCGAAGAGCACGGGATGGGCGAGTCGTACGAGCAGCTCGAGGCGCTCGTCCAGACGATCGCGGCGTAAGGGCTTCAGCGCGCGCTGCCGTACGGTGTCGATGGCGTCGATGGCGGAGAAGAAGAGGGGCTCGCCTCGCCGCAAAGGAGGGCCGACAGCACGTGCCCACGGCGCAGAAGCTCAGTCGTGAGAAAGGCCGACGCGCGCGTCTCGACGCTGCCGTTCGCGTCTGCGCTGCCTGTGGCCAAATGTTGAAAGCTGCTCTCGGGCGACAGCGCCAGCCCACCGTGGCAGCCGTTGCACGTCGCGCGGTTGAACGACGCGAGAACGCCGTCGGCGACCGCGCCTACGCCGCCTTTTTCCCAGGTGAAGTTGGCATTCGTCGTCCACGCCGTCGCCGCCTGAAGGGGCTCCGGCAGCGTCCACGCTGCGCCTTCGACGACGTCGCCGCCGTTCCTGCCAAGCCAGGAAGAGAGCGCGGGCGAGCCGTCGAAGGATAGATCGGGCGTGCGCGTCAGCATCGAAGGGACTAGGCGAGGCACGCCGGCCGCCCCTGCGCCCAGATGAAACTCGCGGAGCTCCCACGGTAGGCCGCTGGGCGCGCCGAACGCGATTTCGTTCGTGCGTATTTGTTCGAGCGACCCGCCGCGAACGAAGGGGCGAACGAACGTTGCGACCGCCTCTTCGTAGCGCGCGCCCGAGGGGAGCGCGGCGATCTCGTGAAGGGTTCTCGCGAGGCGCAAAATGTCGCCCCGTGAATGGGCCCCCGCGCCGTATTCCGCAATCAGCGTGAACGGGAGGGGATCGCGCGTGCCAGGGCGCACCGCCGTGAATACGAGGCGAATCTCCGCGTTCTCGGGCACCGCTCCGACGCCGCCACAGGGCCCTTCGACGAGCCCGAGATCGAGTCGGTTCACGACGGCGACGAGGCGAAAGGGCGCCTTTTTCATATCGAAGATGCGCTCACGGCACGTGCCGCACGTGTCGTCGCAAACGTTCTCCGGACGAAGGCGCAGCCACGGGCATGCGAGCACGTGAGAAACGGCAGGGCGGGGGACGACGGCGGCGCCGTAGAGCGTTCCGTCGAGTGTTCGCGTCGTCCACGAATCGAGCCACGCCTGCGTGAACGCGCTCGCCCGCGCTTCGCCGCCCGCGAGGGAGGTAACCACGCTTCGAAACGAGATCGCCGCGTCGTCGGTCGCGCTGTCGGCTTGCGCCCCGTCCGTGACATGCGCATCTCGCACGAGTAGCTCGCGATCGACGCTGATTTGCGCATCGCCGCACGCCGATACCGACGTGTCGCCGCCCCCCGATCCGTACGGCGAGTCGACGCCGCCGCCGCCGCCGCCCCCCGCCGATGGCCCGCCCGAGTCGTTCGAGCTGCCGAAGGTTGCGATTCGCACGCTGCACGCGAGGGATGTGCTTGCGGCCACTGCCACTAGGGTGAGAACGGCCGCGCGCGCGCGCCCCAATGAAAAGAGAATCATGATGTCTCCAAGGGATGGGCGAACCGCGCGACGCGATGTCGCCGGCTGCCACGATCGAAGGTTGGTCCCCGCTCGTGCGGAGAGCGTTCAAAGCCGAATACGAATTACGGCCTGTCGAGCGAATCGAGGAGACGCTTGGCGTCCGACTGCCGGTAGGCGCCGTAGCGGCCGTCGGCAAAGGCGCGCAGCGCGACGCGTGCGTCGTCTTTGCGATCGAGACGAACGAGGGCAACGGCGCGGTTGAAGCGCGCCTCGGGGGCGAGCGTGGGCGAAGGCGACGACGCCAAGTAGGCGTCCCACGCGGTCACCGCTGCGGCGAAATCGTGGTCGACGAAGTGGAGCTTGTGAGCCTCGTCGTAGAGCGCTTCGGGGTCGTGGGCGAGGGCCGGGCGTGGCGCGGTGGCTGCGGGCTGCGCGTCGACGCGAGCGGCCGCGTGCGGGGGCGCGGGCTTGGCGGGGGAGGGCACGACCGGGGCAGGCGCGAGCCGCGGGAGCGGAGCATCGACGTTGGCGGGCGCCGTCGCGGGGGGCAGCGCGGGCTCGTCGGGGGACGCCGCTGCCAGCGGTGCAAGGGGAAGCGGCGAGGTCGCAACCCGCTCTTGCGTGGACGGGTGGAATGCGGCCGCGACCACCGCGAGCAGGCGGCCCGAGTGACCCGAGGCCGTTGCCCACGCGACACCTGCGACGAAGGTCGCGGCGACCGGAAGGAGCCACGCTGCCCGACGTCGCCGCGCGCGACGCGCATCCGCGATGGACGTCAGCACGCGGAGCTCGGTCGCCGCGGCGCGCGCGCGCCCGGCCGGCGTCTCGCTCGCCCTCGCGGCCGCATCGTCGTGGGACCCGCGAAATGCGCGCGTGGCGCGCGCGAGCACGTCGTCGTCCGCGTCGTCGGGGTTCGAGTTCTCGCGCGTGGTCATCGAAGCCCCTCGCGATCGAGGGAGGCACGAAGCTTCTGCTTCGCGTGATGGAGGCGCGTGCGGACAGTGCCTTCAGGCGCGCCGACAATCAGGGCGACCTCGCGCGAGGTGCGCTCTTCGATCTCGCAGAGCACGAAGGCGATCCGCTGATCGTGCGGG
>JANXMC010000216.1 GCA_025354825.1 Myxococcales bacterium
GCCCTCGGCGGAAGGCGCGGCGTCATCGACGAGAAGGACGCCTCCTAATGCGAAGAAGCGGCGCAGCCCCGCAATCTCCGACGACGTCAGCGACGTGAGCTGCGTGTCGCCACTCCAGTAGAGAAAGGGCGCATCGGTCACGGCGGGGTCGTCGGCGTGCACGGTCGTCGGGCGCGCGCGGGCGGGGGCGCTCGTCCGCTGAACGAGCTCCCACGACCAGCGCGCGGGGGCGCTCGCATGCGCCGCGGCCGCCTGGCCGCCTGCCACGAGAACGCGAGGGTCGAACGCACCGACGTCGCCAAAGGCGCGGGCAGGGTGGGGGGCGGCGACGAGTAGCACCGCGGCGACGCCGGTCGCGACGAGGGCGGCAATCTTGTTGATGCTAATCAAAGTCTTCGACCCTCCAGATGCCGCCATCTTTTCTTAGTCGCACGTGGTGGCCGCCGGGGACGAGAATGGTCGCGGCGTCGCCGGAGAGCTGCACTTGAAGCGCATCCGGGTGGTCGAGCCCCGTCACGAGGGTGCGCAAATCCTGCTCGATCGCCGCGCGCGTGGCCGGGGTGAGCAGCCGCATCAGCCCCGCGTAGCTTCGCCTCGCCAGCACGCGGCGAAGCTGATCGAGCGCCTCTTCCGGCGACCGCGCGCCCCCCGGAAGGGTGCCCGCGGTCGTCACGAGAAATCGCCCGCCACGCAGCTCGAGGGTCGCCTCTTCGCCGTCGTCGAAACGGAGACGTGCCGACGACTCGACCCGCGCGTCTTTTGCTGCGAGCGCGTGGGTCTCTTCCGCAAGCTCGACACGCTCACTCGCCAATATCCGTTTCACGTCGTCTCGGGATCGCGCGTTGTGGGCGCTCGTCGACATCATGCCGTAGACCGCGTCGGCGTCGCCTCTCGAGACCGCTGTCGCAAATGCGTTTGCCGCATCCCGCGGATCGGGGACGCGCGAGGCGAGGCACGACGCATTCGTCATCGCCGCGATGCACCCGATCGCCGCGACGCACGCTGGGTGCGCGCGCCTCGCGGTCGGCATCAGGCGTCTCCGTCGGCGATGACAATGTTGAGATCGTACACGTCGCGAAGGAGCTCGGCTTTCGCGTGAACCGTCCACTCTTCGAGCTCCCGCTCCTGATCGCCGCGAATGAAGAGGAGCACCTGGTTCTTCGAGCGCTCGACCACCGCACGGGCCGACGTGACTTTGCCGCGGTGCTCGCGATCGAGCGCGTCGGCGATTCGTAAAATCGCTGCGAGGCCGCGCACCTTGCCGCGCGCGTCGCGATCGAGCTCGCGGAAGTTTGGATGCGTGGGGTCGGGGACGCTCTTTCGGTGATACCGCGCGATGTTCGCGACGATGGCGCGTTCGTCCGGCGTGAGCCCCATGATATCGGCGTGCTGAATCAAATAGTAACTATGCTTGTGGTGCCCGTCGTACCGAACGAAGTCGCCAATGTCGTGGAGAATCGCGGCCGCGCGGAGCAGCAAGCGCTCTCGCTCGCCAAAGGCGTGCACGGCCTGGAGATCGTCGAAGAGGCTCGCCGCGAAGTCGGATACGCGCGCGCCGTGGGCTTCATCGAATTGATACCGCTGGCCCAATCGCGTGCAGGCGTGAAGAACGCTTTTGGCTTCGCCGGCCGTGTCCCAAACATGAAAGAATTTGTCGACGACCTCTTCGAGGATTCCCTCTTTCAGCCCAACTCCCGGCGCCACGATTGCGGGAATTTTGAACTGCTCGGCGATACGCAAAAATATCGCCGACGCGGGGACGATCGTATCCGCACGATCGGGGCGTAAGCCGTACGTGTCGCGCCGCTCCTGGGGAGTCATCCCCATCAACTTTTTATAGAGCGCGCGTGCGCCTGCAACGTCGATGGCGCGTGGGCAGCCGAGGAAGCCGCCTTTGAAGGGGCATAGGTCGACGAGCGTATCGATGTTGCCGCCGGTTCCGATGATGAGGTCGAACGGGCGACCCTTCAGGCGCGGGACGGCTTCGCCGAGGGCGCGCTCGATCGCTTCGTCGAGGAGCTCTTCGCGGTTGTGGCCGAGCGATCGGGCGCCGCGGAGGAAGGCCTCGAGGAGGCGCACGGTGCCGAGCGGAAGCGACATCGAGAAGGTCGCCTCGCCGTGCTCGAGAAGCGTGAGCTCCGTCGAGCCGCCGCCCACGTCGACGAGGAGCGCGCGCTTGTCCGACAGCGCGAGCCTTCGCGAGACGGCCAGCTGAATGAGGCGCGCCTCTTCGATCCCCTCGATGACCTCGAGCTCGATCCCCGCTTCGCGCCGGGCACGTTCGGCGAGCGTCGCGCCGTTCTCCGCCTCGCGAACCGCGCTGGTAGCGGTTGCGCGGTAGGCGTCGACCTGAGCTGCATCCATCGCCTCGCGAAATTCGCGAAGCGCCGCGCACGCCTGGCCAATCGACGTAGGCGTGAGGCGCCCGGAGAGGAACACTTCGCTTCCGAGGCGCACCGCCGCGCGGAGATTCACCACCTCGCGCCAGTTGTTCGGAGTCTCGCGCTCGGCCTTCAAAAGGGGGAGTTGGTCTTTCGACGCGCCCGAAGGCGAGGGCGCCGCCGTCTCGACGATGCGCAGACGGAGGGCGTTCGACCCAACGTCGATGGCTGCAAATCGCGGCATCGTCAGCGAAAGTAGCGGCGTCTTCGACGCTCCGCTAGCGTGCTCTCGCGATGGAGACGCCGCCCGACGACGAGAGCGCGAGCACCGCCGCGGTCGCGGGCACGAACGCCGCGTCTGCCGACGCGACGGCGCGCGCCTTACGTGCCCGCAATCTGCTCGTCGGCGGAGCGGTCGCATGCGCGCTCGGCATCGGCGTCGCTGGGAGCGTGAGCCGCGGCCTGGGCGGCGTCATCACCGCTCTCGGGTGGGTTGTCCTCGTCGGTGGAATCCATACATTCGGGCGACTCGGCCCGTCGCGCGTTCGCTAAATCTCACTTCGCAAGATCGCGACTCCGGTATCGGGCCCGAGCTTGGGAATACGAACCGCGCCGCAACCGAAGTCGCGCCCCGTGATCGTAATCACTCCTTCGTAGGGGCCATTCGCCGTCTTCGCGACGAGGTTCGCTTCGGCCAACGCTTTCTCATTTACGGGCGGCGTGAACGGCGCCGCGTACACGCCTGTCGCGTCGAAGACCGCGACATAGAGGATAGGAAGCTTGCCTGGCTCTTTGGCTTTCTGGAGGTCCTCTTTCAGCTCGTGAAGGAGGGCCTCTTGAAGGTGCCGCGAGAAGTAGCGGTAGGACCACCCCGTCACGAGGGCGCCGCCCACAGAGCCGTCTTCTCGTTTAATGGGAGTCGCCGCGAAGAAGTCGCGATCCGGCCCAGCGGGCCCGGGCGGGCCGGGGAAGGAACCCGCCGTTGTCACCCATTCGCCTTTGAGGGCGCCGCCGACTGCGGGAAAGAGGGATACGAGATTGAGCCCTGCCATCACGTCTTGTTCGAGGTCGTTGCGAATCGCGACCCCTTTGTCGTCGGTCAGTGCGAAGAACGTCGATTTCGAGACGGTGAGATCCGGCACGACGGCGCGAATCCGTTTCAGCCCCGCGCGCGCGCCGGAGAGGTCGTTATGGGCGTCGCCCGTTTTGCCCCCCTCTTTTGAAAAGAGCGGAGCGAGCATCGCCGCGCCCGCCGGGAGGCCGCGTTCGACCTCGCCCACGTCCTTCGCAGAGAGCTCGGCGAGCATGAGGGCGTTCGCCTTCGCTTTCGCCGCGCTCTCCTTCCCCTGATCTTTGCAGGACGGCAAGGTCACGGTTGCAGTGGCCGCGAGCGCGATCGCCGACGCCGTTGTGAGGTGAAAGATACGCGCAATCGTCATGGCCAATGTGCTCCCAGTCCCTTCGACACCGCTATTGCTAGCCGCTTTTGATCCGTTCGGGGGTGGGTTTGGTAAAGTCGCGAACGTGAAGGCGCCTCCTGCACATAGCCCGTCGTACCGTCCGCCGCCGACGCAGCTTGGGCGTTACGAAGTGCGTGCAAAAATCGCCGAAGGGGGAATGGCGACGGTCTACCTCGGGCGCGTGAACGGCTCTCCTCAGCACTCCGTCGCGCTCAAAGTGATCCGCGACGAGTTCTCGCTCAATCCCGAGTTCGTGAACATGTTCCTCGACGAGGCGAAGATCGTCGCGAACCTCGTTCACCCGAATATCGTCCGCCTCTACGAGCTCGGCGCCGACGGGCAGCGGCTCTTTTTGGCGATGGAGCTGCTCTTCGGCCAGTCGCTTTGGGACGTTTGGGACGCCTGCCGAACGCGCGGCGTCCGCCTTCGTTACGACACCGTCGCGTGGATTGGCGCGCGCGTCGCCGAGGCGCTTCACCACGCTCACGAGCTTCGCGACGAGAGTGGCCGCTTGCTCGATGTCGTTCACCGCGACGTAAACGCCACGAACATCTTCGTGACCTACGACGGCCAGGTGAAGGTCATCGATTTCGGACTCGCGAAAGCGCGCAATCGCGTGTCGAAGACCGCCGCGGGAATCATTAAAGGGAAAACGGCCTATATGTCGCCCGAGCAGGCGATTGGCCACACGCTCGATCGACGCACCGACGTTTTCGCCCTCGCGACGACGCTGTGGGAGCTGACAGCCGACCAGCGTCTCTTCAAGCAGCCGGACGATATCGAAACGCTCAAGCGCGTATACGCCGCCGACGTTCCCGACCCCACGCTTCTCGTCGATGGGTATCCCCCCGACCTCTGGGCGATACTCAAAATGGGGCTCGCACGCGAAAAGGAGGACCGATTCGCGTCGGCCGGCGCCTTCGCCGCAGCCCTCTCCAACTACGCACAACGCGAAGGGCGCGTCGTCGCCGAAGCCGAAATCGCAACCGTGATGGCGGCGCTGTTCGAAGACGAAAAGAGCCGACAGGCCGAATGGCTCGCCGAAGCGAGCTCGGCGGACCGCCCCGCCCCCACGCGCACGATGCGCTCACCCTTAAGCGCAATCGGCGAGGCCGACGCCACGGCCGTGACGCCTCCGGTCTTCCCTCCCATCCAAGACCCGTCCGACCCGCGCTGGAACGCCGCAACTTCCCACGGTCTCTTCGCGCCGCCCCCGTCACGCCGCGCCGACTCGAGCGGCCGGCCTGCCCCCAACGCGAGCACCTCCCCCCGCGCTAATTCGTCAATCTCGACGCCCCCACCCCTGCCGCAGCCGCCCGTCCGAATCTCCCATTCTCAATCGCCCTTAGCGCGAAGCGTCTCCCCCTCGGGCACGCCCACCGTGCGCCGCGCAGCCGCGTCCATCCCGCCCAAACCCGCGTCGTCCACCACACGAGGGGCAGCGCTCATCGTGGGAATGCTCATCTTGTTGGGAATCATCGCCGCCATCGTCGTGTTGGCCCGAACGCTCATCCTGCGATTCCTCTAAATCGCAGGCGCACGCCGCAACATTCGCTAACGAAATAGCGCCCCGAGCTCACCGCAAGAGCCCGTAACGCCATCACCCCACTCCGGGCTCACCCGTCGAGCCCAAGCACCAAAGCGGCCAACAACCCACTTCGCGCGGTCGAGGCGGCCGAGCGTCGGAGTGGCCAACACCCATCTTCGCCCTCACCCCTCGATACCGGAGCGAAGGCGCCAACAGCCGTCAGCGCGCCCCAACCCACTCTCCGCTCCCAACCCACTCTCCGCTCCCAACCCACTCTCCGCTCCCAACCCACTCTCCGCTCCCA
>JANXMC010000255.1 GCA_025354825.1 Myxococcales bacterium
CTCGTCGTCGACGACGAGCCGCTCGCGCGGGCGACGCTGCGCATCTTGCTCGCCGGGGACCCCGACGCCGTTTGCGTTGGCGAGTGCGCGCGAGGCGCCGACGCCGTTCGGCAGATCACGAGCGACGACCCCGACGTCGTGTTCCTGGATGTTCAAATGCCGGGCGGCAACGGCTTCGAGGTCCTCGCCGCCCTGGGCGACGCACGCCGTGCCGAAGTCATCTTCGTCACGGCCTTCGACGAGCACGCCCTTCGCGCCTTCGAGGTGCGCGCCCTCGACTACCTTCTCAAGCCGTTCGACGACGGCCGTTTCGAACGGGCCTTCGCGCGGGCGAAAGCGCGCGTTCGCACCACGCGCCTGGAGGTTCTCGCTCGGCAAATGGGCGCCCTCGTCGACGGCGCTCGGCCTTCGGCGCCGCCCGCCGCCACCCCCTTGCCGCCGTCGACGCCGATGCCCGTGCCCGCCACGCGCATCGTGGTTCGAAGCGCAGGGAAGTCGACCCTCGTCGACGTGCGCGAGATCGAATACGTCGAAGCCGAGGACTATTACGTCCATCTCCATCTCGACGGCGAGAGTCATCTTCATCGCGAGCCGATGCGCGATCTCGAAGATCGACTGCCTGGGCACTTCGTTCGGATCCACCGCTCGCTCCTCGTGAATGCCGAGCGCATTCGTGAGCTCCGCACGCCGACGCGCGGCGAGCCGAGTGTCATTTTGAAGAGCGGTGCCGAGCTACGCGTCAGCCGGAGCGGCAAGCAGCGCCTCGACGCCGTGCTCGCTTCGCGTCGCTAGCGCTCTCGCGCGCCCGCCGTTCGCCGCGGCCCCCGCGCCGTTCGCTGCACGCCCATCGCCGCTCACGGCTTGTCGCGCCGTTGTGCGCGCATGGGGCCTAGGAAGGTCGAGCGCCGCTCGCTGCCACCTGGGGCCGCGGCGGCGCGGCTCCCCACCATCGACTTCTCGAGGAGGACATCATGACGATTTGTTCCAACCGTCTCGCTCTTGGTCGCGGTCTCGCGTTCGCGCTCGTGCTCGTCGCGTTCGCCTCGGCATGTGCGGGCGCGCCCGACGCGCAGGCGTCGACCGCCACGCTCGACGGTGCAGAGGCCACGGGCAGCACCACGAGCGACCTCCGCGTGCCCACGCTCCCTGCATCGCGCCTCACGCTGTTGGCCGCGGATGCCCTGGTCGCGAATGATACCTCGTTGCGGGGCGTGACAGGCTTCGTCTCCCACCTTGCAGACGACGGGATCCTCCTCGCGCGTCGCCAGAATCTCCTTCAGGGGAAGGCTGCGATCACCTCCTACCTCACAGGTGCGGCGAGCCCCATTCCCGTGGGCGGTACGCTCGGCTGGCGCTACGTCCGCGGGGACGTCTCGGCCCTGGGAGACTTTGGCTACACGCTGGGCTGGCTCGAGATCGTCGGACCGCAAGACGCTGCCGGCAATGCGACTGTGACCTATTCCGTCTACAACGCGATCTGGCAGCGAAGTCTCACGGGAGAGTGGAAGATCACAGTCTTCTCGAAGACCGATCTCGGAAGCGCGCCCGCGGCTCCGCCGCCCACGCTCCTGCCGCTCACGGACGACGGGCCCGTGTACCCCACGCTAAAAGGCGACGTCGCCACGGCAAACGCGCTGCTCGGTATGGATCGTGACTTTTCCACCTACACCGGTCGCGTCGGGCGGCAAATTGGCTTCGATGCGTATGTCGATGAGAACGGCATTTCGATCGACGACCCACTGCTCTTCGGCCGCAAGGCCATCTTCGATTCGAACGCCGGTATTCCCACGACGTCGACCCTCGCGTGGGCACCGCTCCTCGCTCGCGCATCTCGCAGCGGCGATCTCGGGTTCACACTCGGAACCTACGAGTCGGGCTCGTTGAATGCGGCTGGGGAGCACCAGGTGGGCTATGGGAAATACCTAACCGTCTGGAAACGCACCGCCGACGGCTCGTTCAAGTACGTCGTCGACGGCGGCAGCTCGTCGCCGGCACCCACGCCCTCCCCCTGAGTCCACGGCCCCGCGCTCCCGGGGGCGCGGCCTACGCCTTCTTCACCCGATGCTCTTTGATCAGCGCCACGAAAGCCCGTAGCCCTGCCGAGAGATGGCGGTGGGGCGGGTAGTACAAACACAGCCCCGGGAACGTCGGCGACCAGTCCTCGAGCACTTTCACGAGCTCTTTCCGGTGCACGTGAGGCTCGGCCATCCACTCGGCGACCCACGCGATCCCAACCCCTCCCAACGCCGCTTGAACCATGAGCTCGCTTGCGTCCAGGGTGAGCGGCCCTTCGACGGAGATCTCGATCGCGCGCCCCTTTTTCTCGAACCACCACGGGAGCGACGCGCCGCTTGGCATGCGCGAGCGGACGCAGACGTGGGATGTGAGATCGCTCGGATGCTTCGGGCGCGGACGCTTTGCGAAGTAGGCTGCGGTACCGACGACGACGTAGCGCACAGGTGGGCTGCACGGGATTGCCACCATGTCGCGCGGCACGCTTTCGGCGAGACGAATGCCTGCGTCGAACCCTTGGGCGGCGATGTCGACGAGCCTGCCGTCGGTTGCGATGTCGACGCGCATGTCGGGATAGCGCGCGAGAAACGGCATGATCGTGGTCACGCGACGGAGGTCGGCGCATTTGCGGCGCACTCTGCGAACGCGGCACGAAGCCGTGGGTGATCGAGCACGAACCCGACGACGACGAGGCGGCTCGTCGTGCGATCAGACGTTGTGAAGCCGCCACTGGCGCGGGCTTCCGTGAGATCTTCGAACGTCACCTCGATGAGATCGGCGACGCCCTGCACGATCATTCGCGGAGCCACCCCCGCGACCGCCAGCACCCCCTTCGTGCGGAAGATTCGCCCCGCGGCGCCGCCAAGCTCCGACTCCATGAAGCCCGCGAACCGGTCGCCGTCGACCTCGCCGTCGATCACGAGTGAGACCGAGTCGTAGTCGCGGTGCGCGCGCGAACGCAGATCGCGTGGCGCGGCAAAGTCGCGGCGTCGCTCCTCGAGAAGCGCTTCGAGCGGAACGAGCCGCGGGTCGTCGAGCTGCCCGCGCGACGCGGTGACGACGAGCGCCGCGCCGTTGTAGGAGGCGACGGCGACCTTCGCGCTCGTGATCTCTTCTGCGTTGCACAGCTCTGCACGGGAGAGAACGACGATGTCGGCATAGCCCATTTGTTCAATGGCGAGATCGTGCTCATAGAGGCTCTCGAGTCGCGTGCCGTCGACGACTGTGAGAATGCCGTCGAGCAGGTGGCCGCCGCTTCGCGCGCTCCCCACGACGGCGTGAATCACACCCGCGGGGGACGCCGCGCCCGACGTCTCCACCACGATTCGTTTGGGAGGTTGGGGGGACGCCGCCAGCTGTGAGAGCGCGCGTACGAGCTCGGCTTGGGTGGTGCAACAAACGCATCCACCGGTGATTTCCACGAGAGCGCGCACGCGTGCGGCGAGCAGGTCGCCGTCGATGCCCACGTCGCCGTGCTCGTTCACGACGACGGCGACATCGCCACGAGGAATGTCGGCGAGCCATCGATTGAGGAGCGTCGTCTTTCCCGCTCCCAAGAAACCGGTGACGACGGTCACGGGAATGGCGGCACGCTCGGTCATCGCACCAGTGTACGTGCTGCGCGTCGCGCGCGCCCACCTCGCCTAGCGCGCGCGGAGGACCGTCGCGACGCCTCCCAAGATGGCGACGCCCGCGAGGGCGAGACGCAGCGAAATGGGCTCTCCCAAGAGCGCGACGGCGCCCACCGCCGCGAGCACCGGCACGGCGAGCTGCACGACGGCGGCGCGCGTCGTCGTGAGCCCGCGCAGTGCCGCATACCAAAGGGAGTAGCCGACCCCGGACGCCACGGCGCCAGAGGCGACGGCGAGGGCGATGCCTCGCGCCGAGGCGTGGGGCGACACAAGAGTAGAGACGTCGGACGGCTGGGCGCGCACGCTCGCGACTACCGCCAGCCACAGGGCTGCCGCGAGCGGGGCGCCCCATCCGAAATTGCGCGCGGTCATGGCGAGGGGATCCGCCGCGCCGCGCCCACGCAACGTATAGACCCCCCAACAGACCCCCGCGACGGCCATCATCGCCGCGCCTCGCATGCTGGGCGCAGCGAGACCTGGGAGCGTGAGCGCGACGAGCCCCCCGAACGCGAGGGCGATTCCAAACCACGCGAGGGGGCGCGGGCGCTCACCGCTGCGGAGCCCCGAAGCGACCATCGTGAGCTGGACGACGCCGAAGAGGATGAGAGCACCCGTGCCGGCTGTGAGGCGTACGTAGGCGTCGGAGAAGGCGAACGCGTAGCCGACGAGGGCGACCGACGGAAGGAGACTCGGTCGTTGGGACGGGGCGGCCCGCGTCGAGGCGCTTGCGCCACGCGCGTCGCGGACACGGACGATCGCCGCGAGCACGAGCGCGCCCGCTCCGATGCGAACGAGCGAAAAGGTGGCGGCGTCGATGGTCGGCCGGGCAAGGGCGGCGCGGCAGAGGAGCGAGTTGCCGGCGAAGGACGCGAGGGCGGCGAGGGTGAGGGCGGGCGTGCTCCCACGCGGCGTGCCTGCGAGAGAAGCCACTATTGAACCTCGGCGCGACCGCTCGCGACGTACTGCCGGGCGATCCCTCGCAGTATGTCGATGCCGACCGAAACATTCATTTCCACGCCGAGCTCACCGGGCCAAATCGCGAGCAGAGCCACGGGGCGACGATACCACGATGCGCCGGGTCGCTCCCATGCGCCGACGCCGGCAGACGATCGACGTGCTCACGGCTTGCAACGGATCGCCACGTGGGCAATTGGGATCCTACTAGGATGCCTTCTGCGCGCCTCCCGCGTTGGCGAACTGCGGTGGGTAGCCTGTCCGCGGTGCGCGACAGGAAGAATCTCTGGCGCCCACCGCACGGCCTAGGGCCATGCGGTGGCGCAAAGCACACGAAGTCTCACGCACGACGCGACGACTCACGTCGAGCGTGCGGCGTCAGTCGGCCGCCGACGCGAGAGCATCTTTAACGCCGTCACGCGCTTCGCCCGCGAGGTGTTGGACCGATTCGGCGACGTCGTGAACCGCATGGGATGCGCTGTCGAGCACGCGGTTACGCGCCTCGCCCATCAGCTCGTCTTCACGCTGCGTGCGCGGCAGCGCGTAGCCGAACGCGGCGCCAAGTGCCAACGCGGCGGCGCCCACGGCGAGCGGATTCGTGTGAAGCGTGGACTGGAAGCCTCGACCGAGGCGCTGCGCCTGCTGGCTCGCGGCGCTCCCTGCGTCGTGGGTGAAGTGCCCGATGGAATCGGACGCGTCGTGGGCGAAGTGACCAATCGAATCCGACGCGTCGTGCATCGCGCGATTCGTTGCCGCGCCCGCACGTTCGACGAGCTTGCCTGTCGCGTCGACGAAGTGAGACGCGGCATCCACGCCGTGCGAAAGGCCAGAACGTGTCGCCTGCGCCGCATCGTGCGCCGCCGCCGACACGGCGCCCGCCGCCGACCCGACCGCGCTCCCAACCTGACTCGCGGCGGCGCCTGCGCCGTGAGCGACGGCCCCCGCGGCGTCGCTTACCGCGTGC
>JANXMC010000321.1 GCA_025354825.1 Myxococcales bacterium
TCACGCGGCCGGCTGGGTCCACAACGACGTGAAGCCCGCCAACGTGCTTCTTCGCGCCGTCGGCGCGCCCATCCTCACCGACTTCGGCATCGCGCGTCGCATCGGCGAGCCCGCACCGCCGGGCAGCATGGGGTACGTCAGCCCCGAGCGCCTCGCCGGGCGCGAGAGCGACCCTCGCGACGACGTCTACGGCTTCGGCCGCCTTCTCGAAGACGCCCTCGATGCCCTGGCCGCGGCCCACGGGTCTGCGCCCACGAACGCCGACCGCCTCGCGTCGTTTCGCCTCCTTGCGGCCGCCTGCGTCGGGCCCGATGCGGGGCGCCCCGCCAACGGCCGCGCCCTCGTCACGCGGCTCCGGGTCGAAGCCGGCGTCGAAGCGACCCCTTGATTCGGCGGCGATGCAGCCCCACGCTGCGTCCGCTAGAGTAGACGCGCCGCAATTCCAGCAGACCCCTAGGCCCCGCCGCCCTCTTCGCACCCGAGAACCGAGCCATGCCCACGACGTACGCAGACCTCCTCGCCTCCGCGAAAAAGAAGACCAAAGACGTATCGCTGGACGATCTCCGCAAGCGCCTCGACGCGGGCGAGAAGCTCACCGTCGTCGATGTGCGCGAGAAGGAAGAGTACCGCACCGGCTACATCCCGGGCGCCGTCTCGATCCCCCGCGGCTTTCTCGAGATGCAGGTCGAGCAGAAGCTCACCGACAAGAACGCGAAGATCGTCACGATCTGCGCGGGTGGCGTGCGGTCGGCCTTGGCAGCGGCGACCCTCGCCGAGCTCGGCTACGCGAACGTCGAGACGGCCAACCCTGGCATGGTCCGCTGGAAGGACCTCCGCTACCCGATGGAGATGCCGGCGGCGCTGACCGACTCGCAGCGTGAGCGCTACTCGCGCCACATCTTGTTGCCCGAAGTCGGCGAGCAGGGGCAGGCGAAGCTGCTTCAGAGCAAAGTCCTCTTGCTCGGTGCAGGCGGTCTCGGCTCGCCGGCGGCGCTCTACCTCGCGGCGGCGGGCGTCGGCACCCTCGGCATCGTCGACGCCGACATCGTCGATGCGTCGAACTTGCAGCGGCAAATCCTCCACGCGACAAGCCGCGTTGGCACGCCAAAGGTCGACAGCGCCGCGAAGGCGATCGCCGATCTCAACCCCGACGTGAAGGTCGTCCCCTACGAAGAGCGGATGACGAGCGAGAACGTCGAGCGCCTTTTCCGCGACTACGACGTCATCGTCGACGGCACCGACAACTTCCCCACGCGCTACCTCGTGAACGACGCGAGCGTCTTCCTCGGCAAGCCCGTCGTGCACGGATCGATCTTCCGCTTCGACGGCCAGGTGACGACGTTCATCCCCGAGAAGGCCGCGAAGAAACTCGGGATCGAGCAGAGCCCCTGCTACCGGTGCCTCTACCCGGAGCCGCCGCCTCCGCACCTCGCGCCGAGCTGCCAAGAGGCCGGCGTCCTCGGCATTCTCTGCGGCATCGTCGGCACGCTGCAGGCGACGGAAGCCATCAAGCTTCTGCTCGGCAAAGGGACGAGCCTTGGCGGCCGCCTCGTGACCTACGACAGCCTCAAGATGAAGTTCCGCGAGCTCAAGTTGCGGCGCGATCCGCACTGCCCCATCTGCGGAACGACGCCGACGATCACGAGCTACATCGACTACGAAGGGTTCTGCGCCATCGGCGCGTGAGGCCATCGTAAAAAGCGAGCGGTCACGGCAACGGCGCGGGCCTCTCGGACGGCCCTTCGCCGTCTGCACGCTTAGGCGCCACGAACGTGGGCAGCGCGTTCGTCTCGCCCGGCGCTTCGGCCTCCATGGGCGGGCCAAGCACGTCCGATTCCGGGGCGCTGTCCGCATCGTCTTCGCTCGCGTTCGGCAGGGACGGCATCGACGGGTGCTCGTCGACCGCCGTCGGCATCGCCTCTGGGTCGAGCGCGATCACCGGGCTCACGGCATCGGCGGCGCCCGTGCGCGCGGGCGACGAGGAAGGCGGCGGAGGCCACGCCGACACGTAGTGCGGCGACTCGCCGGGGCCGCTCCCGTCGATCCACTGCACGTGCCCGGTGCCCGGCTCGCGGACATCGAGATGCACGAAAGAGCTGTTGGGGTAGTAGCCGCATCCGGTGTCGCGCAGCGTCTTGCAGAACGCGACGAGCTCCTCGTTCGCGACGCCGTCGACGCGAAAATCCAGGGCGCGACCGTGGGCGTGAAAGCTCCCCACGCTCGCCGGCCGGTAGCCCGACACCAGCACGATGCGCGCACGAGGGGCGCCCTTCGTCGCGCCCGTTCCACGACCGAAGTGATCGACGACGGCCTGAAGGCGCTCGACCAAGCGCGTATCCATCCGCCGAACGCCCGGCGCGAGATCGGCCGTCGGCCGCTTCGCCAACGCGGCGACGTTCACCGGCGGAGCCGCTGACGCATTGGGGCGCGCAAGAACAGAGAGGCGCTCGATGGCGAGAGGCGCCGGGCTCCCATCGCACCGCGTGAGCGAAAACGTCGACGCCTCGGCGCCGCGTTGCACGAGTGCGACATCGTGAAAGCACGGCGGCGCGGGCTTCATCTTCGGCACTGCTTTCGCCGTCGCGAGCACACCTGCCTTCGTCGACGACGCGACCTTCGGCGTCGCGGTCGTGCGCGCCGTCTTCGCCGCGGCGGCGCGCGGAGCTCGCGGCGGGGCGGCCGAGGCCGTCGTCTTCGAAGCGCGCGTAGAGGGCCTCGACGCGTTCGCGCTCTTCGCCGACGCCGACGCCGGCGCAAGAAGCAGCGTGCCCGCCAAGGCGGCGAGCGTGACAGGCACGAGGAGACGAGCACGGCGCATCACGGGGACGACCACGGGCATAGACCACCTATGCACACACGCCCTCACCATGGCCAAGAATGTGGCGATTCTTGACTCGCGCGACGTCTCGCGGCGATATGCGCGGCTTCATGAACGACGAAAGGCCCGCTCGCGTGCTCGAGACTGCCCGAGGGATTTGACGATGACCCGTGCCGAGTTCGAAGCCGCGTTCAAAAAGCTCCTCGCCCCAACGCCGGGCAAAGCGACCAACGTGGGCTGCCTCGCCTGCGAGCGCTGCGAGCGCTGCACCGACTCGACGTTCTGCAACGACTGCACGGGGGCGACGCGCTGCCACTACTGCACATCGTGTGTAGACTGCACAGAGTGCTCGCACTCGGTGCGCTGCACGTCGTGCCTCGGCTGCTCCCACGCCATTGACTGCGAGCGGTGCATCGCCGGCGCGTACGTCATCAAGTGCATCGGCTGCACCAGCTGCACCTACTGCTTCGGCTGCGTGGGCCTTTCGCGAAAGGACTTCCACATCCTCAACGAGCCCTACGACCGAAAGACGTATTTCGAGACGGTCGAGAAGCTGAAGAAAGAGCTTCGCCTTTGACCAAGATGCGCGGGGCGCGCGAGACGCGAGCTGCGCGGTGAGAGCCGTCGTTCAGCGCGTCGCCTGGGCCAAGGTCGACGTGGACGGCGAGACCGTCGGCAAGATCGCGCGTGGGCTGCTCGTCTATCTCGGCGTGGGCAAAAGCGACGGCGACGACGATCGCGCGTACGTCCTCGCGAAGGTGTTGGGGCTCCGCATCTTCGAGAACGACGCCGGGAAAATGGACAAGAGCGTCGTCGACGTGGGCGGCAGCTTGCTCGTGGTGAGCCAGTTCACGCTCTACGGCGACGTGCGCCGCGGCCGGCGTCCAAGCTTCGACGGCGCCATGGAGCCCGACGCGGCCAAGGTCATGTACGAGCGCTTCGTCCACGAAGCACGCGCGCAGCTCCGGGTCGAAACGGGGCGATTTCGTGCGGAAATGCGCGTGATTTCCGAGAACGAGGGGCCCGTGACGCTGTGGATCGACAGCGTGGTAGCCTCGAACCCGCGGCCATGACGGAGACCGAGCTCGATTCGAAAGAGGCGCCCGAGCACATCGCGCCGAAGCCGAATGCCGCGCCTGTAGCCGCGGAGAGCGCGTCGAACGATCTCATCTTCGACACGCTCTGGGGGCGCGTTCTCGAAGCGTGGGACGACGAGAAGACCCACTCGGCCCTTCTCGATTACGCCCTTCGCGCCGAGAAGCTC
This sequence comes from Myxococcales bacterium, assembly GCA_025354825.1. GTDB lineage: Bacteria > Myxococcota_A > Polyangia > Polyangiales > Polyangiaceae > JANXMC01. The sequence continues at coordinate 4,083 of JANXMC010000321.1, forward strand.
CCCGACGCCGCCGGTCGCTACCGCTCGCTCAAAGACGACCCGACGAAGGGCGCCTTGGCCACGAAGAAGCTCGGCGCGATCGTGCTGGCGGCCGAGAGCATGCTGATGGCGATGAAGACGCCGCGCGCGCAAAAAGTCCCGTGGCAGATGACGGTGAGCGCCTTCGCCGTGAGCATCCTTCTGCTCGCATGGCTCGCGTATGCTGTCACCCGGCGCTAGGCCCGCGGCCGGCCCCCTGGCCTGATCAGCCGCGCGCGAGCCGCACGGCGAGCTCCATCGCTTCGGCCATGCCGCGCGCATCTGCCGTGTGCGACGCCGCGCGATCGTAGGCCGTGCCGTGATCGACGCTCGTGCGGAGGATCGGCAGACCGAGGGAGATGTTCACCGCCTCGCCGAAGCCAATGAGCTTCATCGGGATGGTCGCCTGGTCGTGGTACATGGCGACGACGCCGTCGAAGTCGCCGCGCACGGCGAGGCGAAATGCGCTCTCCGCGGGCACGGGGCCGACGAGCTCGACACCGACGCCGTTCTTCGCCAAGCGCGCGCGCGCGCGCTCCATGCCCGGCGTAATGCGCGTCGTCTCTTCGCGACCCAAGAGGCCCGCTTCGCCTGCATGAGGGTTGAGCGCAGAGACCGCGACGCGCGGCAGGTCACGCTTGGATTTCGCGCCTGCGCGCGGCGTTTCGGCGAGTCGCGCGAGGAGCCACGCGAGCCAGTAGGTCGATCGCGCGACGGCCGCAGGGGTGATGGCGCGCGGCACGTCCGCGAGCGACAAGTGCGTCGTCGCGAGGGCGGTCGTCAGCTTCGGCGTCCAGAAGGCCATGACGACCTCGCGCGCACCGAGGCGTCGCTGAAGGTGCTCGGTGTGGCCGAGGAACGCGTCGCTGCCGGGCGCGCCTGAACGGACAATCGCCTCCTTGCTGACGGGGCCTGTGACCATCGCGTCGGCATCGCCATGCGCGACGAGATCGCATACGGCGTCGACCCAGGCGAGCTGCGCGGCGCCCCCAGCTTTCGACGGCGTGCCGAGGCGCACATCGCGCGGCGACAGCGCGCGCGTCGGCTGGTACAGGGCCACGTGCCCCGCGGGGAGCGAGCGCGCCTGACCCGGGTCGTCGACACGAACGATGCGCGCGACGGGGACTGCGTCTTTTCGCGATTCGGCGGCGCGCGCGACGACGCCGTGGTCGCCAACGAGAAGCACGCGGACGTTGGCCGGGACGCCGGCGGCCGCGACGACGCTGACTTCGGGACCGATTCCCGACGGGCAGCCGATGCTGACGGCGAGCGTGACGGGCGTCGGCTTCAACTTCGTCATCGCGAACGCGAGCGCAGACGCACTACCGCGGCGCCTCGGCCCGCGCACCACGCGCACCGTCGACGGTCGACGGCTCGCGAAGCTTGTAGCCGGCGCCGCGCAACGTCTCGAGCGGCAGTGCGTCGCCGAGCTTCGCGCGGAGACGGCGGACGTGAATGTCGACCGTGCGCGGGCCGCCCTCGTACCGAGCGCCCCACACCTTGGCCAACAGCGAGCTGCGCGTGAACACCTTGCCGCGGTGGGACGCGAGGAACAGCAAGAGCGAGAACTCTTTCGCCGTGAGCACGATCCGGCGGCCGTCGAGCGTCACCTCGTGGGCGGCGCGATCGATGACGAGGCCGCCGACCTTGAGGCGCTCCTCGTTCGAGAACTCGCTGCGACGCCATTCGAGCGCGCGGATACGCGCGTAGAGCTCCGCGGGGACGTACGGGAACAGGATGAAGTCGTCGAAGCCGGTGGACGGCTCGACGCGCGCGACTTGGCGCGTGGGGAGCGCGATGAGGGCCGGTGTGTCGGCGAGCAGCGGCTCGCGGCGCGCTGCCCGCAGGGCGACGACCGCGAGATCGGGCCTGTCGCCCGCCTCGATGATGATCGCGCGGGCGATGCTGTTCTCGTCGCCGTCGTCGCGAAACACGGTCGCGAAGTCTTGCCACAGGTCGAGCGTTCGGACTTCGGCGCCGAGCTGGCGGAGGAGCGCGGCGGCCCCCTCCTCGTGCTCGAGCTGCGGGCCGTGACCGACGACTAGGACGAACGCGATTGGTTTCCCCTCCATGGCGGACCTAAGAACCGTTAACGACGCACAATGTCAATCGGACGGCTGAGGCCTTCAACGTACTTTCGTGCCTCCGACGGTGATTCCGGAGATCTTGATCGTCGGGCACCCCACGCCGACAGGCACGCTTTGCCCATCTTTCCCGCAGGTCCAGATGCCGTCGGAAACTTGGACATCGTTGCCCAGCATCGTCACCTTCCGCATCGCGTCCGGGCCGTTTCCGATCAAGTTCACCCCCTTGAGCGGCGTCGTGAGCTTGCCGTCCTCGACGAGGTAGCTCTCGGTGAGCGAGAACACGAAGTCGCCGTTCGAGATGTCGACCTGTCCGCCTCCGAACTTGGTCGCGTAGATCCCGCGCTTCACGCTCTTCAGGATCTCCTCCGGATCGTGCGGCCCCGCCGTGAGGATCGTGTTCGTCATCCGCGGCATCGGCACGCAGGCGAAGCTTTCGCGACGGCCGTTGCCCGAGGGCGCGATCTTGAAGTGCCCGGCGCTGAATCGGTCGTTCATGTAGCCGCGGAGAACGCCCTTCTCGATGAGCATGCTCGAGCGCGGCTCGTTCCCTTCGTCGTCGACGTTGATGGTGCCGCGCCCCTGTAAGAGCGACGCGTCGTCCACCACGGTGCAGAGCTCGCTCGCGACGACCTTGCCGATCTGATCCGTGTAGTTGCTCGTACCCTTCCGATTGAAGTCGGCCTCGAGACCGTGACCCACCGCCTCGTGGAGGAGAATGCCGCTGTCTCCGGGTGCGAGGACGACCTCCATCGTGCCTGCCGGCGCCTCTTCGGCGTCGAGCATTCGGATGGCCTGCTCGACCGCTTGCTTCGCGTGCCACTCGGGCGATTTGCCGTCGAAGTAGCCGAGCGTGGTCCGCCCACCGCCGCCGGAGGAGCCTTCTTGCCGTTTGCCGTTCTGCTCGACGATGACCCGCACGCCGAAACGGAAGAGCGGTTGAACGTCGGACGCCGACTTCCCATCCGAAGTGAAGAGCAGAATCTCGCGAATCTCTTCGGCGAGGCTCGCTTCGACTTTCACCACGCGCGCGTCGGCAGCGTTCGCGGCGGCCGCGGCGCGTTCGAGCAGCTTTCGTTTCTCCATCCCGGGCACGTCGAGGGTGACGCGATCGAGCTCGTAGCGGCTCGGAAGCGTGACCGGCCGGATCGCGATAGGCGCCGGAGCGCCGCCCCCCGTCGCGATCTGCGCAGCGGTCTGTGCCGCTCGCTTCATCGCGGCCCATTCGAGCTCTTCGACGTAGGCGTAGCCGGTGGCCTCTCCCTTTTGCACACGCACGCCGAGGCCCATCGACACGCCACGCGAGGCGCTCTTCAGGATCCCGTCGTCGAAGACGAAGCCGCCGGCGGCTCGGTATTCGAAGAACAGGTCAGCGTAGTCACCGCCGTTGGAAAGCGCGACCGCGAGGAGCTTCTCGGCGATGGCGGCATCGACGGCGTAGGCGCCGCCAGAGGAGAATGGAGCCTTGTAGAGCGCGGATGCAGTGGCCATGGTCGTCGCCAAGGTAAGGTTTCGCCCGCATGCCGTCGAGGGCTCGTGACGAAGCGCACCTCCCTACACGCGCGCCGATCACGCGCGGTCGGGGCTGCGGTCGGTGGTGACCGCGCGCCTCGCTCTCTCGTTGCGCGGCAAAGGCCTCGGCGTCTCGGCCGCGTCGCGCGGCGCACCGTTCTCGCCGGCGGTGGAACGCAGAAGTATGCAACGCAAGACGAGGGCGCTATCCTTTCAACATTGTTTCTCTTCGTCTCCGAAGAGCCCTCCGGTCTGCTCTCTCGTTCGCACCTGCCGCCTCTCCCGTTGGCGGCCGAGGGCGGCGAGTCCCTTGCTTGTTGTGTGAAACCATCGAGCGCGCGTGCAACCCGCACGCGTTTCTGTCGGAGGAGTGAGCGCACCCGTGGCCATTGACCGCGAAAAGGTGCTTCAGAACGCCCAGAAGTTCGTCGAGAAGAAGAAGTACGACAAGGCCGTTCTCGAGTACCAAAAGATCATCCAGGAGGATCCGAACGACGCTCGGACCCTGCTGAAGATCGGCGACCTCCAATCAAAAATGGAGGCGTATGCGGAAGCCATCGCGACGTACGAGCGCGTCGGGAAGTTCTACGCGACACAGGGTTTCGCCCTCAAAGCGATCGCGGTCTTCAAGCAGATCCGCGAGATCATCGCGAAGCACGTCCCGCAGCTCGAAGAGCGCTATGCGCACATCGCTCCGCGCCTTGCAGAGCTTTATCAACAGCTAGGCCTCGTCAGCGACGCGCTGGCAACGCTCGACGAAGTGGCGACGCGCCTCCAGCGCGCGTCGCGTGAGCAAGAGGCTATCGACGTCTTCAAGAAGATCGTCGAGCTCGATCCGACGAACCCGCTGCCGCACCTGCGCCTCGCCGAAGCGCTCTCGCGCAACAAGGACATCGACAGCGCCATCGTCGAGTTCGCCTTCGCGGCGTCGACGTTGGTGAAGCTCGGTCGCCGCGACGACGCCCTCAAGGTGCTCGAGCGACTGCTTCATCACCGGCCCGACCCGGCACACGCGCGCATCGCCGCCGAGCTTTACCTCGCCCGCGGCCAGCAGACCGATGGCATGCTCGCCCTCGCGAAGCTGCAGATCTGCTTCCAGGCGAACCCGAAAGATCTCGACACCCTCGGTCTGCTCGCGAAGGCGTTCAACGCCATCGGGCAGGGGCCGAAGGCGATCGAGGTGCAGAAGGAAATGGCGCGCCTCGCCCGCGATCAAGGGCGGCAAGATCTCTTCAAGCAGCTCCTCGACAAGCTCGTTCGGCTCGCGCCCAACGACGAGGTCGTGATGCAGCTCGCGGGCATTCAAGCGCAGCCCGAGCCGCAGGCTCCTCCGCCGCCGCCGCCCCCGCAGCAGCGCCCTCCGCCGCCTCCGTCGCGCGATAACTTCAATCGTCAAAATCAGCAGTCGGAAGCCCGTGGCTCGTACCGACAGGACGACCCCTACGCGCGCCAGCCGCCGCCCGCGCCGTCGCGCTCGCAAGAAGCGTACGGTCGCCGCGCGCCCGAGCCCGAGCCTGAGGCGGTCGAGACCTACGAAGACGACGAGCTCTCCTACGAAGAGATTGGCACCGGCGAGATCGAGAACGACGAGCAGCCGTTCCCTCTCGGCCACGGGCGCAACGATGTTCCTAGCCCCGATCGCTACGGCAGCGGCGGGAGCGAGGTCTACGTCGACGAAGCGGCCATCGAGGTCGTCGAAGAGCAGGGCGAGGGCGCCCCCACCGCCGACGTCCGCGCGCAGCTCGCACGCATCCTCGCCGACGCGACGTCGTTCCGGCGCGCACGCCTCTACTCGCGCGCCGTCGAGACGCTCCGCATCGGCCTCGAGATTCATCCGCGATCGATCGAAGTTCGTGAATGCCTTCGCGACGCGCTCCTGGAAGCCGGCCGCAACGAAGAGGCCGTGGAGGAAATGCTGATCCTCGCGGGGATCTTCGTCGACATGCTCGACGCCGACGCCGCGGCGCGGGCGCTTCAAGACGTTCTCTCCGTCGACACGACCAACGCCCGCGCCATTCAGATGCTGCGCGAGCTCGGCTACGACATCATCGAAGAAGAGGAGCAGGCACCGCCGCCCCCTCCGGGTGAGGACGAGTACGTCCCCGCCGTCTTCGGGCGCGCGCCGGGCTACGACCAGCAGTCGTCGCACCAGCCGCACTACGACCCCGACGGCCCGCTCCCTTCGTACGATCTCGACGACGCGGCGCCCGAGCCGTCCCACGAAGAGGCGCGCTACGCCCGTCGTGGCTCGCCCTCGATGACGCCGCGCGATCTCGAGGACATCGACGATCCGTTTGTCCAGGACCAGCCGCTTCCGAGCTTTCCGCTCGAGCATCCGCCGGAGAGCGAGGCGTCGTTCGATCTCGCCGTCCGTCGGCCTGGTGCTCACGGCGCGCCGCGTCCCGCGTCGATTCGGCCGCCTTCGATGCGCCCGGGCAACGAAGGGACCGACACGTTCAACGCGCCCCTTCCGCAGCGCGCCGAAACGAGCACCGCGTCTCGGCGACCCGTCGCAGGGCCCGAGCTCGAAGAGGCGCTCGAGGAGGCCGAGTTCTTCGTCTCGCGCGGCCTTTACGACGATGCGCGATCCATCTTGCTCGAGCAGCTCGCGCGCCTCCCCGACCACCCGCTCATCGTCGAGCGGATGGCGGAGCTCGACGCCCACGAGCAGAGCGTGCAGGCGGGCTCCGGCCCGCGCCAGACGCCCAAGAAAGACGAGCACCCGGCCGAGCACATCGACCGAAGCTTCGATATCGCCGCGACGCTCGACGCAATCGAGGGGATGGATCTCCCCACGAACGAAGCCGCGCCGTACATGGATACGGAGCAGCAGGTCGACGTCGAAGAGGTCTTCGCGAAGTTCAAAGAAGGCGTCGCGAAGCAGATCTCCGTCGACGACGCGCAGGCCCACTACGACCTCGGCGTCGCCTACAAAGAGATGGCGCTCCTCGAAGACGCAATTCGCGAGTTCGAGATCTCGGCGCGTGATCCAAAGCGCGAATGCGTCTGCCAATCGATGATCGGCATGATTCAGATGGAGCGCGGCAACATCAACGAGGCGCTCGACGCGTTCATGCGCGGCCTCCGCGCGCCGGGCCGAAACGCCGAGCAAGAGACGGTGTTGTCCTTCGAGATCGGCATCGCCTACGAGGCGAAAAAGCTGACGAAGGAGGCGCTCAACTTTTACAACAAAGTGCTGCGCCAGAATCCGAACTACCGCGACGTTCAAGAGCGGATTCGAAGGCTCGCGAAGCCGGAGCAGAAGCCACTGACCCACCGTGCGGCCGCCGTAGGCGCCGACGACGAGTTCGATCGCGCCTTCGACGACATCATCGGCTCAGGGAAATTACCCTAGCCGGCATGAGGTCGGCGGACTTCGCGCGCGCTCTACGAGCTCGAAGAGAGCGCGTGGGCGACGCCCATGACGAAGCGGTGAACCATGGGATTCGTCGTGTCGATTTCGCGAAGCACTTCGGCACGCGGACGGGCGTCGCTACGCGTGTAGATTGCACGGAACGCAACCCGAAGCGCGGCAATGGTCGCGGCGTCGACCCCGCGCCGCCGGAGGCTGACGACGTTGAGCGCTCGGACGCGGGCTCGGTCGCCCTGGGCGATGACGAACGGCGGAACGTCGCGCTCGCACATGGCGCCGCCGGCGACGAACGCCCCTTCGCCGATGCGGACGAACTGCGATACCGCGCTGAGGCCGCCGAAGGTCGCGTGGTCTTCGACGACGGCGTGGCCTGCGAGCTGAACGCCGTTGGTGACGACGCACGACGAGCCGAGCTCGACGTCGTGGGCGAGGTGGCAGCCGACCATGAGCAGGTTGTTCGCGCCGATGCGCGTGGCGCGCCCGCCCGTACCGCCGTGCACCGTTGCGTGCTCGCGAACGACGTTGTCGTCGCCCATTTCGACCGGTGCGTCGCCGCCGGTGTAGCGGCGGTCTTGAGGGGTGCCACCGACGACGGAGAACGAATGGAACACGTTGCGGTCGCCTGCGCGCACGACCCCTTCGATCACGGCGTGGGCGAGCACGCGGCAGCCGGCACCGAGCACGACGCCCGCGCCGATGATCGCGTAGGGGCCGACCTCGACGTCGCCTGCGAGCTGCGCGCCCGGGTCGACGACGGCGGTAACGTGAATGCGACTGCGGGCGGACATCGCGAGACGGGGCTTATCGGTCGCGAGGCACCACGCTCGCGAGGAGCTCGGCCTGCGCTGCGAGGTTGCCATCGACCATCGCGACACCGCGGAGCTTCCACACGTTCGTGCGGCGGTGGATCACCGAGACTTCGAGGTCGAGCCGGTCACCAGGAATGACGGGCCTTCGAAATTTGGCTTTGTCGATCCCGAGAAAATACATGAGCGAGTCTTTGGAATCGAACGGCTCGCTCGCGTAGGCGAGGATGCCGCCAATCTGCGCGAGGGACTCGACGATGAGAACGCCGGGCATGATCGGCCGGCCCGGGTAGTGGCCTTGAAACCACGGCTCGGACATCGTCACGCACTTGTGCCCGAAGATGCGCTCGTTTGGGATCACCTTGGTGACGCGATCGATCAACACGAACGGCCACGCGTGGGGCAGCAGCTGAAGGATGCGCTCGATGTCGATGATGGGGGTCGTCACGATTCGTCTTTAGGGGCGTCTGCGGTGGGGCGGCGCGCGGCTCGGTACAACCACGCGAGCGAACGCAGCCAGCTTTCCCGCGGAACGGCGGGGTATCCTGCCACGGTCGCGCCCGCGGGTACATCGCCGATGACGCCGCTTTTGGCGGCGATGCGCG
>JANXMC010000342.1 GCA_025354825.1 Myxococcales bacterium
CATTCGTGATCGCATCCGTCGATTTGAACAAGCTCACCGAGGCAACGTCGCCGGTACCGCGGCGGGTGCGGCTTGGCCCGACGGGCGGCACGCGGAAGCCACATTCCTTCGGCGCTCATCCACTTTCGGAGCGTTTCGACGGAGACTCGCAGGCCATGGAGCTCCGCGAGCTTCTCGCACGCGAAGGTCGGTCGAAAGTCCGCGTAGAGCGACCTTACGAGGCCCAGCGCGGTCACACGGATCGACTCCGGCAGCCTATGGTTGCTCGGCTGGCCACGCTGCTTCGAGACCAGCCCACGGGCGCCCGCGGCCTTGTACGCTCGGTACATCCGCTCGACTTGGCGCACGCTCACACCGAGGTGCGACGCGACCTGCGCCTGCGTGGCGCGCCGCTCGCGAATCCTCAGCATCCACTCGGCCCGATCGATCTCTTGCTGGCTCATGGTCAGGAGCGCGCGGGTCATGGCGGGGACGGTCGCCCGAACCCGACATTTCTACTTTGCGCAAACCCGACATTCCTACTTGGGGCCTACACACGAGGATCGCATAAGAAGCATTATGTAAACTAAACGGAATGGGCGGCGCCGGGGGGGCCCAGACTGCGCATCCAGACTCGCCGCCTAGCGCATCGTCGAGCCGCCGCGTCGTGCTTGCGGGCGGCTTCGTGGGCCCTGCGTCCGTCGTCGTGCCGCCCCCATCGGCATCGGCATCGGGCGGCGTGGTCGTGCCGCTCCCGCCGCGGCTCCCCGCGGTTGCCCCGCCACCACCACCGGACGTCGCGCCGCCGTCGATGTCGATGTGGGCGCCCTTCGTCGCCTGGGGCACGCTTCCTGGGATTCCCCTTGTTTTACGGCATTTCGTGCGGTCGCGACGCCGAGCGCGCGGCGTCGCGCACCGCAGTCGCGCACGCGCTGTTCAGAACGTTGGGCTCGCTTGGAAGCTCGCGTCAGCCCGCGTCGGCCGCCGCCTTCGCGTCGCTCACGTCCTGCGCCGTCTCCGCTAACGCCGCGGCCTCTTGCGCGGCGATCACCACCGGCGACGGCTTGTCGCTCGCCACGCACCATAGTTGGTGCGCCGCGCGCGTGGCGCCCACGTAGAGCGCGTGGCGCGCCTGGGGCGTCGCCGGGTAGCTCGCCGCGTTCGTGTCGAGGAGCACCACCTCGTCGAACTCGAGCCCCTTCGTCTGCCGCACGTCCGTCACGTCGACGCCGGGCTCCCACGAGAAGTCCTGCTCGCGAACTCGCCTCACGTTGGGCAGCTCGGCGCGCGACAGCCCTTCGAAGTAGATGTCGGCCTGGGCGCCGAACCGCGAGACGAGCGCGACGTTGGCGTAGGGCTCGTCGCGCAGAAGCTCCTTGAGCGCATCGGCGAGGAACGCGACGGCCTCACCCGGCGATGCAAACGTGAAGAGCTCGACGGGCGGGCCGTGACGGGTCGCGATGGGCTCCGCGTCGTGGGCGTGGGGGCCGAGAACGCCGCGGGCGAACGACGTGATTTCCGCGGTCGATCGGTAGCTCACCTTCAGCGGCTCGAGCACGGTGTGGGGGACGCCGAGGTCGTTCAGGAGGCGCTCCCAATCGAACTCGCCGCGGTCGTCGCCTTCGTCGAGCATCCGCTGCGCGAGGTCGCCCGCGAGAGTTACGCAGCGGTCTTTCCCCGCCATGTCGAGGAGCACGCGAAGCGCGATGGGATTGCCATCTTGTACTTCGTCGATGAAAATATGCGCGTACTTGATCGGCTTATTTTCCTCGTCCAGAAGCGGCCCGCGAAGGAGCTGCCAAATACGAAGGAGAAGCGCGTCGTCTTCGGCGTCGAGCGTCGGCTGCTCGCCGTCGCGATCCGACTCTTGCCGAATGCGCGTCTGGCGAACACACCACGCGTGCACCTGATCGAGCTGCCCCGGGCCGAACGCCGCGACGTCGGCGAAGGTCTCGGCGAGGCGCTCGCGGTTGGTCAGAATCTCGTCCCACGTGCCGAGCACGGCGCGCGAATCGCTTCGCAAATCGTGGCCGAGGCGATCGAGCGCGCCTCGTGTCACCTCGGGCAGGCGCGATGCGGGGATGACGCCGTCGATGGCGCGTTTGCCCGCGACCCACTGCGCGAGCATCGTCACACGCGCATCCGGGCTGAGGGCCGCGTCGTGGCGCGACGAGGCCCAGGCCGCGACGACGACGTCGCCTTCGGGCCAGCGCGACATCGCATTCGTCACGCGCGTGTCGAGGCCGCTGACGATGCGCGCGGCCGCCGCGTCGACGGCGCGGAGCATCGCCGGGTGCGCCTTGGCGCGGGTGACCACGGGCGGCGTCTCGTCGCTGATGCGCGTCGGGATCTTCGGGAACGCGAGCTGCACGAGGCGGCGCGCCATGCGGTCGAACGTGGAGACGCCGACGCCTTCGACGTCGAGCGACGGCAAGACGCGCGCGACGTAGCTGACGAGCGCTTCGTGAGGTACGACCACGAGCATTTTCTCAGGCCGAAACCGTGCCGGATCCGCAAATGCCAAATAGGCCACGCGGTGGAGACCGACCGTGGTTTTACCGCTGCCCGCGCTCCCTTGAATGGCAACGAGGCCGGCAGCCGGTTTGGCAATGAGCTCGAACTGGGCATTGTCGAGCAGCGACGCGATCGCCGGAAGGTGCTTGTCCGTGCGGAGATTTCCGTCCGCCCCAATGCCAAGGCGCTTGGACGCTTGGGGGGCCCCTTTGCCAACGCCGCCGGGCCACCTCCGCTCCGTCACGAGGCGCGACGCGTGGGTCTCGACCCGCTTCCAAATGCCGTCGAGGCCGCGCCGGAACGTGCCCACCGGGCACGCGACGCGCGTGAGCTCGCTCTTGACGATGGCGACGCTGCGCCGCGCCTTCACGACCCCTTCGACAGGCCTGTCGCCGAGGGTCTCCTCGTAATCCTCACCCTCGGTATACCGGTAATAAATGCGGCTGACGGGCGCCTGCCGCCAATCGACGATGCGCACGCCGGCGTTCGAGTCGACATACGACTTCGCCCCCACGAGCACGTCGCGCCGGCGGCCGTTCTCCTCCAGTCGCAGGTGGCCGAAGTACGGTGAGGCCCTGTCGATGAGCCCGACGGCGCCGCGACCGCGTTGCGCGCGCAGCGCGCCGAGATGGTGCATCTGCTCGAAGAGCGCCGGGAGGTCTTCCGGCTTGGCCGTCGAGACCTCTTCGCGAAGCTCGAGCATTCGCGCTTCGTCGAGCTCCCTGCCCTTCGCAGCGTCGGCGGATGCGATGCCCGCGGCGTCGAGCGCCTTGTAAACCGTATCGAGGAGCTTCAGCTCTTCGCGAACGATGCGAAGGCCGTCGGCGTCGTCCTCGAGGCCGGGAACGGGAATTTCCTGCGCAGAAGCGCGGGGCGTGGAAGGGAGCGGACCGGGGCTTTGGGGGGTATTCGGCACGGCGAGGGGCTGGGGGTTTTCCCCTCAAACCCTTGGCTGCGCAAGGCGAATCTCGGGTGGGCCCGCGCCACTTGACGCGGCGCGCGTCTGGGCGCTCAGAGCAAGAAGTGGTCGCCCAACGCCAAGACCGTGAGATTCAGCCCTTTCAGCTTGGCGCACTCTTTCTCGACCTGAACCTGGAAGCTCGGCTTGATGTGATAGAGCAGCGTCGGAACGTCTTTCGGGGCGTTCAGCTTTCGCAAATCTTCCGCGAGCGTAACCGGCGTGTGGTGCCCCGAAAGGCGCGCGAGCCGCTGCTGGCTTGCCGGAAAGCTCACTTCCATGAGCAGCGCGCGGAGGCTCGGCGTCTCGTTGAGCACGTGCCACAGCCTGTCCGTAGGCCCCGTGTCGCCGCTGTAGGCGATGGCGCCGCGCTTCCCTTCGACGACGAAGGCGCAGCACTCGATCGTGTGGCTCACGAGGATAGGTCGAACCTTGTAGCCGACGACGTCGCTCACGACTTCGGGCTTCAAATATTGATATCGAATCGTCGGTTTGAGCGCGTTCGGTATTTTGGTGAAGTCCGGCCAGAGCAAATCGTTGAAGAAGTGCTTCTTCAGAATGCCCAACGTCGGCTTGGTGGCCGCGACGATGAGCGGCGCGCAGCCGTTCTGAACGCGGTTGTCGGCGATGGTCGCGAGATCGCGAATGTGATCCAAATGGGCGTGGCTCACGAGCACGGCCTCGAGCGCGCACTGGGCGCGCAAGTCCATCCCGCTTGTGAGTGAGCCGGCGTCGATGGCGAGCCTTCCGTCGAGCAAAAATGCGCTCGTGCGGTGGCGCGGCGTCTCGCCGCCGTGGCATCCGATGACGTCGAGCTCCATCAGCTTGCCTCGAACTTTCTGGGCATCTCGAGGAACTCCAAGAACTCGAGCAGGCGCCCGACGTCCGACACGTAAATGCAGCCGCCGTCGCCGTCGGTCACGATTTTCAGCCGCTTCAGGCGGGCGAGCACCTCGTGAACGTCGTCCTCGTGAATGGCAATCTCGGCGGCGAGATCGGCGGGCGTGACGAGAATCTTAATCCCGGTTTCGGTCTCTTCCCCGAACGACTCGGCGTGCCGCTTGAGGCCGAGCATCACGCGCGCCTTCGGATCGGGATTGAGCAGAATCTTAATGAGCTCGTCGGCCGAATCGAGGCGGCGCGCGAGCTTCTTAATCAATCGAAGGGCAATCTCGGGGTTCTGCGTGATCATCGCCTCGAGCGTCTTCGCGTCGATGACGAGGCACCGCGCGTGCTCGATCACTACGGCGGTCGCCGTGCGCGGCTTGTCGTTCAGAATCGCCATCTCGCCGAGGAACTCGCCGCGGCCGAACGTGGCAATGGGCCGCTCTTCGTCACCGACGCGCTTCGTGATTTGCACGACGCCGCTCTGAATCACAAACATCTCCGCGCCCGCCTCCCCCTCTCGGAAGAGCACCTTCCCGGCGCTGAATTCCCGGCCAACGCGCGCGGCGAGCGAATCTGTCATTCGGCCGGACGAGCTTATCGTGCCATGCGGAAATCTGTCAAAAGACGCATCGATTTCGAGACCTTCCGCGCACGCTCGGAACAAAACGATGCGGGCCCCCGGCGCCTCGGTTTTTGGCCGAGGCGCGCGGAGGCCCGCTTCAGATGGTCAGCTGCGTCGGCGCGAGCAGTGCTCGCACGGCGGCGCGACCGAAGACCGACATCAATCCCTGTCGAAGTCGCCGCCGCCCATTCCTCCCATGCCGCCCATTCCACCCAAGCCGCCCATTCCTCCCATGCCGCCACCGCCGCCGCCGCCACCGCCCGAAGCCTTCTTGGGCTTGTCGGCGATCACGGCCTCGGTGGTGAGCATCATCCCGGCAACGCTGGCTGCGAACTCGATGGCCGAGCGAACGACCTTTGCGGGGTCGATGACGCCGGCCTTGACGAGGTCTTCGAACGTGTCGGTCGCGGCGTTGAAGCCGAAGCCGCCCGTGCCGTTCTTGACCTTGTCGACGACCACGGAGCCTTCGGCGCCCGCGTTCTTCGCGATCTGGCGAAGCGGTTCCTCGATGGCGCGGCGGACGAGCGCAATGCCGAACTGCTCGTTCTCATTGCTTGCCTTGAGCGACTCGAGAACTTTGCCGGCGCGAATGAACGCGACGCCGCCGCCGGGGACGATGCCTTCTTCGACGGCCGC
>JANXMC010000359.1 GCA_025354825.1 Myxococcales bacterium
CTGGCCCGGAAACGTTCGCGAGCTACGCAACATCCTCGAGCGGGCGGTCTACATGTCCCAAGCCGCAGGAAGCCGCGAGTTGAACCTCGTGTCGCTTCCGCTCTCGGGCGGCCCCGGCGAAGGCGCGTTCCACTTCGAGCCCGGAAAGAGCTACCGCGAGACGCGCGCGAAGTACGACGGCGAGTTCGAGAAGCGTTACGTCAAGTGGCTCCTCGCGCGCCATCAGGGGAACGTGAGCGCCGCCGCCCGCGAGGCGAAGATGGACCGCAAGCATCTCCACGACATTGCGAAGAAGCACGGCCTGCGCGGCAGCGATAACGAAGAAGAGTCGTGAGCGCGCTTAAGGCCTCAACGCGCTCGAAGCGAGTCAGAACACGGCGGAGACATTGAGCCCGAAGAGGTACGCGCGAGCGTTGCGGATCTCTTCGCCGCCGAGGGTGAACTCGGAATAATCGAACTGCATCGCGTCGGCCGTTGCGCCGAGCTTCAGGCTTTTGAAAATGCCAATCACACGCCCCGTGCTTGGCATAATCGTATAGGCGAAGCGAAGCCCGAGACCGATGCTCGTGAACGGGCTCTGCTCGCGATCGCCCGTGAAATACTGCCCTTTCGGGCCTAGCGGCCGGTTGCCGCCGGTGTAGTCGTCGCTAAAAAAGAGGGCGCCGCTCTGGGCGTAATACCGGCCGCGCACCGTCGCCCGAAAGCGTTCGCCGAAGTACTTTTCGAGCTCGAGCTCCGCGGTCACACTCTTGATGTCCCACGTATCCCAATAGCCGCGCGCGTACGCGCGAAGGGCCGCACGCAGCGGCTTCAAGAACCAGTTGCCGCGCACGGCGACCGACTCGCGCGCGCGGTTGTCGGGGACGTGCTCTTGCGCCTTGAGCCCCTGGCCGACAATCACGCTCCGGTACGGATTGCTCTGAAACCCGTTGATGATCTGCGACGTGAAAATCACCTGCGTCGCGAGCACCGGCGTCCACGCTTGCGACCAGCTCGCCTGAAAGCCGTCGAGATCCACGCCCCGCGTCGTTCGCAGCGGATTCGTCGCCTCGAAGCAGCCAGTGGAGTCTTCGAGGGCGCGGTAGCGCGGCGGCTGCTCCCCTGCCCCTTGCACGCGGTCGCAGACGCGATCGAGGTTCTTCGCGAAGGCGAGCTCGAACTGCGTGTTGTGCTCGAAGACATCGGTCCGCGCGCCGATGTTAATCGCGTGAGATTTGTAATCGTGCTCCGTCGAATACGAATATCCGGCGGTGAGCTTGGTGACGTCTTTGCCAATCGTGAAGCCGCCGCGCCCGACGTTTCGCACGTCGTGGACGCTCGCCTGGGTAATCACGTCGGCGCCGGCATTCGTCGCTTTGTACGCCGCGCCGGCCTTCACCGCGACGCTCGCGCCTGTCACTACGTCGGCCTCCCACCCCGCGCGGACCGTCAGCCACTCGGCGGGCGTCACCGCGATGTCCGTCGCGGGCGTGTAGACCGTCATGTGGCCGCTGGTCGGAGCCTCGTGATACAGCGAATGCGTCGTATCGAACTGCGCGACGCCGGCAGCCTGCGCGCGCGCTACCGCGGGCGAAATCACGAGCGCCGCGGCGATCGCGGGCCCCGTGAAAACACGAAGCGCGTGCTTCAATTGCACCCGCACCCTCCGCCAGCGACGCCCGCGCCTCCCATCGAGCCCTCGCGATTCTCGATCGCGTGGCGTACGGCCGCGGCCTGCTGCGGGTCGCCTTCGAACTGCATCACCGGGTCGGCCAACACCGCGCGATCCTGCGGCCGCACGGTGACGCACGACGCAAGGGCGAGCGTGAGAAGAAGCGCGGAGAAGGTCTGCGTGGCGCGTCCCATCGAAGGCTTCCTCTCAGAAGTAGACGCCGAGGCCGCCCGAATACGTTTGACCATTTCGGTACACGTCGGCGTTGAAGATCGTCATGTTCGTCACGTCGAGACGCACCAAAATGCGCCCCTTGAGCGCAAAGAGAACGCCGCCGCCGGCGCGGCCAACGTACAGATCCTCGCGTTTCAACACGAACGAATCGGCATTGGGAAATACGCTGAGCCCCCCCGCGCCTAGGCCGACGTACGGGCAAATGGGCCAGCTCGGCGCCAAGTGAATCTGCATCCCGACGCCGTAGAGTATTTGCGAACCGTCGGCCGTGAGCGCGTCGCCGACGAAGGCCTCGAGGGCGATGGTCTTGTGGACGACGATGGAGGGGCGCGCTTCGAGGTAACCGAAGGCTTGGCGCGATCCGTCGGCGACCTTCGTGACCATCATTCCGCCGAGAATCGCAAGGCCGCCGTGGGCCCCCTCGAGGGGCGGCGGGGCGAAGAAACCCGGTCGCGACGGGGCGTCGTCGTCGCCGTCACGGACGGAGAACGTCTGGACTTCGTCGCCTAAAATGTAGGCTGTGCGACCGTCGGAGGTGGTCACCTTGAGCCAGAATCCGGTGCCCGGTCGCCCATCGAGAACGAACGTCTCGCCGCGGTGGGCGGCGAACAGCACGCGGAACGACACGCCGGGTCCGGTGCGCAAATCGGCCGCGTCGACGATGACCCGCGCGAAGGCCTCGGGCTCCTTTTCGTCGGCACGCGCCTCGCGTTCGAGGCCTGCCTGCACGCCCAAACAGCCCGCGGCGAAGGCTAACGACGCCACGACCGCGCCGACGCGTGAGCGTGCCCTCGTCACGGCTGCTGCGCCCACGTTCGGAGGATGTCGACCACCGGATCGTCCTTCGCGAGAACCGCGCGCGGATGGTTCGACCCCGTCGGCCGCACGTAGATCGGCGCCGTCAGGTAGTCGCGGCTCATGACCAACGTGGCCGCCTGGAGGTTCGCCTGGGCGGCGCTGCCGGTGCCAATTTGGGAGCGGTCCGCAGGCTTGTCGCCGTTGCAGACGACCGCTGGATGGTCGACGAGGGCCATGCCGCTCACGGCCGACGCGTTGAAGTGGCAACCGTTCGCCGCGTCGCCCGCTGCCGGGTCGCCGGAGCCGCACTTTTTCGCAAAGAGGACCTCGGGCTCGACGTGGCAAAAGAAGTAGTCGGCGTCGAACCGCTCGTCGGGGACGACGAAGTTCGGCCCCGGATCAACCGTCTGGCAAGCGGCCAGCACCGCGGCGGCGAGCAGCACGCGCACGCACGCGAGCGGCTGCAACCTCTGCACGACGCCAACGAGACCGCGCGCGTGGCGAGGGCGACAGGGGGAAGGCCGAGCCACGTAGCCCACGATAAGGGGGTGTGATTTTCGTCGCAACCTTCGGAGCACGGGCGCAAACGCTTCTCGCGCGTCCAGTGTGGGGCATCTTGCGGGGGGCACCTACGTGTCTCGCGGGCCGCACCCTGCGGCCAGGATCCCACGGCGAGGTCACGGGCCCTTCCACGCGGTGCCGCCGAAATCGCGGAAAATTACGTTTGCCCGACGAAAGCGCGTCCTGGAACGGTCTCTGCGAAGACACCTGAACGCTTTCCCTTGATCTACCTCCACCCAAATCGGTAAGAGTTTGGCCGTCTGGGAGGGGTGTCGTAACTTATCTTACATGTGGAACGCGGCTCCGAGCCTTCGGAAGTCCAATCCCACGTGGCGTGTGAGCGAGGCCGTTGCGGTTCGGAACCGAAGCGCGCCTCCTCCGAAACCGAGAGGACGACATGAAGCTGACCCCCTGGTACCTGGCCGCCATCTTCCCCATTGCCTGCGTCGGCTTCGCGGGGACCTTCCTTGGCCATCTCGCAGTCCTCGCCGTGACCCTCGGCATCTTCTTCGGCACCCTCTCCCTCGGCCGCGTCACCACCAAGGCGACGACGCCGGCGCTCTCGCAGCAGAGCGGCCAGATCGACACCGGCGCCTGAGCGCGCTTCGGTGAACCGCAAGCGGCCGACCCGCCGTGATGCCCGCGGCATTCGGCAGCGCGTGTAAGCTGCCGCTCTCGAAACGATGACGTCGTACGAAAGCCAGCCGAAAGACCGGCTAAAGCGCCTCGAAGAGCTGACCCTCGCCGACATCGAAGCGATTCGCCTGATTCTCCGAGGCGATTCGGTCATCGACTGGCACCGCCTCAACTTCGCTGACGACGCCGAGGTCCGCGATTTCCTCATCGCGCAGGAGCTTCAGCCCGACGATCCGGCCGACGCTGCGCGCATGGAAGCCGCGAAAAACGAGGCCATCGGCTATCTGCGTCGGCAGTTCGAATACCCGATACCGAAGCCCGTCGAGCGGCTCACCGTTCCCGAGCTCATGTTGCTCGCGGCGGGTCGAGGCCATCGCCAAACCTGCGCCTGCACGATTCTCAAGTGCATGCACATCATCCACCACCTGGACGGCCGCGAGCTGCTTTTCATGCTGCCGCTGTCGGACCAAGAGGTGTTTCACATCGTCGAAGAGAAGGTCTACCGGGTCATCGGCAGCATGCTTGCCGGCGGCTTTCCGATCATCGAGTTCGTCGGTGGGCGAAAGAACAAAGATTCGCTTTATACGAAGCTCCTTTCGAAACAAGAAACGACCGCCGCGCAGATCTACGACAAGCTTCGATTTCGCATCGTCACGCGTTCGTCGGACGACATCTTTCCCGTCATTCAGTACCTGACGAAGAAGCTCTTTCCGTTCAACTACGTCGTCCCCGGCCAGAGCATCAACTCGATGTTCAACTTCCGCGGCTACTGCGGCGCCAATGCGCACCTATCGCCGATGCTCGCGGATATGCAGTCGACCGAAGCCGACGACTTCACGCCGAGCGACAACACCTTCAGCGCCGAGTCGTACCGAGTCCTGCACTTCGTCGTCGACATGCCGGTGCGGCTGCCGCGCAGGCTTTTGGAGCGCGCGCCTGCTTCGGCGTGGCCCCTCGGCGGCGTCATCTTCGTCATTTGCGAGTTTCAGCTCGTCGACCGCGAGACGGATACGTCGAACGAGCTCGGCGACGCCTCCCACGCGAAGTACAAAGAGCGGCAAAAGAAGGCCGTCATGCGGCGCCTTCACCTTGGAACGCGCGAAATGCGCCTCCCTCCTCCGCCACCTCCCAAGCCCGTCGCGCCGCCCGCCCAGCGCCCGCCGTCCATTGCGCCGCCTCCGCGTAAAAAGAAGCCGTAAGTGGTGCGCTTTGGGTCGCACACGGCGCGAATAGCGATTAGCGTGCCGCGCCCATGAAGCTCTTCGTCGGCAAGGTGCAACCGATCGCCACCGAGGTCGTGCGCGCCCTCCTCGCTGCGGAAAACATCGAGTCCGGAGCGCCGCGCGAGGTCGAGAAGGACATCGAGTCCGTTCTCAAGAATTACCTCGAAATCGAGCGCGAAGTGACCGAGCGCGCGAAGGACGTGGCCGAACGAACGGGCCGCGGCCACGGCGACTTGAACCGCATTCGCGCCCTCGTCGCGGACGAAAAAGGGATCAAGGTCGGTGACGACACTCTCGATTACCTGCTCGATCAGGTCGTCGAGATTTTCCACCACTCCCAGAACGTCGACGAGATCTACTGCGAGGACGTCGAGCTTCGCCGCAAGATGGCGCCGATCTTCAAGAAGCACATGAACGCCGACCTCGCGCTCGACGCCGAAGCCCGCGCGCAGATCAAGAATCTCCGCGAGGGGACGCGGGAGTGGGACATCGAATACCAGCGCCAGATGGATCTCGCGCGCCGCAAAAAGGGCCTCGTCTGAGCTTCTAGGCGAAGTGCGTCAGCCCTCGCCGTAGCGTCGATTCAGGCCTCCCGAAACGCGCGTTTTCGCGTCGCGTTCGGCAAAAAGGGGCTGTACCCTCGGGCATATCCCATGCGGAGTATGACGGGCTTCGGGATTGGCGAGGCGCCCCTCGGAGCGGGCAAGCTCGCGCTTGAGATCCGCGGTGTGAACCACCGCTTTCTCGACGTGCGTGTGCGAATGCCTCGCGAGCTGAGCGAGCTGTCGGCGTTCGTCGAGCAGACGGCCCGCGAGAAGCTCGCCCGTGGACGCTTCGAGATTGCCGTGCGCGTCGAGGGGCTCCTGCTCAATGCGTCCGTCATCGACCGCGATCGCGCGCGCGCGGCGTACAAAGCGCTCTGCGAGCTGCGCGACGAGATCGCCCCCGGCACCGACGTCCCGTTCGCGATGCTCGCCTCCGTGCCCGATCTCTTCGTCTCGTCGGTAGAGCGCGAGATTGACGCCGTTCGCGGGGCGCTGCGAGGAGCCTTCGCCGCTGCCATCGTGAGCCTCGACGAAATGCGCGCCCGCGAAGGCGTGGCCCTCCGCGACGACCTCGCGCGCAGGCTCGACACGGTTCGAAAGCTCGGTCGTCTCGTCGGAGAGCGCTCACCCGACGTCGTCGAGGCACACAAAAAGCGCCTCCGCGAGCGTGCAGATCGCCTGCGCATCGCCACCGAGCTCGAGGTCGATCCGGGTCGCCTCGAACAGGAAATCGCGCTGTTCGCCGAGCGCGTCGACATCTGTGAAGAGCTCACACGCCTCGAGAGCCACTGCATGCAGTTCGCTCAGCTCACGCGAAGTTCCGAAGCCATCGGGCGAAGGCTCGATTTCCTGCTTCAGGAAATGGCGCGAGAGGCTAATACCGTGGGCGCAAAGAGCCCCGACGCGCAAATCAGCCACTCGATCGTCGAGGTAAAAGCCGAAATCGAGCGAATGCGCGAACAAGTACAGAACGTCGAATGAGCAGCAACCTTCCTACTTCCGACTCGAGCTCTGACGTCACGCGCGCGCCTTCGAGCTCGCGCTATCACGCGAGCGACTTTCTCCTGCTCATTCTCTCGTCGCCGAGCGGAGCCGGAAAGACGACGCTCACGCGAAAGCTCGAAACGAGCTTTCCCGATTTGCGCTTCAGCGTTTCGCACACCACGCGAAAGCCGCGCGCGAACGAGGTGTCCGGGCGCGACTACCACTTCACCGACCGCACGCAGTTTGAGCGGTTGGTCGCCGACGGCGCGTTCCTCGAGTGGGCCGAGGTCCACGGCAATCTGTACGGAACGTCGCTGAGCGAGATCGACCGCGCCCGCGAGACACCGGGCTGCCGCGGGATGATCTTCGACATCGACTACCAGGGCGCGCGCCAGATTCGGGCAAAGGTGCCGGATATCACAGGCGTCTTCATTCTCCCGCCGTCGATGGAAGAGCTGGTTCGCCGTCTCCGCGGGCGCGCCAGCGAGACCGAGGAGGTCGTCCAGCGCCGCTTCGCCGTCGCCACGGGCGAAATCGAGCACTACGCGCTTTTCGACTACCTCGTCGTCAACGACAAGGTCGACGAGGCGTTCGACGAGCTCCGGTCGATCATCGTCGCGCAACGCTCCCGCCGAGAACGCCGCGCGCCGCTCGCAGAAGCGCTTCTTCGCAGCGGCCGACTCTAGGAGTCCGCGCCCAATCCGGGTAAGGAGTCGCCGCAAACATGGAGCGGCAAGCTACCCCCACGTCCGATCGCTCTGCGTCGTCCGCCGTCTACTCGCTCGCGGTCATCGGCGGGAGCGGGCTGTACGAAATGGCAGGGCTCACCCGCATTCGCGAGCTGTCGATCGAAACGCCCTACGGCCCGACGAGCGACAGCATCGTCGAGGGCTTTCTCGAGCTGGAAAGCGGCCCGGTTCGCCTGCTCTTTCTTCCGCGCCACGGCCGCGGGCACCGCCACTCGCCGTCCACGGTGAACTACCGGGCAAACGTCTGCGCGCTCAAAAAAGCCGGCGCAACGCATCTGCTGAGCGTCAGCGCGGTTGGCTCGATGTTGGAAGACATCGTCCCGGGCGATCTCGTCGTCGTCGATCAGTACATCGACCTCACCAAGCGCCGGCAGTCGACCTTCTTCGACGACGGCATCGTGGCCCACGTCTCCTTCGGCGACCCGGTCTGCGCCGACCTCGCCGTCGCCCTCGCGAACGCAGCCGATCGCGCCGTCGCCGCGACCGAGGCGCCGTCGCCGCGAAGCCCGCGGGTGCATCGATCGGGCACCTACGTCTGCATGGAAGGGCCGCAGTTCTCCACGCGTGCCGAGAGCCTTTTGTACCGCTCGTGGAACGTTTCGGTCATAGGCATGACCGCCATGCCCGAGGCGAAGCTCGCGCGCGAAGCCGAGCTCCCTTACGCGACACTCGCTCTCGCCACGGACTACGACTGCTGGCACGAGAGCGAAGACGCCGTCTCCGTCGACGCGGTGCTCGCCGTGCTCGGTCGCAACGTCGCCCTCGCGCAGGCTGCCGTTCGCGAGCTGGCGAGCGCCCTCCCCGACCCCACGAAAAGCCGCGCGCACCGCGCCCTCGACGGCGCGATCATGACGGCGCGCGACCGCTTCCCCGAGGCGGAGCGGGCGCGCCTCTCGTGGCTCCTTCGCGCGTGAACGCGAGCCGGCGCGCGCGCTCGTTTTCCAAGCTGTATTTCCGTTATTTCTCTGTCGCTCTCTGACGTCTTCGAGGTCTCATCGTGCTCAAGCCTGATTCCCTTCTCGTGGTTGGTTCCATCGCGTTCGACGACCTCGAGATGCCCTCGGGCTCCTTCAAGGACGTCCTCGGCGGCGCCGCGACCTACTCGTCGATCGCCGCCTCCCTCCTCGCGCCCGCGCGCCTGGTCGGCGTCGTGGGGAACGACTTCGCCGAGTCGACGATCGAGATGCTTCGCGCACGCGGCATCGACACGACGGGGGTCGAGCGAGCGGAGGGGAAGACGTTCCGCTGGCACGGCCGCTATGCGGACGATCTCATGAGCCGCACATCGCTCGACACGCAGCTCAATGTCTTCGCGTCGTTCAAGCCGAAGATCCCCGCGCTCTATAGAACAAGCCCCTTCGTCCTCCTCGGCAACATCCACCCGGAGCTGCAGATCGAGGTTCTCGATCAGGTCGAGCGCCCGAAGTTGATTATGGCCGATACGATGAACTTCTGGATTTCGGGTGAGCCGAAGGCTCTCGAGAAAGTCCTGAAGCGCGTCGATCTCCTCGTTATTAACGACGAAGAGGCGCGCGAGCTATCGGGCATTCAGAATATCCGAAAAGCCGCCGCCGATATTCGGGCGCGCGGCCCGAAGAGCCTCATCATCAAGCGCGGCGAGCACGGCGCTCTGCTGTTTGACGACACGGGCGTCTTCTTCGTCCCCGCCTATCCACTCGAGCAGGTGGTTGACCCCACCGGTGCGGGCGACACGTTCGCGGGCGGCCTTATGGGATATCTCGCGCGTCATTGCGAGACATCGCCCTACGCGTTGCGTCGTGGGATGTTCTACGCGTCGGCCCTCGCGTCATTCTGCGTCGAGGACATCGGCTCGAAGCGCGTCGAACGCGTGACGAAGGCCGATCTTTCCGCGCGAATCGAGGCCTTTGCGGCGCTTGTCGACTACGGCGGCAAGCTCGCATTCGTCGACTGAGCGTCGTCTCGAGCCGTCTCTGGCTGTCTCCGTAGGGGCTCGCTGTGCGAATCGGCTCCCGCTGGAACTAATACGCAGGTAATCGAGCCTGCGATTACGAACTCCGAGGAGAACGCATGGGCTCTTTCTTCAAGATCACGTTGGGGATGGCTGCGGCAACCGTGGCAACCGTGGGGGCTGGGACGGCGCTGATCGTGGCCTGTTCGAGCGACCCGGTTGTGTCGAACAGTCCGGGCACCACCAACACGCCGGGCGTGCCGTGCACCACGGCCCCCGGCGACATCCCCGTCGCCACCTGCGACGACTCGACGAACGCGTGCACGGGCGGCGGCTGCGCCATCGACGAAGCCAAGTGCGGCAGCACGTCGACGTGCAAACCGCTCGGCGAGAACAAGGGGAAAGACGTCTGGGATTTGCGCCTCCGCAAGCTCAACGTCGTCGCACCGCCTGGCCTCGCCGAGGCGCTGATTCAGAACGTCGTCGTCGGGCGCAACATCAACCTCAACGCCCCCGAGTGCGGCGAAGTGGGCGGCACCGGCTCATTCAGCTGGTTGATGCGCATCGACACGAAGAACAAAATCATGACCACGGGCGGCGCGCCGCCCAGCACGGATCCGTTCGGCCTCGGCTACTGCTTTGCCAACGACATCACCGCCAACGGCGTGAAGTTCGGCCCAGCGACAATGCCGATTACGATCGACGGAAACAAGATTACGCCCTCGGGGAACTTCCCCAAGCTCAATATCCCGATTTACATCGACGGCGACCCCAACAACATCATTCTTCTGCCTATTTCGAATGGCAACTTCCGTGACGTCACCGTCTCGGAAGGCGGCGACTGCATCGGCTCGTTCAACACGAAGGCGCTCAACAACACCTGCGACGAGCTTCGCGGTACGTGCGCAACGTGGAAGACGGCCGGCGCCCTCGGCGGCTACATCACGCTCGAAGAGGCCGACACGGTGGTCTTGAAAGACCTCGAGAACCGCACGCTCTGCGGCTATCTCACGGGCAATACGCAGCAGAAAGGTTGCGCGCGCGTGAACGGCGCGACGGGGGCGATCACGGCGAAGGGCGATTACTGCTCCACCACGAACAGCGCCGGCGGCTGCCAAGACTCGTATTGGCTCGCGGCCACGTTCGCAGCATCCGCCATCAAGATTCACGACGGCGCGTCGATCAAGCAGTGCAACGGCGGCGGCGCGGCCGCCGGTGACGCCGGCGCTGACTGATCGGTCGACGCTGCGCCCATCGCGCAGCGCCTCCCACGACGCGGGCATTCATTCGTCTAAAGAGCGTCTTCATAGCCGCATCGCGGCTTGAATTGACGCGGATAGCCCCCGTAAAGTTACACGTTCTGCACGTCGATGCCGCCGCAGCGCGATATCAGGAGTCCGCTCTCGAGCAACTCCGATATCGCAATTCGGTAGTCGGTGCAGAGCGTGTGTCTGGGCTTTTGTCGATCGGCTGACTTCGTCGTGGCCGGAGGTTTCATGTCTCGAACGTTTGCGCGCCAGCTCCTCGTGGCAGTGATTCTCTTGATGGTTGTCTCGTGCGCCGGCGGCGGCTCCGGAGGCTGTTCCGGATGCGGGATGAAGCCGATTCCGGGCGGCTTCCCCAAGAAGGACCTCATCGAGAATGCGGCGTCTGTCCGCGTCACACGGCCCGGGCTCGATTTCCTCGGCGGCGCTCTCCCCGGCCTCGCGGGCAACCTCATCGGAGGCGGAACGAGCGGAGGCGTCATCGAGTTCGAAGTTCCCAAGTCGACGGGCACGCTGAGCATCTGTCCGAATGGCCCCAACAAGACGTCCGACCCCCCACTTTGCGTCGCCGAAATAGGAATCGGGAATGCCAAGCTGCACCTCGATTCGATCATCGCGTCCGACCCGAGCGGCGTCGACAAAAAGGCCCAACAGGGTCTGCTGATTACGGGGACGATCCCGATTCGTATTCGAGATCTCCCGATCAACATTCCCGTATTGGGCGACCTCGCCCTCGGCGTCGGCACGGGCAAATGCAGCGATGGCAAACCGAACTTCACGTGGAAGGACTTCCCAATCTCGGTGAAGCTCCCCCTCGTCAAAGAGACGATTTCGCCCCGCGACGGCTATTTGAAAGCCGATTTGCCCAATGCCACGATCGACCTGACGATCGTCCGCGACGATCTCCAGATTTGCAAAGACTGCGGCATTCTCGACTTCGCCTGCAAGCCCGCCATCAGCGGCTTCGTCGATCTCGCGTTCCCCTTCTTGAAAGACACGCTCACCAGCCAGGTGACCGGCGCGCTGGGAGGCATTCTTTGCACGAAGCCCGATGCCGCGGGGCAGTGCCCGGACGGCGCGAAGCTCAGTGATCCCGACCCGACGAAGGCCACGTGCGTGTACGTGTCGCAGCCCGCGGTCTGCATGCCGATGGCGCTCGGTCTCGACGGCCACATGGACGTGGGCTCGCTGCTCTCGGGCTTCGCGCCGGGTGCGAAGAGCGAAATCGACTTTAATCTCGCCGCCGGCGGCAACGCGATCCCCGCGCCGTCGAAAAAGGCCGACGACATCGGCTACCCCGGCCACACGCCCAACGGCTTGACGATCGGCATGCTCGGCGGAGCGAACCCGATGCCGATTTCGCAGTGCGTCCCCGGCGGCTTCGTCAACGACATGCCGACGGGAATTCCGATCCCCGACGAGCTCCTCGCCGACAAACCGGTCGACTGGGTTGGCGCGGCAAACGACCCCGGCCCCGACGTGAGCATCGCTCTCGCCGGTCGCTTTTTGAACCACGCCCTCGGCAGCCTCTACCAGAGCGGCACGCTCTGTCTCGGCATCACGACGGACACGGTTCAACAGCTCAATAGCGGTCTCGTCAGCGCGCTGATCCCGTCGCTGAAGAATCTCGCCTTCGAGCAGAAACCCGCGTCCCTCGCGATTACGACCCGTCCGGGTACCGCGCCGATTCTGAAGCTCGGCGGCGGCACCGACATCGCGAAGGATCCTCTCCTTCAAATTACGCTCAACAAGTTCAGCGTCGACTTCTACGTCTGGACCTACGACCGCTACGCGCGCGCCTTTACGTTCACCGCCGACATCATCGTTCCGGTGAATCTGCAGACGGCGAAAGATCCGGTGAAGAACCCGAACGGCGGCCTCCTGCCCGTGCTGGGCGATCTCGTTCTCAACAACCCCGTCATCACGAACAACGAGCCGCTCACGGAGAACCCGACGATCATCGCGCAAGGGCTCGCGGGCGTTGTCTCGGGGCTTTCGGGGCAGCTTGTCGGTTCGCTCTCGGCGATCGATTTGTCGGGCGCGCTCTCGTCGCTCGGCCTCAAGCTGACGATCCCCGAGAAGGGGATCCGCAAGCTCTCGAAGGGGACGGACGACTTCCTCGCGATCTTCGCGAAGCTCGGCAAACCGACGACGTCGGCCGTCGCAGAAGTGCAGACCGATGCGCGCCTCGTGCGCAAGGCCGTCAACGCCGCGGGGCTGAGCCTCGCGACGGCGCGCCCCGAGCTTCTCCCGACGCTCGACCTGGTGTTCGACGCGAAGAACGCCGCTGCGGGTGAATCGGTCGAATATTCGTGGGCCATCGACGAAGGGACGCGGAGCGCCTGGTCGCCGTCGCGCGAGGTCGCGGTCCACAATGCGTACCTGTTCTTCCAGGGGAAGCACACGCTCAAGGTCTGGGGCCGCATCGTCGGCGCGCCCGACACGGAAGACGCTACTCCCGCCCTGGTGCCGTTCACGATCGACGTCCTCGCGCCGGTCGTGCAGATGCCCGCCGCGAATGACGGCGTCGTTCACGTCTCGGCGTTCGACTACGTCACCGCCGACGCCGCGCTCGTCGGCCGCTTCCGCACCACCGGACTCGACGGCGTGGTCGGCGAGTGGAGCGCATGGACGGACATGGCGAAGCTCGCGACGATCGACGTCGCCGCGGCGTCGGCCATCGACGTCGATGTGAAGGACGAAGAAGAGAACGTCGGCCACGTGTCGCAAGCGCTCATTCGCGGCCGCACCGACACGACCCTCGGCGGGGCAAGCGGCTGCGGCTGCGCGACGCCGGGCAGCGCGGTTGCCAACGGCCCGAACGGCGTGCTCTGCGCAATCGCCATCTTGGCCGGCATGATCGCCGTCGGCGCCCGCCGTCGGCAGCGCGTGGGCACCGATGTGCACGCCGCTGCGCGCATCGTGGGCGGTCGCGGCGCGGTCGTCGCGCTCGGCAGCATCATCGCCGTCCTCGCGACGGCGCAAGGGTGCTCCTGCGGCGACGAGGCGTCCGCCGCCCCCAAGACCGGCTGCGGCGGCGACTGCAACACCGCGTGCGAGCCTGCGATTCCGCAGGGGCTCATCGGTGTCTACACGTCGGTCGCGAAGGCGAAGGACGGCACGCTTTGGGTTGCAGGATACAACGACCTCGGACTGCCTGCCGGCGCGAGCTACTCCTACGGCGACCTCGTCGTCGGCACGTACGATTCAGGGAAAAAAGCAGTCGGTTGGCGCACCGTCGACGGCCTGCCCGCACCGCGCACCGACGGCACGTGCCCCGAATTCGACCCCAAGGGCTGGCGCGGCGGTGAGATCGACTCCGGCGACGACGTCGGCCTTTGGACGAGCATGCGGCTCGACGCGCAAGACCACCCGATGGTCAGCTACTACGACGCGACCAACAGCGCGTTGAAGTTCGCGCGCTTCGACGGCACCAGCTGGACGAGCCACACGGTGTCGTCGAAGTCCGGCGCCGACATCGGCCGCTACGGCAAAATGACGCTCGACGCGGGGAAGCCCGTGATTGCGTTCCTCACGATCGAGCCGGGCAACGCCGGCAAGGTCCGCTCGAAGGTCACGCTCGCGCGCGCGAAGAACGCCGCGCCCGCGGCCGGCGGCGACTGGTCCTTCGAAGACGCGGGCGTCGATGAGGACGGTCCGTGCCGCGCGTCGATGTGCAAGGCGGGCGACACGTGCGTGAAGGAGACGAAGGCCTGCCAAACGCCGGTCACTGGCTGCACGCCGTCCGACTGCAGCGGCGGCGTCTGCGTGACGATCGACGGCGGCGCGGCGTGCGGATCGGCTGTGGCGAAGACGACGATCGACTCGTTCCCCAACGCGTTCGGCACGTACATCAGCCTCGCCGACGGCCCCAAGGGGATGGGCCTCGCCGTCTACGACCGCATCCGCGGCAACCTCGTCGGCCTTCAGCGCGACGGCGACAAGTGGAGCGCGACGATCCTCGACGGCGAGACCGGCTCGCGCGCGAACGGAACGGCCGTCGACACGGGCGACGTCGGCGTGGGCGCGTCGCTCGCCATCACCGACAACGGCAACTGGCACGTGAGCTACGTCAACGGCCTCAGCGAGGCGTTGCAGTACGTGATGGTTGTCGATGGCGCCCCGCAGAAGCCCGAGATCGTCGACGACGGCTCGTCGATCGACGGGCAGCTCTTCGCGGACGGCAAGCACGTGGTGGGCGACGACTCGCTCATCCAGGTCGACGCGAGCGGCACCGTGCGCATCCTTTACCAGGACTCGACGTCGGGCACGCTGCGCCTCGCGGCCGGGCAGCTTCAGAGCGACAAGACGCACAGGTGGAGCGTCAAGGTCGTGCCGCAGCCGGGCCTCTTCGCGGGCTTCTTCCCGCGGCCGATCCCGGGGACCGACCAGGTCTCGAACTTCTGGCGCCGCGTCGATCCGTCGACGAAGGACATCAACGGCGACGTCGCGCTCGTCACGCCTTAACGACCGAATCCCACACGTCACGGATGCAACGAAGCGCGCGGGCTACACCGCGCGCTTTTCACGTTTGTCCCGCGGCATCTCGCGACGTCGCGCAAGCTCGCGCGTTGTCAGGCCGCGCGAACGGTGCTGCTGCTGTCGTCGATCGCGCCAACGGGGCGAAGCGCAGGTCCGCTCGCCTTCTCGCGTTCGCCGCCGACAACCTCGAGAAGCTCGCCTTTCGTGACGATGTCGGTGTCGAGGAGGGCGCGCATGTAGCCGTCTACGTATCCGTGGGCGCGGGCGAGCTTGGCATAGGTTTGCCCCGCTGCCTTCGCCGCAAACACGTCGCTCAGCATCCCCCGCAGCTCGCTC
The DNA here is from genome assembly GCA_025354825.1 of Myxococcales bacterium. GTDB lineage: Bacteria > Myxococcota_A > Polyangia > Polyangiales > Polyangiaceae > JANXMC01. The sequence goes on from JANXMC010000359.1 coordinate 15,395, forward strand.
AAGACTTCCGCCTTCGTGCGCATTTCTTCCGCCTTTCTCTCTTCAACGCGCTACTGGACGCGCCAAGTTCGGGCCAACTTTGGGGCAACGCTGCTATCGTCGGCGTCGTGATACGGCAGGCGACATCGCGGGCGACACGGCACGAAAAGCTCCTGGGGCGCGGGCGATGACGAAGGACGCAGAGCTCCGCGCCTTCGAGGCGCTCGCCGCGCACCCCCGTCTCAGCGACCTCGCCGCGCTGGCGCGCACCGTCGCGACGGCTGCGGCCACAGATCGCAAGATCGAGTGGGCCGCGCCCGACAAGGTGAAGGCCCAGGCCGACGAGCTGAAGATCACAGCCGACGACGCGGCGACGTCCTTCGGCAACGCCCTCGCCATCCTCGAGCGCGGCCCCGAAGACGACGCCGAACGCGCCCTCGCCGCGGCTCTTTGGGCCCACGCCCTGGCCGAGTCGCCGCCCAAAGGCCGCGACGACGAAGACCGCATCGCGAACGACATTTTGTGGCTCGCGACCAACACGCCGTTCGACGCGCTGGCGCTGCTCGATCGCGCGCTGGGCGACGGCGCGGGCGATCTCTGGGACGCCCTCGGCGACCGCGTGCGGCGTATCGATCAGCGGAAGCTTCCTACGCTCGGTCGCGGCGAAGCGCTCGTCGGCGCCCACGCGCTCGCGATGTCGACCTCGAAGGTCGCGGCGAAGCAGGCGGTGTCTCTTGCCCTCGAAGCGCGCGATCCGGCGCTCGCCCGCGCCCTCGCGGTCGCCGTCGCGAAGTCCGAGCCGACGAGCCTCAAAGGTGAGCTCGCGACGGCGCCCCGCGGCCCGGTGCTCACCACGGTCCTCGGCCTTACGGGGCTGCTGTTCGCGATTCACGCGGTGTCGCTCTTCATGCGCGTCGCCCTCGCGTTTCGTAGGCCGGCCGAGATTCTTCTGTCGGACGAAGGCGTTCGCGTCACGTGGCGCACCGAGCTCCTCGGGCGAACGCTGAAGAACCGCGACGTCGTCATCAAGCGCGAAGCGCTCGTCCGCGCCACACGCGAAGTGCGCTACCCGCGCGTCGCCTTTTATGCCGGCCTGCTGGCGCTCGCCGTCGGCAGCTACATCGGCATGGCGTTTTTGGTCGACGGCATCCGCGCCGCGTCGCCCTCGCTCCTCGTCGCGGGCATCGCCATCGCCGCCGTCGGCATCGGGCTCGACTTCGCGTTCGCGAGCCTCGCACCCGGCTCAGCCGGCCGCTGCCGCGTCGTCTTCATGCCGCGCCGCGGAGCGCAAGTCTGCGTGGCGGGCGTCGACGCAAAGCGCGCCGACTCGGCCCTCGGCATTCTTCGGAAGCCGGCGACGTAGCCCGCTCACTCGCTGCGCGCGCGGCGGTCGTACCGACGAGCAGCGTCCAAGCCCGCACTACGGATCGGGCGTCGACGCGACGATCCAATGAAGACGACTTCAGTTTGGCGTGAGGCGTTCGCCGACGACGCCGAACAGCTTGCCGCCGGTCGCACGCAGCTCGATGCGAACCGCGCGGGCGCCGGTCGCAAGCGCGCACGCGCGGGCGCTCACGGCAGTGGCGGCGTGGGAGCGGTCGATCTCTTCGGACGATGCGGCGTCGAAGATTCGCAGCATGAGGCCGCTGCCGTCCCCCTCGGCGCCTGCCGCAACGCGGAGGCATCTGCCCGCAGCCACGGTCTCGTCCCACGCCGACAAGTGCGCGGCGTCGAGTGTCACGGCGCGCGTCGACACGAGGGCGCCTTCGTGGACCATGCGCGGCCCTTCGGCGGCGCGCGCGAGCATCCGCGCGGCGGCCAACGGGTGCGGCGCGAACGCGCTGTTTTGCCACTTTTCACCCCTTACGAGCACGCTGAACGGCCCGGGCCTCCCTTCGGCGTCGAGGTCGAGCCTCGCCTTGCCGTGGGCGCACGCGAACATCGTGACGGCGTCGACCCCCTGCCCGCTCGCGACGAGCGCGCCGGTCTCGTCCCACACGCTGGCGTTGATGACCGCGAGCGGCGCGCCGGCGACGATGTCGATCCGCTCGCACCCCGGCGCCGCTTTGGCGATCTCGAGGGGCACCGAGACGCGACGCCCGATGGCGAGCTGGCCGTTCGTCGTGAAGCGCGGCGCGCCGTAGCCCGCGCGCGTGAGCTCTTGATTGCGCTTCGCGCGTGCGGCGTCGAGCGGCAGCGTCGCGGCCGTCCACGCGACCTCGCCACGCTCGGCCATGTCGCGAGCGACCTCGCCGCGGGCGCGCGCGAGGACGATCGCCGCGAGACCGCGACCCGCATGGGGCCGGATGGCGAGCGACGCGGACACGTTCATGGGTGAGCACAAGGTGATCGTTCGCGTGCGGCCGCCTTCACGGGCGCGCGCGAGAATGCGCCCTTCGCCGTCGGTCGCGTTGACTTCGAGCTGGCCCACGTCGTCGTCGGGGATCACCACGGCGTCGACGCACTGATCGGCGTCGACGGAGAAGTTCACGTAGGTCGGAGCACGCGGATCGACGGTGACGGCGACCTTGCGGAACTCTTCCCACTTGCCGCCGAGCGCCGAGCGGTGCGGCCGCACCTGGTCGTCGATGCCGGGCCACGCGTCGGCAGGTCGCGGACCGTCGCCGTCACCCCCGCGTGCACCGAGGAGGCGGCCGACATCGCCGGCGCGCTCGCGCGGCACGGCGTGGGCTGCGAGCGTGACGAGCCCTTCGCCGCTCGAGACGTGGGCTGCGAGGTAGATGCGATCGGGGTGCGGCGGGCAGAGGAGAACCGTGGGGTGGGCGTCGGGCCCTTCATCGACGACGACGGGCGTGCCGTCTTCCCCGAACGCCGCGACGTCGAGATCGTCGACGGAGCTCGCCCCGCGGGCGTAGGCGAGGAGGCACGTGTCGGTGGGGATCTCGACGAACGCGCCGAAGCGTTCACCGTCGACCGCGACGCTGGACGCGACGACGGACGCCTGCCCTGCCCCCGCGCGCACGGCTTTCATCGGCGCATCGCCAAGCACGGCGAGGGCGTCGAGGTCGCCGACGATGACTTTGGGCGCGGCTGGCGGCGCCTTGACGCCGACGGGCCCGGGGCGGGCGCGTCCGACCCCGCAGGACGCCGTGCAGAGTACAAGCATCGCCCACGCGACGACCTTTGCGCCGGCGTGTGAAGGACGATGTCGGGCCTTCATCGCACGCCTCCCCAGACAGCGCCCTGCACGCGGAAGAGCGCGAGCCCCCATGCGAGCGCGGTGCCGCGCGCATCGACCGCGACGCGCACGGCGTCCCGTTCTTCCGCGCAAAAGGCGAGCGCCGAGGCAACGCCGCCGACGCCGCGCTCGTCGGCGATTTCGCGCGCGCCGATGACCGCACGAAGGCCGAGGCCGCGTGCGCTTCCGTGGGTGATCGCAGCGACCGCCATGTAGCAAGCCCCCGGTTCGACGGTGATGGGGACGGTGGTCAACCCCGACGGCCCTTGGGCGACGAAGACGGCGTCGGAATCAGGAAGCGTCGCGTGGCGCGCGAGAAGCGCCGACGCCATGCGCGCGCGCGGGGCGTTGCCCCAGAGGGTCGGCAGGCGCGCGGGGATCGGCCACCGGCCGTGCGTCAGCACGACGGGCGCGCCGGCGACGGAGCCGACGTAGGAGACCTCGGCGTTCGTCGTCTCGCCGACGCAGGCCTCGAGCCGCGCGTCCGCGGCTTCGGTGCGGTCGCGCGCGATGAGCTCGTCGTCGCTGTCGCGAAGCTCACCGTCGAGATCGAGGCGGCCGCGACGGCCTGCGTTGCGGGGGCGGAGATCGATTCCGAAGAGCTCGATGCGGTGGCACCCGGGCTCGAGGACGATCGGCGCGGAGCCTGCGCCCTCCGCGGTGGCGACGATCGATGCGCGCGGCTCGACGGTGGCGCTGTCGTGGCGTGCGCGGACCTCGGCGACGTCGGCGCGCGTGGAGGCGGGCACGAGGGCCGGGAGCTCGCCGGGCTCGGTCTGAAACTGGTGCGGGAGCGAGCTTCCGCCGCGTTCTGGAAGGACGCTCGTGAGCGTAGGCATCGGCCCTTTTGCACGTGCGATGACGATCTCGACGGCGCCACGCCCGGCGTCGCTCGTGATGACGACGCGCGCCGTGCCGGGCTCTCCACAGCGCGTGAGAAGAAGCGCGCCGGCGACGCTCGCGCCGGTCGTTCGGCCGTCTTCGACCGGCTCGTCGTCGTTCTCGACCGACAGCCGCCCGCGGAAGCTCATGCCGCGCGCGCCGAGGAGCGCGACGCTCGTGCACGCGCCGCCGCCCCCCGCGGGCAAGACGACGCTGACGGTTTCGTCGTCGTTCAAGAAACGCGTGGGCGAGCTCTTCACCTCGGCGCCTGCGAGGCGGAACGCATCGGCGACGCGGGCCGCGAGATCGCGCAGATCGGCGCGGGCCACGCGGGGAGATGCAACGACGACGGTGGCGGTGATCACGCACAGCATGAGCGGCGCGAATCTCTTCGTCGGCCTCGCCGAGGAGGAGGCGCGCGTGCGCATCACGCGGCCCCGACGACCTCGAGAGACGTCTCGACGAACGTGCGGCGAGAGGCGTCCCAAATGAAAAGCTTATGGTCGTCGACCTCGCCGCTGCGAACGCTCGTGACGAGGTAGGCGAGATCGTAAGAAGGCGCGTCGCCCCCCATGGTCGCAGCCGACGCGTCCGTCTCGGAGAAGTAGGCGCCGACGTCGAGGTGCGAGTGGTAGAGCACTTTGACAGGGCGATTCGCTTCGCCGCGCTCGTGAATCTCGCGCTGGAAGCGCATCGGATTGATGTCGAAGTACATCCGGCCCGTGCGCGGGTACGTCTCCGGATCGAGCGCGTGAAGCTTGTTCGCGCGGTTCTCCATGGGGACGATTTCGTCGACCAAGAGCGGCGAGGCCGCGGGGCCTGCGAGGAGGCCGCAGCTCTCTTCGTCGCGCGCGTAGGCGGCCTTGGCTTCGTCGTAGACCTTCCTCAGCGCGGCCGACGAGATGGTGAGCTTGCCCGCTATCCAAGGGTGCTTTTGCAGGTCGCCCATCGCACTACCAAATGTAGCGTTTCTCCCACTTCATCGGAGCGAAATATCGGTCGCCGCGATCGCAGATGATGGCGACCACGCAGCCGCCACGCTTCTCGGCCTGCAGTCGCTCTGCGATCTTGATCGCCGCGAAAACGTTGGCGCCCGACGAGTGGCCAACGTGCAGCCCTTCTTCGCGAGCGAGCCTGTCCGACATGTCCCAGCCGTCCTCCGTCGCGACGGCCATGCGCTCGTCGGGCACGGTCGCATCGAAGATGGGCGGCACAATGCTCGATGCCAAATGCTTTAGCCCTTCGAGGCCGTGGAGGGGCTGATCGGGCTCCACAGCGACGCACGTAATCGGTGTGGCGCTCGCGTCTTTCGCGAGGCGCGCGGCCGAGTACTCGTGGAGGCGTCGCGACGTCCCCATGATCGTCCCCGTGGTGCCGACGCCCGCGACGAAGTGCGTGAGCGCGTCGCCGAGGGCCGTGCCGATCTCGACACCGGTGCCGTCGTAGTGGGCGTTCGGGTTGCCGGGGTTCGAGTACTGATCGGGGTAAAAGTAGCTGTCGGGGCTCGCCTCCACGATGCGGCGCACGTCGCGAATCGCGCCGTCGGAGCCCTCCATCGGATCGGAGAAAATGATCTCGGTGCCGAACGCGCGGGCGATGTCCTTACGCGCCTTCGAGACGTTCGACGGCATCACGAGGCGCACCTTGATGCCGAGGGCCGCGCCGAAGAGCGAGTACGCGACCCCGGTGTTGCCGCTCGTCGAGTCGATGAG
>JANXMC010000146.1 GCA_025354825.1 Myxococcales bacterium
CGTCGAGCTCGGCGCGATTCACGTCGGTCTCGCCTGCGAGATCACGCTCGACGGCTTCGAGCACGCGCCCCTCGAGAACGGCGTACGGCGGAACCGGTCGGATGGCTGCTCCTCGAACCCACACAGGTTCGAGACTAGCAGATCCCCGCCCCTCCGACCCGCCGCAGCTCGTCATCGAGGGGGCGACGGTCACGGCGCGCGGCGGGCGTCCGAGCGAGCGCGCGACCGCGAGCGTGCACGCGCTATCGACAGGGCGAACGCCCCGGCGCCGACCACGAAAAGGCGCGGGTCGAGCGGAGCGCCGGGACCTCCGGGCGCGGCGACGGCGCAGGAGGCGGTGGCCGACGCCTCGGCTTGGCAGCTGTTCCCCTCGCAGCTCGCGCTCGACGACGTGTCGACCTTGATGTGCACGATCGAGTTGATCGCGGCGATGCAGTTTTCGAGGTTGTTGCCGGTGTCGATGTACTGCCCGTCGCAGAAGAGCGCCCCTTCGGGCTTGGTGCACTGCGCTTCGCAACCGCCTTTGAGCGACGCTTCGCAATCCACGTAGCCGCCTGCTTGGCATTGAACTTGGCAATCGACGTTCGCGCGCGCCTGGCACGAGCCGGAGCAGCTCCCCTGGCATTTCGCCGTGCAATCACCCGACGGCGGCGTCACGTTGCACGACGCCTCGCACTTACCGCTGCACGTCCCCTTGCAGGACGCTTCGCACTGACTCTTGTTGCCATTGGTCGAACAGGCCGCGCTGCACTCGCCGTCGCACCGAAGGCTGCAGTCGGCTTTGCAATCGAACTTCGGCGGCGTGACGTTCGTGCAACTCGCCGAGCACGAGGCGTTGCAATCGACATTGCAGCTTGCGTCGACGGCGACGTTGCACTTGCCGTCGCACGAGGCGTAAAGCTTCGCGGCGCAGGCCGCTTGGAACGTGACGGGCGTACACTTCGCAGTGCACCCGCCTTTGACTTCGACCTTGCACGTGGCGCTCGCCTGCACGTCGATGTTGCCGCAGGCCTCGAGGCCAGCGTGGGCGACGCGAGGGGTGAAAGCTGTGACGAATCCGAGCGCAACGACGGCGGCGGTCATCACGGTCTTAAGCGTTCGAGGCATGCGTGAGGCTCCAGGGCGAAGGGGGTGGCAGACAGCCGGAGCAAGGGGCGAACCAAGCCCGAGCCAGCGCCAGGGTATGCGCGATAGACGTGCGAAACCGAGTGGTTATGCATCGCGCGGGTCATTTTTCGCCCCGTGGTGTTGCCGCCAGGGGGCATCACCCGCGACGCTCGCGTCACGGGTGGGCGAAGACTCGTGGCCGTTCGCGGCGCTACTTGAGGATCGTCGCGCAGCCGAGGAGGATTTCGATTTTCGCGCCGTAGTCGGCCTTCACGGTGGCGCAGGTCGCGGGGCAGAGCGTGATGCGCTTCGGGTCTGACGCGTTGTCGTAGCGCCAGCCGTCGCCGCTGCAGTCGGCCGACTGAGGCAGCGTGACGGGCGCAGCCGTCCCGGCCTTCGTGTACGCGACGTTCACGCGATCGTAGGTATACGTCTTGTCGGCGAGCTTGGCGGGGAGCTCGAATTCGCACGGGAGCGCTTGGCCGCGAACTTGAGAAAGCGCTTTTTGGAAGTCGGCCTGAATGCTGGTGCTCGCGACGATATACGCTTTCGTCGTTCCGCCCGCGGCCGCTATTGCGTTTACGGTCGAAGGCGTAACGCCCGGAAGTCCGATAACGAACGTCTTGATCGACGGCGAGTAGTGGAGCCCCGAACTGGCAATTGCAGAGATTGCCGAGACGTCCTCCGGATTCACCGTGCCGCAGAGCGGAGCCGGACCTGTGGGCTCGCCGTCTGTCACGAGGAGAACGGCGCCAGCCTCGCCCGGCCGCGCCTGCACCTCGGCGATGGCGCCGAGGATGGCGCCTCCAAGGGCTGGATAGATAGGGGTATCGAAGCCGTTCGGCGTCTCCGCCTGAAGGGCCGCGCTGATGGCCGCGGCGTTGCCGGGGAGCACAGCGAAGGGTACGCGAGGCGCCTTGTACGCGGGTTGATCGCACACCGGGATTGCGTCGTTGGCGCGGGGGAAGAAGTTGATCGCGGCGCGAATACCGGCGGAGCTCGGGTCGTTGAGAAAGGCGCCCAGCCCTGCTTTGGCGCTATCCCATTTCGTGCCCACTTGAGAGCTCGATTTATCGAACATGATATAGAGATTCACGGGGGTGGAGACGCCCTGCTCGCTCACCGAAGCGCACGCGGCGTCCGCAGGTATCGCCGTAGAGGCGTCCTCGCCGCCGAAGCCGCCGCCCGCGCTAGAAGAGCCTCCGCCGTCGCCCGCCGTCGTGCCTACGCCACCGGGGCCTGCATCGGTGAAGCCGCTGTATCCACTATTTGCCGAGCTGCTACATGCAATGACGAGAAGCGTCATAATTGCGATGGGGATACCTACACTCGGCAGTGGCGTTGAAACACGTTCCATTGATGATTTCCCCATCCCGCGTCTCCAATGCGCCACCGGACTCGCGAATGCGCGAATCGTTAGGGACGGATTAACCCGCTTCCGATAGAACCGGGTGTCTCGGCGACGTCGCGTCTGTGGATTGCGAAGCGGATTGAGAGTGACGCGGCATGTTTTCAAAAAGGGGCGGCATACGAATGAAGAAGCGCGAGCTTGTCGGCGGATCTCTGTGTCTCGTGCTCCTGTGCGTGGCATCGGCCGGGACGGGCTGCGCGGGCGGCTCGGAGAGCGGCACCGACGGGACAACGAACACCGACGGCTCGGGCGGCACGACGACCGGCGGCGGGAACACCACCGGGGGCATCCACGGAACGACCGGCGGGTCGGGCACCACCGGAGGCACCTCGACGACCGGCGGCACGTCGACGACGGGCGGCGGAAGCACCACCGGCGGCACGACCTCGGGCGACCCCGATGCGGGCTCGGACAGCGGCGCCGACGCTTCTTTTCCGGTAGATTCGGGCACTCCCGACACGGGCCCAGACTGCTCCAACGGCTGCCCGACGAACCTCTGGGACGTCGACGGCAACCCGCTTACGGGCCCGTGCGGCTGTGAATACTCGTGCGTCAAAACCGGCTCGCTCGACCCCATCGATCCGGCGTTCACCGACGACAACTGCGACGGCACCGACGGCGTGGCCGAGAAGTGCGTCTACGTCACGAGCGCAGGCACCGACGCGGCCGCCGGCGGCACGCGCCAGGCGCCCGTGAAGACGGTCCCCTTCGCCATTCAGCTCGCGCAACAGAAGGGCGCCGACGTCTGCCTCGCCGGCGAAACGTTCCAAGGTCTCGTCTCTATGGTCAGCGGCGTAAGCGTTTATGGCGGTTTCGATCCGGCCGATGCGAACTTCGCATTCAAGCGCGTGTCTTCCGCCAATACGGTATTGCAGAATGCAGGCACCGTCGTCGAGATGATCGCCTCGGACGCGAATACCCATCTCGAGGGATTGTCGATTAACGCGACCACGCCGTCGGGTTTGGGGGAGAGCGTATACGGAGTTCGCCACGGCGGCGGCACGGCGACGTTCTTCGTTCGTTACAATACGATCACCGTCGCCAGCGGTCAGATGGGTGACGTCGGCGTCTCGGGCGGCAAAGGCGACGACGGCGTTGCTGGCAAGAACGGCGCGAACGGTTGCGAGAACTGCAGCTCCGAAGCGGGCGGCGCACAGGTCTGCTCGTCGTGCGGCGCGTGCGGCGGCAAGGGCGGAGACTCAGGCTCGGGCAGCCAGGCCGGTATCGCGGGCGGCAACGGCGCGGGCGGCGCGCCCGGCGGCGGCGGCGGCCCGGCGAACGGCTGCACGCCGGTCGTCACCGCCCCTGGAGTTCAAGGCACGCCCGGCTCCCCCGGTGGCGCCGGCGCGAGCGGCACGGCCGGTGTCGCGGCGCCGAACGTAGGCTCGGTCACACCGACGGCGTTCTACGCCCCGGCCAACGGCGGCGACGGCCAACCCGGCGTCAACGGCGGCGGCGGCGGCGGCGGTGGTGGCGCGGGTGGCGGCGCCGCCTACTTATTCTTATGCAAGGCCGACAGCGGTGGCGGCGGCGGCTCCGGCGGCTCGGGCGGCTGCGGCGGCGCACGCGGAACGGGCGGAAAAGGCGGCGGCGCGAGCTTCGGCGTCTCGTCGTTCTCCGGCACGCTCACGCTTCAGGGGAACGTCATCACCCACCAGAACGGCGGACGCGGCGGCGACGGTAAAGGCGGAGGCGCGGGCGGCCTCGGCGCCGATCCCGGTCAAGGTGGCGGCTACAGCGACGACAGCGGCCCCGGCGGCGCCGGCGGTCACGGCGGCGTGGGCGGCGTAGGCGGCCCGGGCGCCGGCGGAAGCGGCGGCCCCGCGGGGTGCGTCGGCAAGTCGGCGACGGTGAACCTCACGTTCCAAATCGGCACGGGCAACGACAAGAACGTCTGCACGGCCAACGGCAGCGGCGGGCAGCCCGGCGCGGGCGGCGTCACGGTCGGCGGCAACACGGCGCCGGGAGGGCAGACGGGCGCGACGGGCGCGGTGATCAATCTGTAACGAGTCGTAGTACCGTGGCGCGGGTGACGAAAGCTCATCGCCCCGCGCGCCTGCACCTCGTCGACGGCACCTACGAGCTTTACCGCGCGCACTTCTCGAAGCGGCCGGGGCACAAGGCGCCGGACGGGCGCGACGTGAAGGCGACCGTCGCGCTCGCCTCGTCGCTCCTCGCGCTGCTGCACGACGCAAAGGAAGAAGTGACCCACATCGCGGTCGCCTTCGACAACCCGATTCGTTCGTTTCGAAACGATCTCTTCGACGGCTACAAGTCCGACGTAGGCGTCCCCGAAGAGCTCCACGCACAGTTCGACAGCGCAGAGGAGGCTGCGCGCGCGCTCGGGATCGTCGTCTGGTCGATGAACGAGCTCGAAGCCGACGACGCCCTCGCCACGGCGGCCGTGCGCTTCGCGGGCGAGTTCGAGCAAGTGCGTATTCTGACGCCCGACAAAGACCTCGCGCAGGTCGTGAAGGGGTCGCACATCGTCCAGGTCGATAGGCTTCGTGAGAAGCTCATCGACGAAGCGGCCGTCGTCGCGGTGCGTGGCGTCGAGCCTGCAAGCATTCCCGATTATCTCGCCCTCGTGGGCGATACGGCCGACGGGATACCGGGCATTCCCGGATTCGGCGAGCGGGGAGCCTCGACCCTTTTGATGGAGTACAAAACCGTCGACGCGATTCCCGACGATCCGGCGGTGTGGCGCGTGAAGCTACGCGGCGCCGAGCGCCTTGGGGCGACGCTCGCGTCGATGCGCAAAGAGGCCGAGCTTTACAAGAAGCTTGCGACGCTGAGGCTCGACGCGCCTTTAAAGGAAGGGGTCGCCGACCTTGCCCACCGCGGCGTGCCGCGCGAGGCGTTCATGGCCTGGTGCGACGCCCTCGCGGTGAGAGATCTCCGAACGCGGCCGAAGCGGTGGGCAGGCGAATAAGCGGCGATTACCGAATATCGAAAAGCGTCTGGAGGATCTCGCCCGATGCTCCCGTTCGCGTGTTCTCGAACCGCTGCGCGTTGGCCGGCGGCTCGAGGTTCACGAGCCACGTCTCGGCGCCGCGGGCGCGGGCGAGATCGACCAACGTCGCCGCGGGGTGGACCGCGCCCGACGTGCCGATGGCGAGGAACACGAGGCGGTGCTTCGCGCCGTCGGACAGGAAGCGGTCGATGCGCGCGAGATTCTCCGTGGCGAGCATCTCGCCAAACCAGACGATATCCGGCCGAAGGAGCGCGAAATGCCCGTGCTCGTCGCAGGTGCTGCACGCCGGGAGATGCCCCTCGTCGTAGACCTCGGCGTCGTCGAAAGGTGCACGGCGGCAGGACGAGCACTTCGTCTTCCACAGGCTGCCGTGCATCTCGACGACACGCGTGCTGCCTGCCCGCGTATGGAGGCCGTCGACGTTCTGCGTGCCGAGGAGGAAGCGGTCGCCCATCGCCTCTTCGAGCTTCGCGAGGGCGACGTGGCCGGGGTTCGGCGCGACGGATTTCGCGGCTTTGCGCCGCTCGGAATAGAAGCGCCACACGAGCGCCGGGTCGTCGCGAAAGCCTTCGGGCGAGGCGACGCGCTCGACGGGGTGGTTCTCCCAAAGGCCGTCGCTGCCGCGAAAGGTGGGGATGCCGCTCTCGGCCGAAACGCCCGCCCCCGTGAGGGCGAAGAGCCACGTATTTCCGTCGATGACGAGCTTCTGCATCGCGATGAGGCCCCCGGTCGCGCCGAGCATTATCCCAAGTAGTGCGTGTCGCCGAGGCTAATGAGCATTGCGCCGCGACTGCCGAATTCGAACGTGGTCGTCGAGGCGGTGGGGCAGCCGACGCGATCGCGGAAGCGGCCTAAATGCAGGCCTAGAAGCGCGCACGTCATCACGCGGATCGTGGCCTTGTGACTGACCACGATGACGTGACCTTCGACGTGGGCTTTCTTGATTTCGATGAGCACGGGGAGCGCGCGCGCGGCGATCGCGAAGGCCCCCTCGCCGCCCGGCGGCGAGACCAGCGCCGGGTCGCCCACCCACGCCGCGTACTCTTTCGGCTCGCTCTCGGCGATTTCGGTTTCGTGACGACCTTCCCACGAGCCGTAGCTGATTTCGCGAAGCCCATCGAAGATCCGCGGCTCGAGCCCCGTGGCTTTCGCCGTGGGCGCCGCCGTCATGCGTGCACGGAGCTTGGGGCTCACGTAGAGCGCCGTCGGCTTGAGCGATTGGGTGAACTTCGCGAGCTTCTCGGCTTGGGCCAACCCCGTATCGGTGAGCGGCGGATCGAGATCGCCGCAGAAGACGCCGTCGGAGCTCTGCTCCGTGTTGCCGTGGCGAACGAAATGGAGAGTGAGCATCGGCGTCTGCTTTCGAGGGGCGATTACGGCGTGCGCGTCTTGAGGCTGTCGACGGCGTGAACGGGAGCCATATCGCCCTTCATGAGGTGCGCGATGGCGCCGTAAACGAGGCGCTGGCTGTCGACCATCCCCTTCCCTTCGAACGCCTTCGAGACGACGGCGATCGAGAAGTGGCCACCGCCGCCGGTAACCTCGACGACGGCCCCGTCGATCTTTGCCTCGATGGCCGTGCGGATGGCGTCGGTGATGGAGCCTTTGAAGTCGGTCGGGTGCGAGGACATGCTGGTTGAATTACTCGAGTGCTCGGGGGGGCGCGATCAGTAACGCGGAACGTTTGCGTCCACCGTCGAGGACCAGGCTTCGATGCCCCCCTCGAGGTTGAACACGTTGCGGAGGCCTAGGGCCACGACGCTCTCGGCGGCGGTGCGGCTGCGGACGCCGTGGTGGCAGTGAAAGACGAGGGTCGCGGCCTTGTCGCTGTCGGCGAGGCGCGCGATGTGGTCGCGGGCGGCGTTGTCGAAGGGTCGCGCGCCGTCGATGCGCGCGATGGCCATCTCCTGCGGCGTGCGAACGTCGAACAGCTCGAGCTTCGTCCCTTTGTCCATGAGCGCGCGAAGCTCGCGGGCCGTGAGCGAGCGAACGCGCGGCGGCTCGTTGGGGTTTTCGATCTTGAAGCCGCCGCCGTTTGCGCCGCCGACGAAGTCGATGGAGACGCCGTCGGCACGACGCGCGCTTTGCGGGTCGACCAAGAACGTGACGCCGTTCGCGACGACCTCGAGCTCGCCCTTTTCGACCGGTCCGAAGAAGAGCTCGTGGGAGAAGCGCGCGTCGATGGCGAGGTGGAGCCTGTCGCCGTCGTCGGGCGTCGCGTCGCGGAAGGCCTTGGCGGCGCTCTCGGAGAGCGTGATCGTGGGGAGCTTCGCGGGTGCGGCCGCAGCCGATGCGCCGCCAATGAGCTTCGCAAGCTCGCCCGAGGAGTGCATCTCGCGGACGATGTCGCAGCCGCCGACGAACTTGCCGTCGATGTAGAGCTGCGGAATCGTGGGCCAGTCGGAGAACTCTTTGATGCCGTCGCGAAGCTCGGGGCTCGCAAGGCAGTTCACCGTGTCGTAGCCCGACGCGCTCGGCAGGTGCTCGTCGAGGATGCCGACGACTGTGGCCGAGAAGCCGCACATGGGTGAGCGGCGGTCGCCCTTCATGAAGAGGACGACGCGGTTCGAGGCGACGAGCGAGGTGAGCTGACTCTTGAGGCTGTCGGTGAGCGGCATGGGGCTGGCGTTTAGCACGGCGTCTCGAAGGAGTGCATGGCGACCCGACACAGTGGGAGCGCGCGGCTCCCTCGGTGGGAGCTACGCGATCTCACCCGGCGCCTAGGCTTTGGGTGCGCGTGCGCGCCACGCGGCGTTTTTGCGGCGATCGCGGTGCTCCCCGCGCGCCCTAGGCGGGCACGACCATTGCCATGGGGCGGGTACCCCATGAAGACTCTCCGCCGCCGTCTGTCGGTCTCTTCGCTTCTCTCCTCCCTTGCCGCGTCGGCCTCCGTCGCGGCGTTCGCCACGGTCGCCGGCTGCGCGTCCGCCCCCGCGGTCGATACAGAGGTGAATGCCGTCGGCCGCGGCAGCGACGCGCTCGGCGCGGGCGCTCCCGTCTGTACCGACGCGATGCTCGCTTGGCCGGCGGGAGCGTCGCCCGACGCGCAGGTCTGCGGCGGACCGTGGATTTACCAAGTCCGCACCGCGCGCGACCAGAGCTACGTGTGCGGTTCGACACCTGCGTTCCCGGGCGCGGCGGCGAGGCCTATACGGTCTTCCCACTCGGGACCGGCGCGGTCATCGCGCTCTCGTCGGCGAACGTCACGGCCCAAGCCGGCGGCGACAACCGCAACGTCGGCACCCTCGGCACGTTCGCCGGCAGCGCGAAGCGCGGCGACGTCGTCCGCTTCACCGTCGCCAACGCGTGGTCGCCCACGTGCGCGCTCTCGCGCGTGAAGGGGCCCGACGGCGCGTTCATCGACGTCACGCAGTCGCCCATGACGGGGCCCGAAGGGTTCACCTTCGCGAAGTCGGCGTCGGGCTACCGCGCGCAGACCGTAAGCCGCAGCCACACGGAGAGCGAGTCGAGCTCGCGCTTCACGTCGCAGCAGATCTGCATCAACGCGTCGGCCGGCGGCAGCTTTGGCTTCGGGAGCGCGTCCGTGAGCGCGAGCGCCTGCACCGGCTCCGAGTGGCGGCGCACGACGGACGACGCGAACGCCACGAGCAATACGCTAGGCGGACAAGCGGAAACGCAGCTCGCGTTCAACGTGGGCGTGCGGTCGCGCGAGGTCCCCGTCCCCGCCGCGCCCGTCGGCAGCTTGCTCGCCGTCGTCATGCCGAAAGACCAGCGCGACATCGCGCAGGCCCTCGAAATTCGCGTCGTTCGCGAGACCGGCACGAGCGTTCTCATCGCCGGCGGGGACGCGGCCGTCGCCGACGTCGACGTCTTCCTGATGCCCAACGACGTCCGTGCCGCGGGCTGCGTGCCCGCGAGCGCGGCGCCCCTCAACGTCACCGCGTCGAGGCTCGTGCCGCGGGGTGCGGCGATGGAGGCCGCGGGCGCGGCGATGGCGTCCGCGATCGCGCGGCTCACGACGGCGAGCCGCGCCGTCGAAGGGCAAGGGCGCCTGCTTCCGCAAGACGCGGCGTACCTTCAGTCTCTCGCGCAGACCGAGCTCTCGGACGCCCTCGCGAAGACGTCGCCGGCGATGACGCTCACGGATTTGCCGCCGGGCGCGAAAGCGTGGTTCGACCTCTGGACGACGCAGGTAGTGCGAGGCCTCGAGCGGACGATCGAGCTCCGTGGTCTCGAGCGTGATCGCGCCGGCATCCTCGCCGAGCTCGCCGGAATCGACGCGTCGATTGCGGGGACGACGGGGCAGAAAGCGGGCGCACGAACGCTCGCGCAGTGGGCCATCGCGAACGTCGACGACGAAGTGATCGCGACCGACATGAGCGACCTCCGCCGCCTCGTTCAAGAGTACCTCCAGCCCCTCATCGACGTTCGCCACCCGGCCATTCGCGGCGTGCTCGCGCGAAGCGGAGGAGCGGCTTTCGTCACGCGGGCGGCCCGTGACCGGTTGCTCGCGACCCCGTTCACGGCACCCGGCATCGACGGCATTCGGAAGGCCGCCGACTTCGTCACCGCGCTCCAGGCGGTCATTGCCGAGTCGAACCTCGACGCCTCGACGTCGGTTTCGTCGTCGACGGTGATTCTGCAGCTCCCCAACCCGTTCGCGCGCGACGACGTCGCCGACCAGATCGCCGATTTTCCGCGCATCACCGACGCCCGACGTGATCAGGTTTGGAACGCCATCGGCGGCCCGGTGGCGGCAGGCACGACGGCTCCGGCCACGATAAGCGTCGCAATCCTCCCGCAAGATCTCTACGCGAGCGACCTCTACGGCGCCGCGCTGACGTGCCTCGAGACGCGCCCCATCGTCACCGCGATGGCGCTCTACGCCGCCATGCCCGACGAGGCCGACGCGCGCATCGTCGACGGCATTTACAAGCTCAGCGTCGGCCTCGACAAGCTGCAGACGTTCCCCCTCGAGAGCGGCCCGCGCACGCTCACGCTGGCACCGTCCGTCGGCGACCCCTTCGGCTTCGAAGGGCGCACCGCGACGCTCAAGCTCCTCGCGGGGTCGCCCGCGCTCGCCGTCTCGCGGCTCCAGGACGAATCGTCGCGCCTTCCGGGCGACTACGCATCGGCGTCGGGCCTCAGCCCCTTCGGCACGGTCTCGATTCCGACGGGTCGCCTCCGGTCGATCCTCAACGCATCGCCGACGCGCCTCGCGGGCGTGCAGGCGCTGAACCTCGCCTTCCGCGTGCAGACCCGCACCACGTCGCAGACGCTCTCGTGGATCCCGTCCTGCGGCGCGACCGCGTCGACGGGGTTTTGATGAGCACCTCGCGCATCGCACGAACGCTCGCTCTCGTTGCGCTGACGTTCGCCGCAACGCCCCTCGCCACGCTGCCCACCGCTTCGGCGGCGGGGATGGCGGCTGCACCGGGCATCGAAGCGCCGACCCGCGGCTCGGTGACCGGGACGCTCGCGGCGACGACCTTCGGCGCCGAAGGGCTGGCGATGGGCGCGCTCTCGTGGCCGCTGCCGCTTTCGCTTCCCGATGCGCGCGTCTCCGTTCCCATCGCCATCGCCCCGGTCTACTCGCCGGGGCAAGGGCTCTCGGAGTGGGGCTTAGGCTTCGCGACGTCGCTCGCCCTCGTGCGGTTCCGCGACGTAGGCGACGTGACCTTCACGTCCGACGACGGCCTCACGGGCCCCTTCGGGCCGATGGCGCGCGGCGAGGACGGTGCATTCTACAGCCATCGCGAAGGGTCGTCCGTGCGCGTGCGGGAAGAGGGGGAAGCCCTCGTCGCGTACTTGCCCGACGGCTCGCGCTGGACGTTCGGCGCGACCACGCGCATGCCCGGCGCGGGCGGCACGTTCATGTGGCTGCTCGAGCACGTCCGAACGCCCACGGGGCAAGAGGCGCGGTTCGCCTACGACGCGCGACCCGGCACGCGACCGCTGCTGACGTCGATGACGTTGGGCCACGAAAGCCGCACCCCCGTGACGCGCGTGCGGTTCGAATACGACCCGCTGACGACACCGTTCGTCGACTACCGCGCCGGCGTTCGCACGACGCTCGACCGCCGCGTCGCACGCGTCGTGATGGACGCGACGAACGCGTCGTTGGCCGACGGCGCGTGGGCGGAACGGTACCGGTACGAGGTCGGCTACGAGAGAGACGACCGCGGCGTCGGCTTCCGCATCGCGACCCTCAGCCGCGTCTTCGCGTCGGGCGCGCGCGAGCCGCTCCTTCGCGTGAGCTACGGCGACGGATCGAACGCCCTTGCCCAAGCCGCCGCCGTGCGCGACACGACCCTCGACGCCCTCGCCGACGCGGGCCCGTCGGGAGCCGTCGTGGGGCGCGTCGCGCTCGTCGACTGGGATCTCGACGGCCGCGTCGATGTCGAGAACGCGACGACGCTCGGACTCTCGCTTCGGCGCGCCTCGGGCTTCGAGAACGTCGCGCCCCCCGACCTCACGTCGGTTCCTGCGGGGCCGTGCCGACCGACCCTCGGCGCAACGGCGACGCCGCGTGCGTTCACGTGGGTGCCGAGCCTGGTGCTCCGCGAGCCCGTCGCCTTCGTCACGCAGATCGCGCGCGGTGTCGACGCGGCGTCGTCGACGACCACGCTCTTGGCGTGCCTGCGGAGCGGGGTCGCCGCCGCGCAGGTGCAGATTCCCGGCGCGTGGGAGCTAGGGCACGGCGTGGAGCTCACCGATGTCACGCGCGACCGCGTCCCCGATCTCGTCCGCTTCGCAGGCACGACTCTCGAGGTCGCCCGCCTCGGCGCCGACGCGGGCGTGCTGTCGCTTCACGACGTCGTGCGATCACCGACGGCGTCGTCGGGCAGGCGCGACGCTTTCGTCGTCGCCGACACGAACGGCGACGGTATCGCCGACGTCGTCGAGCGCACGGGCGGCACGCTTCGCGTGTGGGCCGGCATGGGACGCGGCCTCTTCGACGGCTCGGCGCCGGCGACGCTGCTCTTTCGCGATGCGCGGCAGACGGGCGTGCCCCGCGTGGTCACCGATCTCGACTCGGCGACGTTCACGTTCCTCGACGCCAACGAAGACGGGCTCCCCGACGTCGTCGCCGCCAAGGCCGGCGCCGTGCGGCTTTATCTCAACACCGGCGCGAGCTTCGACGCGTTCGACGTCCCTGGCTTTCACGGCGTCGACGGAAGCCTCGAAGCGCCCTTCGTGGCCGACCTCACGGGCTCCGGCGATCGGCAAGTCGCGTTCTTCCGGCGCCGCGCGGGCGTCGCCGCCGGGTACGTCGTTCGCCTCGATTCACCGGGCCGCGGCCTCCTCGCGACGATCGACGACGGACGCGGCAACCGCATCGCGCTGACCTACGGCCGCGCGCCGGTCGAAGCGCAAATTCCCGAGCGCGGCGTCGTCCTTGCGACGGCGACCCATACGTCCCTCGGCGAAGGGTCCGTCGCGCGCAGCTACACATTTGCGAAGGCGCACCTCCACGGCCACAGCTTTCACGTCACGGGGTATGGGGCCGTCGGCGACAGCACCGACAGCGCCGAGACCCACGTCGCCTTCGATCACGACGACGACACGGGCCCGCTCGAACGGAGCCAGCAGCAGACCGACCCGCGCGTTCCAGGCGTCACGCGCATCGGCTTCACCGAGCACGACGTTCTCTCGCCCTTCGGCGTGCGCACCTTTCGCATTCGCAAACGCGGCCACGGCGTTCTCGTAGCGACGAACGGCGCGGGCGCCGACGCGACCCGCAGCGTCGTCAAGGTCTCCGAAACGCGGCGGTTCGAGCGCTTCTTCTGCCCCGCCGAGACGGTCACCGAAAATCTTCACGGCACACTCACGACAACGACCACTTACGAGGCGCTTCCGGCCTTCGAGGATCACTTCGCCTGCATCGCCGCGACGACGACGAGCGACGGCCATCACGCCGATGCGACCCTCGATTTCCACGAGGAAGAGCGCACCACGCACGACGCGCGCGGGCTCGCGACGTCGCATGCGAGCGTGGGCGCGCAAGGCCTGCTCGTCGACACCGACGTGACGTACACCGACGACGGACTCGTCGAGACGGTGAGCCACGCGGGTCGCGGCTCGACGCGCGTCGTACGCGACGCTGCGACGCGCTTGCCGACCACGCTCAGGACGCCTGACGGCACCGAGTCTTCGGTGACCGCACGCGACGGCGTCACCGATGCGCTGCTCGCGCTCACCGTGCGCCACGGCATTCTCGTGAGCTCCCGCGCATTTCGCTACGACGGCCACGAGCGCCTCGCCAGCACGTGGAGCTCGGTCGGTCCGTCGACCGAGGCCTCGCCCGCAGCGCGCTTCTCGTACCGCGATGCCGACCTCGATGCAGGGCTACCGGGCCTTCTCCGCGCCGACGCGCTGATCGACGTCGTCGAGGATGCCGACGCCACCGTGACGAGCCGCCGGGCGTCGGTCGATCTCGTCTCGGGCACGGGCGCGACGCTCGCGTCGATGAGCCGCGTTTCGCTCGGCTACACCGCGACGAAGCTCGCGTTGCGAGAGGCCGCCATCGGCCGGACGACGTCCTACGAGCGCGATCTCGTGGCAGGGGACGTCGAGTCGCTGAACGTGGACGCGCTGTTCGCCGGTGCACGAAGCACGGCGACCGCGACGCGGTCCTCTCTCGACGTCGTGCTCGAAGCGCGCACGAGCTTTCACGAAGGGGTCGCCCTCACCGTCCGCGGTGAGCTCGGGCTCGACACGGACGGCGGCGCGGGGCTCGCCTCCACGTCGGTGGAAAACGGTCGCTTTCGAACGAGTCGCGCGTCGGATGCCGACGGCCGCGTGCTCGCCTACCGCAACGCCGAGGGCGCTCGCATGAGCGCGACCTACGACGTCCGCGGGAGGCTCGTGGCGCTCGTCACGGCGGGCGCGGCACGGCACACGGTTGCCTACGACGACTACGGCCGCGTGAAGATGGTCACGCGTGGCGGCGTCGCGCGCATCGCGTACCGCTACGACGACGTCACCGGCCTGCTCCTCGAGAAACAGGTGCGTCCGGTCGCGAGCGCCCTCGCCTTGCGCACGACGCGCCTCGCCTACGACGGCGCCGGGCGCACCGTCGGCCTCGTCCACACCGACGCCTCGGGCGCCGAAGAGGCGTTCGCGTTTCTCTTCGACGGCGCGACGCCCGACGCGCCCGGGACGCGCGGCCGCGACGGGCTTCTCACTGGCATCGTCGGCCCCGGCTTCGCGCGCACCTTCGAGCACCGCGCCGACGGCGCCGTCGTTCGGCGCGTCCTCCGCGTCGACGGCTTCAGGATCGTCGACGAAGCTTCCGATCTTCGCGAGGACGAAAGCCTCCGGGCCCGCACCACCGTCGTGCGCGATGCGCGGGCGGGGCGCACGATTTCAATCGTCCGCGACGCCACCGACCTCGACGCCTTCGGACAAGCGACGCGCGTTCGGCTCAATGGGCGCGAGCTTCTTCGCTACGCCTACGACCGCGAAGGGCTGCTGGCGTTCGCGACGACGGCGGCAGACGCCGCGAACGGCAGCGCAGAAGGCGTCGTCACCTTCCCGCGCGATCCGCTCCCGCGACGCAGCACCGGCGTGAACGTCGCGAGCGACGGCGTCGCCGGCTCGGCGTCGACCCACCTTTCGAATCGCGGCCTCGTCGAGAGCGAAGTGTTCACGAGCGGCTCGTCGCGCGTGGCGCGGGCCTACTTCGCCCACCGCGATCCGGCGCTCTTCGCCCGCGCGGTGTCGGCGCACGGAGCCGCGCGTTTCACGTCGGTGGTCCGTGCCGCTCCGTCGGGCTACGACGCGGCGACCGACGCCATCGTCTTCGACGCTCTCCGCCACGCCCACGCCGTGTACCGCGCGAAGGCGCTTCGCGTCGTGCTTCTTTGGGAGCGACGCCCGCCCGCGGAAACGTGGCGCGCCCCGCTCGGTGCGCTCGTTACGGCGCTCACCCACGACGACGACGCGGGCGTCCGGGACGCTGCCGTCGAGGCGGTGTCGACGCTCGCCCTCGCAGGCTGAGCGTCGCCCCTCAAAACAGCATCTCGATCTCGTCCGGGCTCGGCTGGTAGCTCGCGCAGGTCTCTTCGTTCACGAACAGCGTGAGCTTGCTCACGTCGGCAATCGTCTCGTTCACCGTCTCGACGATGAGCACGCGGTAGCCACGCATCGCGGACGAGAGGCTCGAGAGCATGGTGCTGCTTGCAAGGCCTGCGAGAGTGTCGGTCGCGAAAAGCATGGTGCGCTCCTCTTCGAGATAGGTGGCTTCGGCGGGCTCGGTGCTCGCCATCTCGTCGACCGAATAAGCAATCGAGGGGCCAGACCCGCGCACGCTGTTCATCGCGCGTCTTTACGCATTTCTGGGCCGCTGCATTCCTCCCGCGTGGCGCGTGAAAACCACATGACCTCCTGGTAAAAACTCCCGGGCACGACGGCACGAGCTGCGCAATTTTCCGCGTTTGGCCTAGTCCGCGTCGCGGCGCGCATCCCGCACGAAGGCGACGACGCCGAGCCCCACGACGAGCGCCATGAGCAAGACGCCTCGGCCGAGCGTGCTGTCGAGGATCGATTCGCCGCCGAAACGGCCGTGAAACTGCGCAAACGTCGCGCTCGTGGCAATGCGCCGCGCGAAGGCGAGCGTCGCGATGGCGACGATGCCCGCGGGAACGCCGCCGAGGATCGCGATGTGAGGCATGCGCCTCGCCCGCGACCACGGGGCGGCCGCCATGAAGCCGACGGGAACGCAGGCGGCGCTGACGAGAACGAGGGCGAGGTCGAGGGCCGACGGGACGCGGCGCCACGCGACGAGGTAAAGGTAGGCCCAGTCGCCGTGAAAAGCGGCGAAATAGCCGGCCGCGGGGGCGAGCACCAGCAGCCCAAAAAGCGTCGCCATCGCAAACGCGCGGGTCGCCCAGACCGCGCCGTCGTGGCGCACGAGCTCGCGGCGGGCCGTCCACGCGAAGGCGACGCCGAGGGCGAAGCCGAGGAGCGGAGCGAACGGGATCGGCACGACGGCGCGTCGTACCACGAGGCACGCGTCGCGGGCGCCCCCTCGACTGCGAGATTGCCAGAGTCCCGCGGTCGCTTTACGTCAGTGCGATGGACCTTCCGCGCCTTCGAGAGCTGCTTGCCGCGGTCGCATCCGGAACGTCCGACGTGGAGAGCGCGGTCGCGCAGCTGCGCGATCTGCCGTTCGCCGACCTCGGCTTCGCAATGGTGGATCACCACCGCGCGCTTCGGCAGGGCGTCCCCGAAGTGATCTTCGGCCAAGGGAAAACCGCCGAGCAGATCATCGCCATCGCCCGCGAGCTCGCCCGCGGAGGGCAAAACGTTCTCGTCACGCGGCTCGACGCCGCGAAGGCCGAAGTCGTCGCCCGCGGTCTCCCCGAGCTTCGCTATGTGCCGCTCGCGCAAACGGGCACGCTCGAGCAGGCGGCGATCCCGCCGCTAGGCAACGGCAACGTGGCCCTCGTGAGCGCGGGCACCGGCGACATGCCCGTCGCGGAAGAGTGCGCCGAGACGATGCGCATGCTCGGCATTCGTACCGAGCGCGTTTACGACGTGGGCGTCTCGGGGATCCACCGCCTGTTCGCCAAGCGCGAGCTGTTCGAAGAAGCGAGCGTCGTCATCGTCTGCGCCGGCATGGAAGGGGCGCTGCCGAGCGTCATCGGCGGCCTCGTGTCGGCGCCGCTCATCGCGGTGCCCACGTCGTGCGGCTACGGCGCGGCGCTCAACGGGTTCACGGCGCTTGCGTCGATGCTGACCAGCTGCGCGTCGGGGCTGACGGTCGTGAACGTCGACAACGGCTTCGGCGCCGCGTTCGCCGCAGCGCGCATCTTGCGCACGCGAGATCGCTACTAAAACGACACGGGGGTTTACAACGGCCGCTGCATAGGCCCGAAATGCGCGCCATGGCGCACGAGCACGGGCACGATCATGATCACGAGCACGCTCACGACCATCATCACGAGCATGAGCACGGCCACGAGCATGAGCACGGCCACGAACATGAGCACGGCCACGCGCTGACCTACGGCGCGGGGCGCGGGAAGCTGCTTTTCCTCGACGCGTTCAGCGGCCTCGCGGGCGACATGATCATCGCGGCCCTCGTCGATCTCGGCGTGCCGCTCGCCGTCGTCGAAACCGCGGTCTCGGCGTTGCCGCTCACGGGATTTCACCTTCACGTCGGCACGCGCACGCGAAGCGGCATCGTCGCCACGGCGTTCGACGTCCACGTGAGCGAAGCGCAGCCCGAGCGCACCTACGCGACGATTCGCGCGATCCTCGACGCCGCGACGTTGCCCGACGCCGTGCGCGCGCGAGCGCACAAGGCCTTTCGTAAGCTCGCCGAGGCCGAAGCGACCGTGCACCGCACGAGCCTCGACGACGTGCACTTTCACGAGGTCGGCGCCGTCGATGCGCTCGTCGACATCGTCGGCAGCGCGGCGGCGCTCGAGCACCTGGGCGCCCAGGTCGCCGTCTCGCCGTTGCCCATGGGGCGCGGGTTCGTCAAGGCGCGGCACGGCATTTTGCCGCTCCCCGCCCCCGCCGTCGTGTCGTGCCTCGCGGGCTTCGCAACCTACGACGCCGGCATCGACTTCGAGCTCGTCACGCCGACGGGCGCCGCCATCGTGGCTGCCAACGCCGAGCCGAGCGGCGCGTCGCGATGGCCGACGATGAGCCCCGAGCGCGTTGGCTGGGGCGCGGGGAACGCCGAGTTGAAGGACCGACCGAACCTCTTACGCGCGGTCCTCGGTGCTCGGACGCACGGGCAGGCGCAGGCGCGTGATCACGGCGGCGGGGCGACCCACGCCGTCCTCGAGGCGAACCTCGATGACGCCACGGGCGAGTTGATTGCATACTGCATCGAAGAGCTGTTCACCGCCGGCGCCGTCGACGCCTGGGCGACGCCGATCACGATGAAAAAAGGGCGTCCCGCCGTGACGCTCTCGGCCCTCGCCCCGCTTGCCGCCGCCGACGCCGTCACGGTCGCGCTGCTTCGCGAGAGCACGACCCTCGGCGTCCGCCGCCACGACGTCTCCCGCGCCGAGCGGCCCCGCCGAATCATCGAGGTAGCGACGCCGTTCGGCCCCATTGCCGTGAAGATCGCCGAAGGCTCGACACGGCTCGGCGCGCCGCAGATGAAGCCCGAGTTCGACGCCTGCGCCGCCGCGGCGCGCGCCCACGGCGTTGCCGTCCGCGAGGTCGTCGCCGCGGCCCTTCGCGCGGCCGTGCTCGCGACGGAGAACGCGTAGCTGTGCGCAACGCGGCCGACTTCGATATCCTCCGGCCTCGCGCGCCTTCGCGTGGGCGCGCAGAAGGTGGAACCCGTCGATGATCATCTGCCCGCAGTGCGGCTCCCAGAACCGGCCCACGGACAAGTTCTGCAACTCGTGCGGCACGCCCATCGGCCACCTGGCGAGCGCGGGCGGCGCCCCTCCGCCGCCCGTTCCGCAGACCGCCCCGCCGCCTCCCGGCATGTACGGAGCGCCGCCGCCGCCGTCCCCCGGCTATGGCGGTCCGCCGCCGCCCCCGCCGATGTACGGCGGCCCGCCGCCGATCGACCAAGTGCAGATCGCGCCGCCACCCCCCGGCTTCGGTGGCCCGCCCTTCGGCCCCCCGCAGCCCCCGCCGCAGGTCGCGCCGCCGGGGTACGGCAACCCGCCGCAGCCGCCGCCCGGGTTCCCGTCGCAGGGTCACGGTTTCCCGCCGCCGCCGGCCTTTGGCGCGCCGCCGCCTGCGCCTCCCGCGCCGCAGGGGTATGCGCAGCCGCAGCAAGGGTTCGGCCCGCCGCCACAGCCGGTGCCGTACGCGCAGCCGCCGCAGTACGGCTACGGCGCTCCGCAAGCCTACGCGCCCCCGCAGCCTAGCCCCGGCTTCGGCGCTCCGCCCGCACCGCAGCACTTTGGAGGGCCGCCACAGCCCTTCGGCGCGCCGCCGCCCGCGCCGCTGTCGCCGTACGGTGCGCCGGCGCCGCAGCAGCAGCAGCCGCAGTACGGCTACGCGCCGCCATCGCCCGCGGCCATGGGCTCGGCGGACACCACGCCCGACCAGACGCCGTCCGACGCGCTTCGTGGGTTTCTCGTGACGTTCCAGAGCGAGGCGAAGGGTGAGTTCTGGCCGCTTCGCGGTGGGCGCATCGCCGTGGGGCGCGCCGATTCAGGCGAAGCGATGGACATCTTCCTTCGCGACCCGACCATCTCGTCGCGCCACGCGGTCATCCTCGTCGACGCCGCGTCGGGCTCCATCCTCATCGAGGACACGGGGTCGACCAACGGAACCTACGTCAACGACGAGCACCTCGGTTTCAACGGAAAGCGCGAGCTGCGCGACGGCGATCGCCTTCGCCTCGGCGGCTTCACGACGATCGTCAAAGTGCTTTCCAAAGCGTAATCCCCGGGCGAGAACGCCGTTCTCCTCCGCCTGACGCGCCCTTTCGCCCTAGAGCCCTTCGAGACCCGAGACCCTTCCTCATGCGCGAACGTCGTATTCCATCGCTCTCGTCGCTCTTCTCGCTCGTCGTGCTGTTCGCGGTGGCGCTTCTCCCAGCGCGCGCGATGGCGGCGCCCGAGGCCCACATTCTTCGCATCGACCCGCGGGCCGGCATTGCGGGCGGCGCACCGATTCTCACGACCGTCATCGAGGTCGTGCAGATGAACCGCCTCTCGGACGTGCTTCGCCCATGCGCGACAGTCTCGGGGTTCGACGCGACGATCGACTGCTGGAGCAACGAGCTCGACAAGCCGAACGCGCTGTGGAGCCGTTTCCCGTTCCCTGAATCGAATGCGCACTTCTTCGTGAAGGTCGCCGGCGAAGATCAGCTCACGAAGTTCGTCTCGAAGCAGGACTGGGGCGCGGCCTCGAAGGATCCGAGCGTCGGCACGGCGTGGCTCCTCGCCCTCGACGCATCGAGCGGCATGGGCGCGCGCTACGGCGAGGCGCGGGCCGTCGCGCTGCAGTTCATCGAGACGATGCAGCCGAACGACATCATGGATCTCATGATTTTCGGCGACCAGCAGGTGAACCACGACTCGAAGTGGAAGACGTTCGCGCAGCGCAACGACCTCGTCGCCGTGCTCAACGCCCAGCCCGGCGTGCTCCCGTCGAAGGGGAACGACAGGCCGCTCTTCAATCTCGTGAAGACGATGACACAGGACGCGTTTGGCGATCTCGGAAGCAGCACGGGGCCGGCGAACGTGCCGCTCCACCAAGCAATGGTGTTCCTCTCGAACGGCGCCGGCCGCGGCGACCCCGCGAGCGCGTCGCCGAGCGCCGAAGTCTTCGCGCAGTATCTAAATAAAGGGCGTTTCCCCGACGACAACACGTCGCTCCCGAAGACGCCGCTGCCGGTTATCTCGATCTGGTTCCCCAACAAGAGCAGCCTCGCGAACGACGCCTACCGCAACAACGACGCGCAGTTCATGCAGTCGCTCGCGAACCCGGGCATCGGCGGCTACTTCAACGTGATTCGCTCGGGGGGCGTCGAGAAGGGGAAGAACATCATCAACCTCGTACGCGCTCGCTTCAACGCGATGTACGTCGTCAAATGGCGCCTCTCGTGTTTGAACCCCAGCGTCGAGCAGACGTTCAATCTCATCTTCGAGAACACGAAGCCGCTCATTGCGCCGGACGGCACGTTCAAAGACGTCCCCATCGGCGTCGACCCGACGCTCTGGCCCCTCGACGTCGACGTGGAGAAGACGAAGGCCGAAGCGAACGCGAACCCCCTTTATCCCGGCGGGAAATTCACGGTCTTCGGGGAATTCTGCTGGAGCGGCGACAAGACCCGCGCGGAGTCGTACTTCATCCCCGCGGGAACGAAGCCGAGCGCGCAGACCAACAGCCGCGACCCCGAGCTCGCGAAGCGCGCGATGCAGGAGCTGATTCGCCAGAACATGCGCGGCGGCTCAATCGAGTCGGGCGATGCGTTCGTGACGTTCACGGTGCCGGACGACGAGAAGGTCCTCGAAGGCGCGGGCGAGAACACGGTCGCGCGGCTCCTCGTCTACGACAACAAAGCGAAGCGCGCGAGCGCGGTCGACGAGAAGACCGTCCTCACGCTTAAGGCGCAAAAGAAGCCGTTCAACCTGCTTCTGATCCTCGGCATCGCCGGCGGCGTGGTCGTGATTCTGCTGCTCCTCGTCGTCCTCCTTCGTGGCGGCGGAAATCGCGGCGGCGGCGG
>JANXMC010000481.1 GCA_025354825.1 Myxococcales bacterium
CGACGCCGCGAGCGCGACGGGTGGCGCGTCGCCCCGACCGCATTGGCGCGCGGCCTCTTCGGCGATGCGCGTCCAGCGTTCGATGCGCGCGGGCGCACGCTGGGCGTCGAGCTTCACCGCGCTGCGCACCATGGCGACGAAGACGATGCGCGTGACGCCGAGCTCCGTCGCGTCGCGCACGATGGCGTCGCACTTATCGCCCTTTGCGAGCCCTTGAACGAGCGTCACGGCGCGGGTCGCCTGCACGGGGGAGTCGCGGAGCGGCCCGAGCTCGGCGCGCGCAACGGCGCCCTCTTCGGCAACGACCGTCGCGTCGCATTCGACGGCGTGGGCGGGGTCAAAGGCGACGAACGTATCGCCGTCTCGCAATCGGAGAACGCGAAGCAGGTAGTGCGCCTGCTCGGCATCGAGCTCACGCATGCCGGGCGCGAGAGCTCGCAGGGGTGCGCGGACGCGCGTCGCCACGAGCCGAGCCTACGTCCGCTTGGGCGCGGCAGGGTCCGCGGGCGCGCGCAGCGAAAGCGCGATCCACTCGCCCTTCGACGGAGCCTCGAGAAGCTCCATGTCGGCGTAGGCGCGGAGAACGTCGTCTTGCTGCGGAAGGAGCACGCCCGAGAGCACGAGGAGGCCGCCCGGCGCGACGCGCGCGCGAATGTCGGCGGCGAGCGGGATGAGGACGCGGGCCTCGATGTTCGCGAGAACGATGGGAAACGTCGCCGCGACGTCGCCCACGGGCGTGACGTCGGCGTCGACGCGCGCTTCGAGGTGATTGCGCGCGGCGTTCTCGTTCGTCACGCCGACCGCTTCGGGGTCGTTGTCGATGGCGGAGGCGCGCTCGGCGCCGAGCTTCAATGCGACGAGGGCCAAGATGCCGCTGCCGCAGCCGACGTCGAGCACGTGGGCGCCTTGAACCTCGCTCGCGTGCTTGCGGAGCGCCTGCGCGACGAGCGACGTCGTCTCGTGAAGCCCCGTGCCGAACGCGCGCCCCGGCTCGAGCTCCAAGATGTCCCACCCGCGCGTGTCTTCGTAGGGCTCCCACGGCGGACGCACGACGATGCCTTCGCAGAGATCGAACGGCTTGAAGTACTTCTTCCACTCGTCGCGCCACGCGTCGCCGACGACCTCTTGGAGGCGCGCCGCATACTCGGGATTCTGCGCGTTGAGCTCGGCGATGGCGGCGTCGGCCTCTTCGCGCGTGCTGAAGCTCGCCACCAACGTGACGGCCCCCGGCTTCCCTTTCACGAGGGTCGTCGCGTCGCGCTCTTCAACGCCCTGGGCGCCGAGATCGAACAGCTCGCTGCTGACGACGTCGGAGGCGCTCTCGGGGACGTCGACGGCGACGTAGGGGTAGCGCGGAACGGCGGCGGCTTCGGGCGGGAGGATGCTTGCTTCGTGGATGGTCATTCGCGAACGCTCACACTGACGATGGATCGACCTTCGGGGACCGTGGTGCCGGGAGTGCTCGGCGTGGACCCCTTGAATGCGCCCGCGAGGGCGAGCACGAGAAAGGTGGCGCCGATGCCGAGGGCGCTTCCGCCGACGGCGACGGGGAGAACCCACCCCTTCGACGACCCTTCGGGGACGGCGACGCGGAGCGGCCCCGCGGCGTCGCCGCGCGAGACGACGGGGAGTCCTCCCTTGTCGAGGCCCTCGAAATAGTACTCGACGAGCGGCGGCTTCACCGCGTCGCCGGGGATCGTCGCGCGGGCGCTGTCGCCTTCGATCGTGGCCGCGATCTGCGTGAACTTCCCCTTCGCGCCAGCGCGGTAGAAGAGCTTCACGTCGACGACGCGGTGCTTGGGATCGACCACGCGGACGGTGAGTGGAATCTGCGTGCGCGCGACCCCTTCGGACGGCGAGGTGTGCTGCATCGTCACGGGGACGACCTCACCCTCGACGACGCCGGGGCGCCCTTCGGCTTCCCAGCGCTCGCGCACGGCGGCGAAGAAGTCGCGGAAGCGCGGCGACTCGCTGCGCGGAAGCTCGTACCCAGGTTCTTGTGAGAGAAGCCCGCGGACGGCGCTCTCGGCCTCGTCCTTGCGATTGAGCGTGATGTAGTTCAGCGCCAGAAGCCTATAAATCTCGAGCTTCTGCGCCTTCGTGTTGTTCGGGCGGAGGAGCGCGGCCGAGAGCGCCTGCACCGACTCTTCGTACTCTTGGTCGTCGAACAGCTGGAGGCCGCGCGCGATGAGATCAGGGCCTGCTGCGCGGGCCGGCGCGGCCTGGGGCGCGGACGCCGGCGCGGGCGCACGCGACTGCGCGAGGAGCGGGCCTGCCGCCGTGAGCGCGACGGCGTGCACGCTCGCCACGAAGGCAAGAGCGAGGGGCGCGCGGGCGTGGGCGAAACGTGTCGGGCGGGCCATCGCGCGGGAGCTTAGCGCAGCCGCTTCTACACGTCGTCGATTGCCGCCACCGCGATCCCATGGAGACGCTGACCTGCGCAAGGGCCCGACGTGCAGAGGCCGTCGGTGATTCGATAGAGCGCGCCGTGGCGAAGGCAAATGAGGGACGCGCCATCGTCCGAAAGAGGCGCCGGCGACGGCTTCGGGAAGTCGTCGTCGTCCTCGTCGACCAAATCGAGCGGGACCGCCTGGTGGCGACAGAGGTTCGCAAACGCCTTTATTTCATGCTCGCCCGGCGCGCGACCGACCAGCGCGCTCGTCGTCGCGACCCACCGGCTGATGGCGAAAGGCGCATCGAGCTCGACACGAATGAAGTGGCCGGCGTCGATGGCGGCGCGCTGCGCGGGGGTCAGACGAACCGTGGGCGGCGGCGTGGGCGGCTCGCCCGGCGGCACATCGGCCATCGCGATCAGGCGACCTTGGTCTTGCGCGTCCAGTCGAAATGCAGGCGGCGGGCAGGCTGCGAAACCAGCAGCGCCTCGGCGTCGCGACCGCGCGGAATCGGCTGCCCAGCGGCGAGGACCATCGCCGTGAGCCTGCCGCCATAGACGCAGGCCGTGTCGATCCCCGTGGCCCAGGAGTGAAATTGCGGCTCGGGGAGCGCGTTATGGCCGAAGACGATGTGCGGCCCGCCAACGTCACCCCCACGGTACGCGCTCCCCCAAAGCTTGCCACCCTTGGGCCCCTTCTCTTCGCTCGCCTCGCCGCGCGCGGTGACGCAGCGGATGTGCATGAGGGTTGACCAGTCCTGCTCAGCGAGCGGCGCGCCGGGGAGCACGCCCGCGTGCACGACGCAGGCGCCGTGCTCGGGGAGCTCGTAGTAGAGCGGCGAGGTCTGCATGAGCGACCAGTCGACCTCGCGAAGGGCGTAAGCGATGACCGTGTGCATCCGCCCTAGCCCCTCCTCCTTCATTTTGCGGCTCGCGCGAATGCGCCCCTGCGACGCGGCGTACCAGGCGAGGAGCTTATCCTCGTGGTTGCCGCGGACGATCACGGCGCCGGTGCGGCGCGCGATGTCGAGGACGCCGAGGGAGTCGGGGCCGCGTGCAATGAGGTCGCCGACGAAGACGAGCTTGTCACCGGTCGTGAACGTGACCTTGTCGAGAAGAGCGTCGAGCTCGTCCCGGCATCCGTGCACGTCGCCAACGATGACCGTACGACCCATCGATCTTACGGAACACTATGCGCCCGTACACGTGACGGCAACGTGCCGCTTACGTAAATATCGCCAGGCTCAGCCAACCCAGGAGCGCCCAGCCTGGCGGAGAGGACTAGAGGAGCGTCTCCAGCTTGGCGCGCTTCGGGATGACGACGACGCCTTTGTCGCTCACGAAGAAACGCTTTCGGTCGGCCTCGAGATCGTAGCCAATGACCGCGCCCGAAGGGATTTCGACGTCTTTGTCGATGATCGCGCGGCGAATGCGCGCGTGGCGGCCGACGCGAACGCCTTCGAACAGAACGCACTCTTCCAGCTCGCTGAACGAGTTGATGCGGCAGCCGACGCCGAGGACGGTGCGGTGGATGCGCCCGCCCGAGATGATGCAGCCGTGGGAAACGAGCGAGTCGGTGGCGATGCCGACGCGGGCCTGAGCCTCGTCGCGGAAGACGAACTTCGCGGGCGGGTCGTGCGTCACGCCGGTGCGAATGGGCCAGCGCGTATTGTAAAGATTGAACTGCGGATGAATCTCGATGAGATCCATTTGCGCTTCCCAATACGCGTCGACTGTTCCGATATCGCGCCAATACCCAATACCGGCGGACAAGTCTTCGCCCGGAACGGCGTTGGTCGCGAAATCGTAGGCATAAACCGCACGCTTGTCGGCGACCATGCGCGGAAGAATGTTGTAGCCGAAGTCGTGTTTGCTGGTTTCGGCCTGGGCGTCCGTATGCAGCTCGCGAACGAGAACGTCGGTATTGAAAATGTAATTGCCCATCGACGCGAGGCACATCGTGGGATTGCCCGGTATCGACGGCGGGTTCTCCACCTTCTCGTGGAACGCGATGATGCGCCCGGTTTCGTCGACCTCGAGAACGCCGAACTCGCGCCCTTCGCGAAGCGGCATCGGGATGGCGGCGACGGAGGCTTCGGCCTTCGTCTGCACGTGAAAGTTCAAGAGCTGGCGCACGTCCATTCGATAGACGTGGTCGCCGCCGAAGATGGCGACGAGCTCGGGCTGCTCGTCGGTAATCACGTGGAGGCACTGGTACACCGCGTCGGCCGACCCCCGAAACCACGATTTGCCCGTGCGCTGCTGCGCCGGAATTGCCTCGATGTACTGATCGAGCATGGGCGAGAGGCGCCAGACGCGGGCGATGTGCTCCTCGAGCGACGCGCTCTTGTACTGCGTGAGCACCTTGATGCGCGCGAGGCCAGAGTTGACGAAGTTCGACAGCACGATGTCGATGATCCGGTAGCGGCCGCCGAACGGCACTGCGGGCTTCGCGCGATCGAGGGTGAGCGGGTAGAGCCGCTTCCCCTCGCCGCCGGCGAGGATCATGACGAGGACTTGGTTCGGGTCGAAGCGCTGCTCGGAAGTGAAGGGCATGGGGCTTGGCGCCACCTCGCGCGGGTTGGGTGCGAGCTTTGGGCTGCCGGCATCCTATGCGCCCGCGAGGCGTGCCCGCTAGATCGATGGCGACCCATCTGCACGCTCACATTGCATGAGGCATCGCGGAATAAGGCGTGACCCGTAGGTGTCACCAACGCCACCGTTACGATCCCCGCGTGGTATACCCGGCCGAGCTATTTGTCGTCCGGGTGCCCTCGGCTCCGTACGCATTTCCCCCGTCGTCAGGACCCTCGCTTCAGGATTCCCATTCCCATGGCAAGCACGCTCATCGAGACACTCGGGCAAGAGATCGATCGAATCTCCTCCGTTTACGAATCGGGCTTCGCGGGGCAGTCCCGCGCAACGCGGGACCTCGACGAGCTCGATGGTCTCATCAAACGGGTGAAAGACGTGATCGCGAAGGTCGCGCAGATCCCGAGCGCCGCCCAGGGGCCCGACCTCACGCGCCTTCGTGACGTCGCGCAAACGAACCTGAAGATTTACGAGATCGAGAAGACGGCGATCAAAGAGGCGAAGGCCGCAGGGCCCGACTTCGAAGACTTCTCGCGCCTCGCCAACACGGCCAACTTCGTGTTCGCGCGCTACTACCGCCACTTCGCCGGCAAAGATCGCGTCACCCGCGACGTGGGCCTCCTCGCCGAAATGGTGGAGGACTTGAAGACGCTCCGTCAGCGCATGGCGGCGCTCGCCGTGAAGAACCCGACGGCCGCCTTCAAGAAGGACGTCGAGCTCGTCTCGAGCACCCAGGAAATGTACCAAAACGAGATTAAAGAGATCTCGAAGGCCCAAACGAGCGGAACGCCCGACGAGCAGGCGAGCGCCCTGGCCAACGTGGCGAACGCGCAGTTCAACATCTACCGCACGCACTTCGCGAACAAGTCGCGCGTCACGCGCCGCCCGGCGCTCTTGCAGCGCGTGGTCGACAACCTTCGCCGATGCCGTGACCGCATGGTGGAGCTCGGCAAGGGCGGGCTCGAGGTCGAGTACAACGCGAAGAACATCGAGATCGTCGAGCAGAACCTCGCGACCTACGAAGCCGAGATGGGCGAGATTCGCAAAGCGCGCCAGAGCACCAAGATGGACGACATCATGGGAATGCTCGGCGGCGCGGCGAACGAGCTCTTCGAGGAGTACCGCAAAGGCTTCGCCGGGAAAGACCGCAAGTCGGTGAGCCTCGAGCAGCTGTCGCTCATCTGCGATCAGCTCGGCGAGCTCGCGCGTCAGATGACGGACTTGAGCCGCGCCGAGACGAACGACATGAACGAGCGCAACCTCGAGATCGTTATGGACCAGCTCTCGATGTTCGAGCGCGAGTTCGAGGCGATCGCCCAGGCGCAAAATCCCCAGACCACGTGAGGACGGGCTGATGCCGGCGCCCGCGCGCGCCGGCGCGACGAAGCCGCACGACCGAGCACGCGTGGGCAACGAGCCCCGCGTGCTCGGCTGCGTTAAGGCGGCAACGCGACGCCTTCGAGGAGCGCGCGCACCGTCGCCACGAGGCGCGACGGGTCGACCGGCTTCACGAGGACGGCGTCGAACAGATTGCGGTCCTCGCCGAGATCCGTCGCGTAGAGGCCGGTGACCGCGACAATCGGCGTGCGCCGGGTGGCGGCGTTCGACCGAAGCGCCCGCGCCGCCTCGCAGCCACTCATCCCCGTGAGCGTCACGTCGGTCACGACCGCGTCGACGCGCGCATGCTCGAGGTAGGCGAGCGCATCCTCGGCGCTTTCGAGGGCCTTCACCTCGAACCCTTCGAAGCGTAGAAACTCGGAGAACAGCTCTCTTGCGTCGGCGTCGTCGTCGATGAGGGCGAGACGCGGCGGAGGCGTGGGGAACACGTCGGTAGACTGCACGATGTCCCTCCGGGCTAGCACAAGATGCATCTGAGAACGAAAGCGAACGACGATAGGGCCGAAGCGGCGGGAGACCGCCGCGTCCGCGAAGCGTTCGACTGCGCGCCCCTCGCCATGGCGATCGTCGTCCTCGACGCGAAGGGGAGCGAACCCCGCGTCCATCGATCGAACGAAGCGTTCGCGCGCCTCGCGCAGAGCATGGGCGCAGAAGCAGACGGGCGGCTCATTCCCCTCGCGCTCGTCACCGCCACGCTTCAAGACGGCACCGAGCGCCGGAGCGCTCTCTCGCTGACGTCGACCCCGGCGGCCGCCACCGGCGCCGATGGGAGCGTGCCGCGCGTCTTCGCCATCGCCATCCTCCCGATGTTCGAGGGCGGCCCCGCGCCCTCGTCGGCGCTCGTCACGCTCACGCCCACGACCGCCGTTCTCGCGCGCGCCGCACGCATCCATGAGCGCCTTCGCGGCA
Organism: Myxococcales bacterium; assembly: GCA_025354825.1. Taxonomy (GTDB): domain Bacteria; phylum Myxococcota_A; class Polyangia; order Polyangiales; family Polyangiaceae; genus JANXMC01. The sequence continues at coordinate 7,292 of JANXMC010000481.1, forward strand.
TGGTCGGTCACGACCTTCGCAACCCGCTCTCGGCCGTCATCACGGCGGCGTCGCTCCTCCTGCGGCGAGGCGGCCTCCCCGCCCCCCACGAGTCGGCGGCGCGCCGCATCGACAGCGCCTCGCAGCGCATGGCGCGGATGATAAGCCACATCCTCGAGCTCTCCCGCGCCGCCCTCGACGAGCCGACGACCGCCATGCGTGAGGCCTCCGACCTGGCCGCGATCGTCCGCAGCGCGGCGACCGAGCACGCCGCGTCGATCGAGGTCACCATCGAGGCCGAGCATCCGGGCGAGTGGGACGGCGATCTCCTACGCGACGCGATTGCGAGCATCCTGCGCAACGCCGTCGAGCACGCCCGCCCCGAGACGCGCCCGCGTCTCGTTGTGCGCGCCCTCGGCGGCGACACCATCGAGATCCTCGTCGACAACGACGGCACGCCCATCGCGCCCGAGCTCGCGTCGCGCGTGGTCGACGTCGACGCCCTGGGCGATCACGGCAAACGCCCCGGCCATCTCGGTCTCGGGCTGTTCGTCGCGGCGCGCGCCGTCGCAGCCCACGGCGGCTCGGTCACCCTCGTATCGCACGGCGACGGCACGCGCGTGCGTGTGCTCCTCCCCGTGCGCGCGACGAGCGCCGCGAGCGACACGCCGGAGTAGCTCACGCCACGCAAGCGGCGGTACCTTCGCGCGATGGCAAAGCCGTTGAGAGTCTTCGTTGCAGGCGCCACCGGCGCCACGGGCCACGTGTTCCTCCACGAAGCCGCGCGCGAGAGCCCGCCCATCGAGCTGCTCCTCCACGTGCGACCCGCATCCGCGGCGAAGTCGCCCCTCGCCAACGATCCGCGCGCGCGCGTCTTCGACCTCGGCGACGCCAACGCGCTTTCGAAAGCGCTCGCCGACTGCGACGCCGTCGTCTCGTTTGTGGGGACGATGCGCAACCGCTTCAGCACGGGCGACACCTACGCGACGAGCGACGTCGGCTCCACGCGCGATCTCGTCGCGGGCGCCGTGGCGGCGAAAGTTCCGCGTTTTCTTCTTTTGAGCTCAGCGGGCGCGGGGGGAATGGGCGCGTACCTCAAGATGAAAGGTGAGTGCGAGCGCATCGTCCGCGAGAGCCCCCTCGCCGGCTCGTTTTTCCGCCCTTCGGCCTTCGAGACGCCCGCGGGGATCGCGGGCGGCAACCACGGCGCGCGCAAGGCGATCCCCGGCATGGGCGCGCTCTTCGGCGTGATTAAAGCCGTTCCAGGCCTCGCAGGCTTCGCCGATGACTACCGCCCGATCCCCCTCGACGTCGTCGCGCGCGCGTTCCTTTCCGTTCTCAAGGAGCCCGTCGAGGTTGCCCGCGGCAAGGTTCTCGAAGGGCGCGACCTGTGGAAGCTGGGTGCGCGCGCTGCGTGATAGGCTCGTAGCGACGGAACCCCCGAATGCGAAGTGAACCGCTGGTCATCGGCGGCTATGCGCTCTTCGGCGAGCTCGCGTCGGGAGGCATGGCGACGGTCCACTATGGCCGCCTCCTCGGCGAGCCGGGCGTGAGCCGCGTCGTCGCCATCAAGCGGCTCCACGCGCAGTTCGCGGCGGACGAAGAGTTCGTCGAGATGTTCACCGACGAAGGGCGCATCGCGAGCCGCATTCACCACCCCAACGTGGTCCCCACGCTCGACGTGGTCTCGAAGGACAGCCAGCTCTATCTGGTCATGGAGTACGTGCACGGCGAGACGCTCGCGCGTCTCCTCGCGTCGTCGAAATCGAAGCAGCGGCGCGTCCCTCCCGCCATCGCCGTGGCGGTCGCGATCGATCTGCTCCACGGCCTCGAAGCGGCGCACGAGGCGACGGACGAGCGCGGTCAGCCCCTCGGCATCGTGCATCGCGACGTGTCGCCGCACAACGTGATGGTCGGCACCGACGGCGTTGCGCGCGTGCTCGATTTCGGCGTCGCGAAGGCTACGGGGCGCATTCATCTGACGCGCGATGGGCAGCTCAAAGGGAAGCTCACGCACATGGCGCCGGAGCAGTTGAAGAACACAGGCGTCGACAGACGAACCGACGTCTACGCCGCGGCAATCGTGCTGTGGGAAGCGCTCGTCGGCCGCGCGCTGTTCGACGGCGTGAACGAAGCTGTGGTTCTGAGCCAGGTGATGCACGCGATCCCGCCGCCGCCGAGCGGCCTCATGGCGGACGTGCCGCAGCCGCTCGACGCGATCGTGCTGCGCGGTCTCGAGCGGACGGCGTCGCGCCGCTTTCCAACGGCGCGCGAGATGGCCACGGCGCTCGAGCGGACGAGGCTCGCGGCGGGGCGCGAAGAGATTGCGGCATGGGTAGAGAGCCTCGCGGGAGCGCGCATTCGCAAGCGTGCGGAGGTCGTCGCACGGATCGAGCAGGCGACCATGGGAGACGACGCGCCGAGCGAATGGCCGACCCTCGGCGCGATGCCGGCATCGGGGCGCGTGAGCTACCCGTCACGCGCGCGATCGTCGTCGGCGCCGTCGGCCCCGGCGTCGACGTCGACGTCGACAGCGGATCTAGCGCACGTCCCCGCGGCGCTGCAGAGCACCTCGAGCCTCAACGACATGGCCGGCTTCTCGGCGCGCGCCGCGAGCGACCCTGCGCTGCGGCCGCTCTCCGCGCACCCGTCGGACAGCGACATCGTGAACCGCGCGGCGCGGCGCCGCCTTGCGCTGGTCGTCGCAGCCGGGGCGGTGGTAGGCCTCGCGGCGCTCGTCGTTCTTCTCTGGCCCCGCGACCACCCCGAGCCTGCGGCTGCCGCGTCGCCCGCGCCTTCCGCGAGCGCGCCCCACGATGCGGGGAGACCGGCGGCTCACTAATTCGCTACGCCGTGGCGCACCGCGCGTCGCAACGTCGCGTGTCGACGCGAGCGTTTTGACGAACATATTATCATGATAATATTCGTCGCCAACAAGGGAGACGCATCGCCATGGCGCCCGCGCCGAGCTGTTCGTCGATGGGGGCGTGGCGCAGGTCTGAAGGCCGCGCGAGCGCGTTCACAGGAGCGCCCGCCTTCG
>JANXMC010000483.1 GCA_025354825.1 Myxococcales bacterium
GTCGATGGCGTCGCGAACCAAGTGACCGGCGTCTTGCCCCTCGACGCGCGCTTTCCGGATGGGCCGGGGACGCTCACGCTCGCAGTGCCCGTGACCATCGCTGCGCGACGCGTGGTGCTCGGGACCAACCGGCCGTTCGTCATGCGCCCGGGCGGCGAGAGCAACATCGACGCACTTCTCGGCACGTCGATCCTCAACTCGCAGATGCTCATCAACTCGGTTGCGCGCATGCGCACGAACCGCATCCCGACGTATCCGGACGGCTTCTACCACTGCCACCTCGACCCGATTCACATCGCGCAGCTCTTCCAGGACGTGCCCTTCCAGCGCCTCTACCAGGCCTCGCCGAGGACGACGGAGTTCGTGCGCGGCGTGGTCGTCGAGCAGTACGGGCTCGTCTTCATCGTCGACGACGATAACCCCAACGTGCAGAACGTCTCCGCCGCGCTCGTCGGATCGTCCGGCGCAGGTACGGGCGCGCAGTACGCGAAGGAGATCGGCGCCGAGGTCACCAACGCCGCCGGGCTCGAGGTGAAGCGCTCGATCATTCTCGGCGCGAAGTCGATGTACGAGGCGTACATCGACGAGAGCCGCTTCCTGGCGCAAACCGCAGGGCTCCTCGGCCCCTACGGCTACAACGGCGGCGTCCCCAACGGCGGCGCCGGTTACCAAGCGATGGTCAATCGCGTGCGCTACGTCCTGCGCCCGCCGCAAGACCGCTACATGCAGACGATCTCCCAGGCGTGGAGCTCGACGGTCGACTTCGTCGCGCCCTCCGATGCGCTCGCGCGCACCAGCGCCGCCACCTTCAAGCGCGCCATGGTCCTCGAGACCACGGGCTGAAAGGACTTCTTACCTCATGGCCCGACGAAACAGCAGCACGACCACCACGCCCGACGCCTCGACCACCGCGGCCGACGACGACGCGCCCACGATCACGATCGTCGACGAAGCTCCCGCGCCCGAGGATGGCGCGGCGCCGATCCTGACCGAGGATCCGACGCCTCAACATCGGCCCGAACCTCCGGCAGAGGTGCCGCCCGAGCCCGAAGTGCTCGAGCGGTTCCGAGTCGAGACGAACGTCTACTACGTGCCCGATCCCGGACACGGCTCGCTGTACGTGCCCGCGGGGACGATCGTTACGCGCGTCTCGCACGACCTGCAGAAGCTCATCACCCAGGGTGCGCGCCTGCGCCCCATCGACTGAGCAAGAGGAGCTGACGCGTGGCGCTCTTCACCTCCGAGCAGGCAGCGAAGATCCGACAGCACCTCGGCTTCGGCGACGCGGTGCTGACGGCTGCGCTGCCTGCCGGAGGGCGCGCCACGCTTCAGATCCAGTTCTTGTGCGACAAGGCGATGGAGCTGCTCAACGAGAGCGGCAAGCCGCGCGTTCTACAAATGCTCGCGCAGTGCGAGGCCGTCGAGGCGCGCATGAGCGAGCAGATGGACGTCGCCATCGCGACGCGCATTGGCGACCTCGTGATCCGTGACGATGGGTTCGCCGAGTTGATTCGCCAGTACGACTATTGGGTCGCGCAGCTTGCCGCCGCCCTCAACACCACGCGCAATCCGTTCGACGAGCGAAGGCTCACCCGTACGGGCGGCGTCAACGGCACCTGGGGACGGTGAGCCCATGACAAAGGACCTCTCCGAGAGTCGCGCGAGGCCGCCGGCGAACGTCGTCGAGCGGCTCGGCCCCGTCGCCGACCGCCTGCGCGCCGTGCGCGATCGCGTCGGGCTCACGCCCTGGCGCACGTTCGTGGTCGCCTACAAGTGGAGCGGTGGCGCGCGAGGACGGGGAGAGCCGCTCCTCGAGAAGGAGACCGAGCTGCTGCCGAGACCTGCGCTCGTCACCGCGGCAGGGCTTCGCGTCGCGCCGAGCTCGGGCGGCATCGTCGCCTCGGGCACCGTGCGGCTCGTCGAGATCAGCCCTCGCTACACCGAGGATAACCTCGACCTGCTCTTTCAGGACGTTCCCGAGGACGTCGAGATTTTCGTCGAGATGCACCTCGACGCACGCGATGGGCGCACGCCCGAGCGGTGCGCGTTCCGGCCAGCGAGCAAGCCCAACCGCGACGCGGGGAAGTTGCAATGGACCCTCGAGCTGCGCGCCGGCTCGGAGCGCACGCGCGAAGGGCAGCGCCGGACGTGGTCCCGCGAATGACCCTCAACGTCAATTTTACCGAGTTCGCGGAGCGACTCCGCGTCCTCGGCCCCTCGATGCGCCGAGCGAGTGTGC
>JANXMC010000152.1 GCA_025354825.1 Myxococcales bacterium
CGCTCGCGTACCTTGACGCGTCGCGCCTGGTCGACGGCGCGCCCGTTCCGTTCCACGCGATTCGCGGCGTGCGCCTCACGGCGGCCTTCGGCTTCGAAGTGAAGAGCGTCGTCACGACGACGCGCCGCGCCTACCTCGCCGAAGAGCTCTACCCCGACGACGAGCGCCAGAAGCTTCCGTACTTTCGCGACAACTCGGCGGTCCCCAACTTCGCGCAGGCGCTCCTGCTGTTTCTCCACGAGGGCGGCGTCCTCTTCGGGTTGGCTGGCCTCGAAAGGCGCGCCGACGAGCCACCGTTCACGAAGGAAGACGCCGAGCGCCTCGAAGAGCTCGCGTCGTTCGTGGTGGCCGGAGCGCGCTCGCAGATCGCCTACGACGAGCGCACGCGCGAAGCCGTAGCTCTTCGCGCATTAGGCAAGTTCACGGGCAGCCTTTACGTCATCGATCGCGATCGCAAGATCGTGATCTGGGCGGCCGATCGCACGCGCGGTATTTCGTGGGACGACGACGTGACGCCCTACGAGACGGCCCTCGCCGACGCGGCAGAGCAGCTCATTGCGTCGCGCGCACGCGGCGAGGCGCTTCCGACGCCGCCTCGCTTGCCCAACGGCACCGTGGTCGCGGTCGCGAAGATTGATATCGATCCGGTCTTCGGCAACACGCGCTGCGCGGTCCTGCGATTGGACCCGCCGCAAGAGGCCGCGCCCCAAGCGCAGCAGCTCCTCGAAGGTCTGTCGAAGCGTGAGCGCGAGATCGCCCGCTTGCTCATCGCCGGCTACAGCGGGGTCAACGTCGCGGCCATCGTCGGCCTCAGCGAGAACACGGTCCGCACGTACGTTCGGCGCCTGTACCAAAAGCTCGACGTATCGAACCGCGCCGACCTCGTTCGCAAGCTCGTCTCGCCGGACCCCAAGTCGGCCGGTCCGTCGTCGCAGATTGCGCCGCCACCGGATTCGTCGCTCATCGATGGCGACGACACGCTCGACTAGCCGCGCGCGCCCACAGTTCGCGATCGCGTTCGCGACCCGTTCGTTTGACGAAGCATCCAACGCCTGTCACCTTCCTCCGCAATGGCAACTTCGAACTTCCAACACGCACGCGTTCTCGCGTCCCAGCTCGCTCCAAAGCGCGTTTGGGGCCCGATGTGCCGCACGCCGCGTTTTGCGGTGGTTCGTAGCTAAATCGCCAGTCGACGCTCCGTCCCAAGGAGCCCCGAGACGCCTGGCGAGACGCCAGGTTGGAATCGGGGCTCCGCTTACAGGGATTGGTGAGTCGTCATGTCAGGGATACGAAGAGCGAATGTACGAAGACTGAAACGATGGGTCGCTCCCGCCTTGCGATTTTTCGGCCTGGCACGCGATGCCGGCTCCCAGGCTGGCAAGCGACCCGCACGCGAAGTCTCTTCTGAAGTCGTCCTGGCCGCGAAGCCTGCAGAGATCAAGCTTCCCGCGCCCCCTACCACCACCCGCGCCGCCGTGCGCGAGGTCGTGCACCTCTCCTGGCCCATCGCGACGGCGTTCATTGGCGAGAGCGCCATCGGCCTCGTCGACACCAAGCTCGTCGGAGGTTTGGGCGCCTCGGCATTAGGCGGCGTCGGCATCGCGACGATGCTGATGTTCCTCAACTACTCGCTCGTCATGGGCTTCAGCCGCGGCGTCAAGATAGCGACGGCCCACGCCGTGGGTCGCGGCGCGCCGCGCGAGGGGATCCGCTACGCCGAAGCGGGCATTCTGCTCTTCGCGGTCTTCGGCGCCCTCGTCTGGTGGGGCTCTCGCGACATCAGCTGGGTGTTGCGAGCCCTCGCCATCGACCCCGCGTTGCACGAGGACGCGCGCGTCTTCCTCGCGGCCCGCACCTATGGCGCGCCCGCGACGTGCGTCTTGGCGGCGCTCATTCAGTACCGCCAGGCGGTAGGCGATACGCGCTCACCGATGATCATCGGCATCGGCGGCAACATCCTCAACGCCCTCATCGCCTACGGCCTCATTTACGGCCACTTTGGCCTCCCCGCGCTGGGCGTGCAGGGCGCCGGGTACGGCACGGCGATCACCGAGTGGATCGAGCTCAGCGTGATGCTCTGGCTGTTCGCGCGCGACCGAAGCGCAGCGCGAAGAAGCGACTCGCGCGACGAGAGCCGCAACGAGGTCGCGTCGTTCGGGCGCGCGCTCCGCGAGGTGTGCAAGCTCGGCGTCCCCACCGGGCTTCAGTTCGGCGCGGAGACGTTGGCGTTCACCGTGTTCACCGCAATCTTGGGCGGCATCGGAGGCGCCGAGATCGCGGGCAATCAGGTTGCGATCTCGATCATCCGCGTCGCCTTCTTGCCCGGCGTTGCCGTGTCGGAAGCGGCGTCGGTGCTCATCGGACAGAGCCTCGGCCAGCGGAATCTCATGGCGGCGGACCGGATCGTGCGCGCCGCCATCGGCGTGGCGGTGACGTTCATGGCGTGCTGCGGAGTCGTGTTCGCAATCTTCGGCGGGCCCCTCGCGGCGAGCTTCACGGACGACAGCGCCGTCGCGGCGGTGACACGAAAGCTGCTCCTCGTGGCGGCCGTCTTTCAGGTGCTCGACGCGGTCAACATCGTGCTTCGCGGGTCGCTCCGCGGCGCGAAAGACGTGCGCGGCGTCGCGCTCATCGGCATCGTGGTCGTGTGGATCTGCGTCCCCGGCGGCGCGTACTTCCTCGGCAAAGTGATGGGCATGGGGGCGCTCGGCGGTTGGATCGGCTTCATCGGCGAGACGACCTTCTCCGCGGCACTCTTCTGGCTCCGCTGGAAGCGCGGCGCATGGCGCGTGCAGTATGCAGCTAATCGCGATTCGGATCGGGTTACGGAGAACACGGGTATGGCCCACGCCTAGGCCGTAGGTCACGGTGCGCGCATCTCGTCGCCATTTTCGCGCGGGGTGCGCGCCGCACCGCGAACCCATCGGATGCCGAGTGTACGCTGCAAGATTAGAGGACCTCGCCCGTTGCCCCCGCCCAACAAACAGGCCGCGAAGTACCGCGATGCGTGGGAACGCGCGGTCGAGCGCGACAAGCCGAAGGACGCCATCGTCGCTCTCGAGCAGCTCGAGCTCTTAGAGCCGAAGGAGGCGCGCTGGCCCCACCGCGCGGCCGATGCATTGCGCCGCGTGGGGCGCTTGAAGGACGCCGAGCTCGCCTACGACCGCGCGATGGCGCTCTACGAAAAGCAGGGGTTCGTCGCACGTGCCGTCGCCGTCGCGAAGATCATCGCGACGCTCAACCCCGCGCGCGAAAGCGCCCTCGACAGCGTCGACCATCACGCGGCCCGCGCGCTCCGGGCAGCGTCGAAGCCGCCGCCCATGATGACGCCCCCGCCGTCGGTGCCGCCGCCCGCCGTCTTGCAGCAGATGAATGCGCAGGCGCCGTCGCGCCCGCCCCAGACGCTCAGCTATCCGCCGCCGTCGGCTGGGTCGGCCCTCGCCGCGCGCCTCGCGCCGTCGCGCTCTGCACCCGCGTCCGCGCCCGCGCCCGCGTCCGCGCCCGCATCAGCGCCGGCGCCGCTTCCGCAGTACGCGTTCCCCACGTCCCCGCCGACGCTGCAGGGCATTTCGCAAGTTCCCCCCCAGCCGGCGTCGCAGCTGCCGCCCCTTCCACCTGTCACGCCGCCGCCGATGCGCGCGCGTGAGATCGCGAGCGCCGCCGCTGCGCGCCCCACGACGACGATGGGGTACATCGCAGGCCTCCCCGCGGAGAGCGTGCGCCTCGTCGCGAGCGCCCAGGTGCTACGCCCGGCCATCGACGTCCGGTACGACGAGGTGCGTTTCGAGGACGTGCCCGAGTACAGCACCGACGTCGATCTCTCCGAGTTCGCGGCCCTCGCCGACCTCCCCTCGGACTACGGTCCCGCGGCCGAAGAGTTCGATATGCTCGAATCGCCCACGGCCGAACGCCTCGCCCTGATGTCGGGCGCGGTCCTCTTCAGCGACGTGCCGTCCGAGGTCGCCTCCGAGATCGCGCGCGCGGCCGATCTCGTCGATCTCCCCGCGGGGAGCATGATTTACCGTGAAGGCGCGCCCGCCGATGCGCTTTACATCATCGTCGACGGTGCGGTGTCGCTGTCGATGGAGCGCGCGCCGCGAGCCGCGACCGAGCTTACCGAGGGCGAGGTCTTCGGCGAAGGGTGCCTCATCGAAGGGAGCTCACGAACGTTCGACGTGCGGTCGAAGGGGCCGCTCCTCGCGCTCCGCATTCCGAAATCGCGCCTCGACACAATCGTCGGCTCGCACCCGGCCGTTGGCAACGTGCTGTTCGAGCTGCTCATCAAGCGCCTCGTCGCGAGCACGGTGCAAGCGTCGCCGCTCTTCGCGGCCTTCGACGCCGAGACGCGTCGCGACGTCGCGAGCCTCTTCGAAGTGCGCCGCGCGCCGGCCGGCACGCTGCTCAAACAGCACGGAAAGCGCGGCGACGGGCTCTATATTTTGCTCGTCGGCGGCGTCGAGCTCGACA
>JANXMC010000540.1 GCA_025354825.1 Myxococcales bacterium
GGAATCTTCATGAGATCGACCACGACGCGATCGCCCTCGGCCTCGACCACGAGGGCCGGTCGCTTGGGGATGTATTTGACCAAGTTGCCGGGCTTCGAAAGGTCGAGCGCGCCCGATTTGATGAGCGTCGCGACCGGCGAATCGCTCTCTCCGAGGAGTGCAAGCTTTACGTCGTTCAGCCGAATGCCGATTCGAACCGAGTCGGGGCCAATGCTGACTTCGTCGATACGAATGGCCGCCGACGCGCGGAGCGGCGTGCCCATCGCATCGACCGAAGCGCTAAGCCGAAGGGCCGGCGGCGACGTCCCAATTTCGATATCGGTCGGCGCCTTCTTGCTCGGCTTTGCCTGACCTGCGAGGTAGCGCAGCGCCGCAAGCGGAACACCGAACTTCAGGCTCGCCGCGTTGACCGCGGCCTTTAGAACTTCGTCGGGATTGCGTTTTACGTAATCGACGGCTGCACCGAAAAGCGCGCGAGGATTCATGGCCAATCAGAATACCACCCCGTCGCCAGCCCTAGGAAACAAGAACGAGGTTGCGCCGTCACGACGCGCTGCGCTGGCGCGTCGTGCCTTCGCCGCTTGCTCACCCCTTCGCAATCGCGTCCCAGTTGTCCGCAATCTCCTGAGCCGTCCACACCGTGTCGTCGCCGTCTTTGAACTTGCCCGCCGTCTCGATGACCTTGAACGCGTACATCCGTGCGCCCATCACGGCGAGCACGTGACCGGTGCGGTCGCCGCAGAGGTCGCTCGCGAGAAACAGCGCGGCGGGCGCGATGTGGTCCGGCGTGAGTGAGTCGACGCCGTGGAACATCGGAAGGTCTTCGGTCATGCGTGTCTTGGCGATGGGGGCGACGGCGTTCACCGTGATTTTCTGCTTCTGCAGCTCGATCGAGAGCGTGCGGGTCAGGCCGTAGACGCCGGCCTTGGCGGCGGCGTAGTTCGCCTGGCCGAAGTTCCCCAGCATGCCGCTGACGCTCGTCGTGTTGACGATGCGCCCGCCTTCGCCCGCGCCCGCGGCCTTCTGCGCCAACACCTGCTTCACGAACTGCTGCGAGCACAAAAATGCGCCGGTGAGATGCACCGCGAGCACCGAGCTCCACATCTCTTCATCCATCTTGAGGAACGTCTTGTCGCGAAGGATTCCCGCGTTGTTCACCAACACGTCGACCCGACCGAAGGCCTGCACGCCCACCTGAATCAGGTTCGCGGCGCCGTTCGAGGTCGCCACCGAGTCGGTGCTCGCGACCGCTTCGCCGCCGGCCGCTTTGATTTCTTCGACGACCTTCGCCGCGGCCGATGTGTCCGCGCCCGAGCCGTCGCGCGCGCCGCCAACGTCGTTCACGACGACCTTCGCCCCCTCTTTCGCGAACAGCAGGGCGTAGGCCCTCCCGATTCCGCCGCCCGAGCCCGTGATCACTGCGACCTTGCCGGTGAGAAGTCCCATGACCGCTCCTTACCACTTTCACCCGGCCGACTTTCCTCGACAGAAGCCGCTGAACGCGCGTCCACGCCCGCGCATCCGAAGGTGTGACGCCACGACTCTCGACGCCGGAGATTGCGCGTCTTGGCGCGCAACGCCGTATGCTTCGTGGGCGGCGATTCCGCGTACGTTTCCGCAACACCCCGAACGTCACCGAAGCTCTGTAGATGCCCGACGACCGGACCCGAACGGTAAAGTTTCCGACGATCCAAGAGGCGCCACCCGCGCCTTCGGATGCGGTCGTGCGCGCGCCCTCGGTCCCGGTCCCGGTCCAAGTCCCCGTTCCCGCCGCGCCCAGCTCGATGCCGGGCTCGGGCTCGGGGACCGGCTCGGGCGTTCCCGGCGCGCGCGCCAGCATGATCGAGCTCGACTGGCTCTCCGAAGACACGAGCAACCTCCGCGCGACCGAGACGGCGCTTCAAGTCCCCGTCACGATTCGCGAGCGAAACCGCGCGTCGCTCACGCTCATCACCGGCCTCAACGCAGGGCAAGTGTTCCCGCTGGAAGACGGCGAGGTCATCATCGGTCGCAGCCGCGATGCGCAGGTTCGCATCGACGACGTCGGCATCAGTCGGCAGCACTCGCGCATCGTGCAGACCATCGACGGCCGCTTCGTCGTCGAGGACATGGGCTCGACCAACGGCACGTTCGTCGGCGCGCGCCGCGTGACGCGAGCCGACCTCACGAGCGGCGATCACATTCAAGTCGGCCCCAACGTCGTCCTCAAGTACGCCATCGTCGACGAAGCCGAAGAGTCGCTGGCCAAACAGCTTTACGAGTCGTCGACCCGCGACCCGCTCACGCGCGCGTTCAATCGCAAGTACTTCGTCGAACGGCTGCAGAGCGAGGTCGCGTACGCCGTTCGCCACCGGTCGAAGCTGTCGGTTCTTCTGTTCGATCTCGACCACTTCAAAAACATGAACGACTCCTACGGCCACCTCGCAGGGGACGAGGTGCTCCGCACGGTCTCGGCGCAGGTGATCAAGCTGATTCGCGCGGAGGACGTCTTCTCGCGCTACGGCGGCGAAGAGTTCGTCATTCTCGTGCGCGGGATCGACCAGACCAACGTGATGCTCTTCGCCGAACGCGTTCGCCGCGCGATTGAAAAGCTCGTCGTCGTGTACGAGGCCCAGGCCCTCCGCGCGACGATCAGCGTCGGTCTCGCGAGCCTTGCAGAATGCACGGAGCACACCCCCACGCGCCAAGCACGAGGCGAGCACGCCCTCGGCGAGTCGATGCTTCTCCTCGCCGACGAACGCCTGTACCGCGCAAAGAGCAGCGGCCGGAATCGGGTCTGCTCCGAATAGCGGTTTGGCGCGATCCGCGCGCGGGGGAAGCTCCTCACGTCAGCCTGCGTTAGCCGCGTCGGAGACGCTCATCCCGGTCTGCGTGGCTTGACGCTCCCTCCCACCGGATGGTAGCGAACTGAACCGCGATTCAGTCAGATTCAGTAGTGTATTTCCAGGAGGAATTGGCGATGGCCGTGGACACCAAGAAGCTCTTCAACGAAGACCTCCCCGCAGCGCTCGCGAAGAACGCGGAAGATGCCAAGGGCATCGGCGGGAAGTTTCAGCTGAACGTCACGGGCTCGGGCGAGTGGTTCATCGACGCTTCCCCCACCGGCCCGTCGATCAAGGCGGGCTCGGACACGGCGGACGTGACCATCACGATCGCCGAGGAGGACTTCCAGAAGCTCCTCGAGAACCCCCAGGCGAACGCGATGCAGCTCTTTTTCCAGGGCAAGCTCAAGTTCACGGGGAACCAGATGCTCGCGATGAAGCTGAACAAGCTTTTCGCGTACAAGTGATTCCTTCGTGATTGGCGCGAGCTCATAATCGCCAATCACGTCATCGTCGGTAATCGCGCCACTTTACGTACTACGCAGACGCGTACAACGTAACTTGGCGCGAGGATCGCACGCGAAGCCGGGGGGAAATGTCGCCGCTCGAAGGGGTCAAAGTCCTCGACCTAAGTCGCCTCTTGCCCGGGCCCTACGCCTCCCTGCTGCTGGCCGATCTCGGCGCGCAGGTCGATAAGGTCGAAGAGCCCATCGGCGGAGATTACCTTCGTCATATGCCCCCGATGGTCGGCGACCAATCGGGGATGTTCCTCGCCATCAACCGCAACAAGCGGAGCATCTGCCTCGACCTGAAAAAGGCGGGCGGGCGTGACGCTCTTCTCGCGCTGGTCGCGGGCTACGACGTGCTGCTCGAGCAGTTTCGCCCGGGTGTTCTGGATCGCCTCGGCCTCTCTCATGCGTCGCTCCGCGAGCGCTTTCCCAAGCTCATCATCTGCGCGCTCACGGGGTACGGCCAAGACGGCCCGCTGGCCGATCGCGCGGGGCACGACCTCAATTACCTCGCGCGCGCCGGCATTCTCGGAATGCAGGGGCCCGTCGATGGGCCGCCCCAGGTGCCCGGTTTTCAGCTTGCAGACTTCAGCGGCGGGCTTTTCTCGGTCATCGGCACGCTCTCCGCGCTCGCTCTTCGCGCACGCACGGGGGAGGGGTCGGTCGTCGATATCTCGATGCTCGAATCGGCCATGGGCTTCGGGTTCGCGAGCTTTGGAAGCATGCTCGCAGGCGGCGCTCTCGCGCGCGGAAACGAAGGGCTCACGGGCGGTCTCGCGATCTACGCGACGTACACGACGCGCGACGGAAAGCACGTGGCGCTCGGCGCCCTCGAGCCCAAGTTCGCGTCGAGCTTCTTCGCGGGCATCGGTCTGCCGTTCGAGATGAGCGCTCTCATGCCCGGGGCCCATCAAGCCGCGCTTCGCGCGCAGATCGCGGCGGTCTTTCTCACGAAGACGCGCGACGAGTGGGCCGCCTTCGGCAAAGAGCACGACTGCTGCCTCGAGCCCGTCCTCGAGCCCCACGAGCTCGCCGCCGATGCGCAGATGAGCGCGCGCGGAATGTTCTTCGATCTGGCCTCGCCGTGGGGACCGCTCCGTCAGCTCCGCACGCCCGTCACGCCGCGCGACGCCGCGCACACGCCGCCGCCGAGGCAGGGCGAGCACACCGACGCCATCTTGCGCGAGGCCGGCTTCGACGACGCGGCGATTGCGCGACTTAGGTCCGAGGGCGCGGCGCGCTGACGATCATCTGGCGGAACTCTTCGACGAACTCCCAGTCGGCGACGATCCCCTTTTTGAGCATCATCGCGAGGAGCGCCGCGAACATCGCCTCCCACTGCGTGTTCGCGCCCAAAATAGGGCTCACGTCGGCGCCTTGGGACATTGCGCGAAGCGCCGCGACGATATCGTGGGCCGTGAGCTGCGTCCCCGGCGGGCTCGACGTGCGGTCGCCGCCATCGGATGCGCGCGCGGCGGGCGGTAGCGAAAGCGTCGTGCCGTCGAGGAGCGTCACCGCGACCATGCCGGCCGGCGGCTTCGTGCTGCGGCGATACTCGATTTCGGTCGCCTCGATTTCAGGGTCCGCATCGGCGTGATCGCCGCTCGCAGGCGGCATCGTCGCTAGGTTCTCGGGCGCCATCGAGACGGCCGACGACGGCACCATCGAGGGGGCGCGCGCGCCTGCTGTCGTACCGCCGTAATACACGCGAATGGCGCTGCGAATGTCGGTTGGCGACGCGAGCATCGGCTTCGCGGGGAGGGCTGACGCCTCCGACACTTTCATCAGCGCCGTCTCGTTCGTGGGGTCGTCCATCGCCACGTAGAGCGTTTCGCCCTGCTTGCGAATGCGGCGCACGAAAATAGGCACGAGGCAGTACTGCTCGGCGACCGCCCGCGGCACCAGGTTCAACAGCTGGCGCGTGAAGTCGATGTGGTACAGCGACACCCACGGCACGCTCAATTGTTGGCTGAGCGTTTGAATGACCTGGGTCTCGTTCACGAAGCCCAAGTCGGTGAGAACCTGTCCGAGCTTTCGGCCGCCATCGCGTTGAAGCAGGAGGGCGTGATCGAGCTGCGTCCGCGTTAGAACGCCGGCTTCGACAAGCAGCTCTCCAAGGCGCGGGCGGCTCACCACAAGGATGCTACCCGGCGAAGGCGGTGCCGCGGAGGGCGATTTGGTGGCGCCGCTCCAATACCGCGCTCACGAAAGCCCACGCATACGCACCTTCGGTGAAGAGCCGAGTTACATAGGCGAAAGATCGCGTGATAGCCTGAGAGGGCGTCGATGCGTCCGTGCCCTCAGTGCCAAACTCCCTGCGACGAGACGCACAAGTTCTGTCCGTCGTGCGGGTTCCCCATCGGGAAGGTCGCGGTCAGCCCGGATGATCCGTTGCTCGGCCGCACGCTCCCTGGCGGCTACGTCATTTTGGAGCTCGTCGGCATTGGCGGAATGGGGCGCGTTTACCGCGCCGAGCAGACGAATCTCGGGCGGACGGTCGCCGTCAAAATCATCCACCCGCACCTCGTCGGCGAAGAGAACGCGGCCGCGCGGTTCATCACCGAAGCGCGCGCGGCGAGCCGGCTCAATCACCCGAACTCCGTCGGCGTCATCGACTTCGGAAAGACAAGCGACGGCCAGCTCTATCTCGTCATGGAGTTCTTGCGCGGGAGCGATCTCGCGCGCGTCGCCTACGACGAAGGGCCGCTGCCGTTTCGTCGCATCGTCGACGTTCTTCGGCAGGTGCTCGCGGCGCTCTTCGAGGCCCACGCCCTCGAGATCATCCACCGCGATCTAAAGCCCGAGAACATCATCCTCGAGCCCACGCGCTCGGGCGGCGACTTCGTGAAAGTCGTCGACTTCGGCCTCGCGAAGATGCGCGTCGAGGTTGCGAGCCCGTCGATCACGAGCCCCGGCATCGTCTGCGGAACCCCCGAGTACATGAGCCCGGAGCAGGGGCGCGGCGACCCTCTCGATGGGCAGAGCGACCTCTACTCGGTCGGCGTCATCCTTTATCAACTGCTCACGGGGAGGCTTCCCTTCGAAGGCGACTCGCCCACGCAAGTCGTGCTCATGCACCTCACGCAGGTGCCGAAAGATCCGCGGAGCATCGCGCCCGATCGCCGCATCCCCGACCCGATCGCCATCGTCTGCTTGCGATCGCTGTCGAAGGATCCGCGCGACCGCTTTCGCGGCGCCGATCAGTTCTCCGACGCTCTCGCCGACGCACTCGCCGAAGTCGAGGGCGAGCGCGCGAGCCTACGCTCGGTCGCCACGAGCTCGATCAAATGCTCCATCTGCGGCGCGCTCAACGCGATGGCGCAGAAGTTCTGTGGCGAGTGCGGCACGCCGCTGATGACGGGTGGCTCGCGCCCGGCGAGCTCCGGCGGCAGCCTCGCGCCGATGGCGATGGACGACGAGCGCACGCTGCCCGGTCTCGCCGGTCGTGGGCAGCCGCCCCAGCGCGGTGGTCTCAAGCTGCCGCTGCCGCTCCTCGGTCGCGAGGACGATCTCGCCTGGCTCGACGAGCGTCGCGCCGACGCCCGCTCGACGCTCGGGGGCGCACGCATCGTCGGCGACCCAGGCATCGGAAAGTCCCGCGTCCTCCGCGAGTTCCTCACGAGCTGCGGCGACGCGGGCGACATCGTCGTCGAGGCCGGCCCCGATCCCGCGTGGGCCGAAGTCGGCTACTACGCGCTCCGCCGCACCATCCGCGCTCTCGCGAGCTTGCCCGACAACGGCGGCGTCGCTCGCGACTGGACGGCGGCAACGGCCGAAGCGCGCCGCGGCCTCGCAGACATCTTCTCGCAGCGCCTCCCCGACAAGCCGGGCGAGCTGAACGCGAACGGAACGGGCGGCCGCCATGCGGTGCTCTCGCCCGACGACCGCCGTTTCGCCGCCGCCGAAGCGCTCCGCTGGTCGATCGTGCGCGCGAGCGAACGCGCGCGCGGGCGCCGCGTGATCATCGCCGTCGACGACCTTCACCACGTCGACGGCGCGAGCCGCAACGCCTTCGCCGACGCCGTGGGCGAGCCGCCGCTCGTCCCCTCGCTGATGGTCGTCACCTACGCGCCAGGCTTCGATCCGGGCTTCCCCGCAAGCGCTGCCGCGCGCGTTCTCACCGGCGTGCCGGTGCATCTCATCACGAAGCTCTTCACCGAAACCGGCACCAAGGGCGTCCCGTCGCTGTCGGGTGCGCGGGCGATTTCGCCGCTCTATCTCGATCAGCTCCTCCGCTTCACGCGCGAGCAAGGGCAGGGGGCGCCCACGCGCCTCGCCGACATCATCGCGCTCCGTGTCGAACGCTTGCCCGCCGATGCGCGTCGCCTTTTGCAGGCCATCGCCGTCCTCGGCGACGACGCGACGGGCGAGACGACGCTCCCTCTTCTGCCGAACGAGATCGACATCGTCGAAGCGCTTACGCTGCTTTCGCGCGCCGGCATGGTCGACGAGACCGACGGCCGTCTCCGCACGACGCACCCGCTCATGCGCGAGGTCGTCCTCGCGACAATCCCCGCCGCCGTTCGCCGCGAGCTTCACAGCGCCGCCGCCGAGGTTTCCGAGAACAACGGTGCGCCTCCCGAGGTCTTGGCGCTGCATGCGTATTACGCTCATAATGCGTTCCAGGCGCTCATCCTGCTCGAGCGCGTGAGCGGTCTCGCGGCGGCGCGCGGAGATCTCTTTGGCTCCATCTTGGCTCTTCGCCGCG
>JANXMC010000566.1 GCA_025354825.1 Myxococcales bacterium
CGTTCGTTCTCGACGACGCCGGCGCGCTCAAAGACACGCGCATCGACGGCACGGGCTCCCCCGCCCTCGTCGCCGGAATCCACCGCACCCTCGCGCTGATTCGCAGCCGCACGTTCACCGCCCGCGGCGCATCTACGCGCCTCAGCGTGCGCGCTGTGGTCTCGCCCGACGTGGCCCACGACGGCCTCCACGGCGACGTCTTCGCCGTAGGCGCCGGCTTTCAAGGGCGCGAAGGGACGGCGTTCTTCGCCCTCGCCATCGGGCGTCGCATCGACGTCCACGTGAGCGAACGGAAGTAGCGGCGACGTGGTACGAGCGCGCCCGTGGACGCTCCTCGCACGCGCTCGCCGTTCCGACTTTTCTTAGGCCCGGCGCTCGTCACGCTGCTCCTCGCAGTCGTCTTCGTCGTCGCCGCCTACGCTCACGCCCGCACGCAAAACGCCGACGTCGGTCGCTTCGATCAAGACCTGTACCTCCAGGGCGCGCGGGCGCTTCACGACTCGGCTTACGCGGTGCCGACGAATCGGCTGCATATGCCGGTTTACCTGTATTTTCAGGCATTTTTCTACGATTCGGCCCTCCCGATGGAGGCGACGTTCACCCGGGCGCGCGTCGCCAACGTCGCCCTCGCCCTGGCGCTTCTCGCGGTTCTCCACGCGTTCTTCCGGCGCACTCTCCCGATTCGCGAGGCGCGCCTCCTCACGCTCATTTTCGCATTTACGATATTCGTCTTTCGCGCGCCGTACGTGCAAGTCGAATGTTTGTTTTACGTGCTGGCCTTCTTCGGATTCGTCGGGCTGTGCTCGCTTTGGGAACGCCCGTCGTGGAAGGTCGCAATCGTCGCCGGCGCCTTCGAAGCCGCTGCCCACTTAACGAAAGGGTCGGTACTGCCGGGCATTGCGCTCTTCACGCTCGCGTATGCGGTACGCGAGGCGCTTTTTGCCTATCGCGCGCGCCGGGTCGACCGCGACCGCCTTCTCGCCCGCACGACGCCGCTCGCGGCGCTTCTCGCGACATACCTCGGGCTGCTCGCGCCGTACCTTCGTACGAGCAAAGCGCTCTTCGGGGCCTACTTTTTCGCCGCGGGCCCGAGCTACGCAATGTGGATGGACTCGTGGGACGAGTGGGTCGACAAAGAGCGCCGACTCGGCAGCTACACGACCTGGCATCTACTTCCAAAAGAGCTCGTCCCCTCCGCCGCGAACTATCTTCATTCGCATAGCATCGGGCAGATCGTTTCGCGCGAGCTCCTCGGTTTGGGGGAGATGCTGGGCAATACCCTCTTGTCTCACGGGTATATCGACTACGCGATTCTCTTTTTGGCATTCGCCGGGGCGCTCGCCGTCGCGAACGCGCGCCAGAAGGCGTCGCCCGCGCCGTTCGCCGTCGAGCGTGCCCCCGCGTTCGCCGTCGTGTATCTCGCGTTTTACGTCTTCCTCTTCGCCTTCTACGGCCCCATCGCCGCGGGCAATCGCTTCATTCTCACGCTCTTCCTGCCGGCGCTCTACGCGGTCTTCCGCGCTCATGCGCCGTCGCAGGACGCTTACGTCTCGGTTTTTGGGTACCGCATCACGTGGCATTCTTTGGTCTCGTTCGCGACGGCGCTCATCGCCCTTCACATCGCCTTTCGCCTACCGGCGACCATTACGCGCATCGCCGCGGGCGGGTGATCTGGCGCCCCTTGCCCGCGCGCGCGCATCGGGGTAGCACCGCGCTTCGATGACGCTTTCAGCCAGCCCCATCGAACGGCTCGTACGCGGCGTGCGCAGCGAGCTTTTGATCACCGCGTGGCGCCTCGGCATGTATATGCCGCCCGACCGCCGCATCCTCGACGGCGTCATCCTGCCGGCCTACGCCCAGCGCGCAGGCTTCGAACGGATGCTGTTCGTCGGCGTAAAGGCGTACAACGCCGGCAATCGCGATCTCTATCGCGGCAAAAGCTACGCGACGATCGACCCCAATCCCGCGTTCGCCCCGTTTGGCGGCGAGCCCCATGTCGTCGACGGCCTTGAAAACATCGCCCAGCACTTCGCCCCCGCGAGCTTCGACGTCATCGTGGTGAACGGCGTCATCGGCCACGGGCTCAACCCGAAGCCGTTGGTCGAGCGCGCCATCGCGGGGTGCCGCGATGCGCTTCGCCAAGGCGGCGAGCTTGTTTTAGGCGTCAACGAACAGACGGAGACGGCGGTCGATCTAGGCGGCATCGGCGCGTTCGCGCGCTTCGAGCCTATTGATTTTGCGCCCCTCGGGGCGGCGCGCCACGTGGTCGAAACGCCCCTTCGCGAGCGGACGCACACGTTTCTATTCTACAAAGCCGTTTAGCGATTTCGAGCGAGCCATCGCGAGCCGCGTAGGCTCAGCGCGCGTCGTCGGCCATCGCCACGTGCGTATCCATTCGCTCGTAAATCACGAGCTTGTCGTTCTGAAACACCGGGCGGTACACGCGCGGAACCAGCGCTTCGGCCTCGGGCGGCATATCCCACGCGAGGACGTGGTCGAACCGCGGCGTCGCGTCGATCCAGAACTGCTGCCACCGCTCACGCCAGACGGCCTGGCAGTCGCCCGCCGTGATTCCCGCCGTTCGAAGCACGTCGCACGTCCACGTCGGCGTCCCCATGCTGGGGGCGAAACGCTCGAGCACCAGGTCGTTGAAGCGCGCCGACGGTGCCTCTCGGTACGTGACCGGAAACGACCGCGAGTGCGCGAACAGCAGCGGCGCGCTGGTGTGCTTCTCGGTCACGTAAAAGCCCCATAGGTGCAGGAGGTTCCGCGTGTTGTCGCTGGTCTCTTTCTGCGTGAAGACGAGCGGCAAGAGGCGCGCGCCTTCGGGCACCGCGGCGATCCCCTCGGTGAACCGAGCGCGCTCGGCGTCGAGGCGCACGAAATCGATCCCCATGCCCACGAAGTACATCGCCGCCGCGGCCGCCAGGGTGCGCGTAAGCGCGGCGGGGACGCGATTGGGAATCCGCACGAGCGCCGCGAGCCAGAGGAACGGGACGAAGCGCGAATTGACGTGAAACCAGTTTGTCGCGCAATAGGGCGAAAATACGTAAAGCACGATGAGCACGAGGAACGCGGCCGGCGAGAAGAAGCCGGCACGCCGCGCGCGGTTCTTCCATGCGTAAAACGCCAACACGAAGGCCACGACGACGCTCGACGCGGAGAGCCACGTGAAGCCGTAAAGCCATTCGGCCCACAGATTGTAAACGAGCTCCCACGCGGGCAAGAGGCGCTTGGACGACGCCGTCCATTCGCCTTGCGGCTCGGTGATGTGCGCATAAAGCGAATAGCTCACGAGCAGCGTCGTCGGCAGGAGGGGAACGAGCAGCCGCGCCTCGTGCAGAGCCCCGCGAAGAGCCTCCCTGGCAGACGTCGCGGTGGACGCTGCCGACGCCGCGTGACCGCCCCGCGTGCTCTTCGCACGAAGGGAGGTCACGAGCGTCACGACGAGGTGCACGCCCACGAGGAGGTGAACGACCATCAGCGCGAAGACGTGGGCGTACCAGGTCGCGAAGGCGAGGCCCGCGATGACGGCGCCGTTTGCGAACGTCGCGCGAGCACGCTGCTGCTCGAGGCGCATGAGCGTGAGAAGGGAGAGGGGGACCGCGAGCGCGAAGTCGAGCATTCCCATGGAGACGAACCAGTTGTGGACCATGGGCCACATCAAAAGGCTCGCGACGAGCAGACGCGCTTTGTGACTTTCTTCGGTGTCGCGCGACGCGCTCGCGTCGGCTTCGCCGCCCGCGCCGCTGCGTGCGAGCGAGAGGACGAAGTGGGGAATCACGAGCGCATTGGCAAGTAAGACTCCGAAGACGAACGCCTTCAGCGCGACCTTCGCGCCCACGACGCCGCCGACGAAATGGAGCCACGCGAAGAGCGCCGCGTTGGTCTTGAGGAAGCCGTTCGAGACGAACTCGGGATAGAGCGCGGGGTTCGCGAGAACGGTCGCCGTTGCGAGGTGGTTCGGCACATCCTGGTAGGGCGGCACCTCCGTCAGCAAAAGCGGATAGGCCGTAAGCGTGAAGAGGACGAGACCGATGATCGTCGCCAGCGCGCCGGCGCTGACGCCCGACGCGGCGCGACGCAGCGATTCGAGCAGACCGGCGTCGGTGACGTCGCCCGCCGTCGGTAGCGCGGGGGCGTGACCGCTCGCCAGACGAGGCCGCGCGGGCAACGGATCGAACGCACCCGACCGGCGGTCGAGCGAGAGATCGGTTGCTGTGGCGTCGAGCTTTTGCATGGGAGCGGGGCGAGTCGGAGAGAGCGAGAGTGGCCGAGGGCGGCCGCTTCAGGTGCCGAACACGGGGAGATACGGCTTCCTGCGGCCCGATTGCAAGTTTGGACCCATGTTCTGAGTTACGAGCGAGCAGCCCCTCGGCCCCGGGTGCGACCCATCGGTCGGGTGGAAGCCGGCCGACGGCGGAGGCGCCGCGACCCGCGCTGGGGGTTCCCGGAACCCCAGGAAATGACGCGAGAAGGCGCAACTTAGCGCGGCGCGCCACGAGAGTCCAACCCGCCCCCGACGCCGCGTCATTGGGCCGCATCTCCAGCCTCAGCCCCCGCGCGACGCCGGCGGCTCGACGCGTCACCCTGTCGCTCCTGGGCACGGGGTAAGGCAGCGCGATCATGGTGTGCGTCATACCCAGGCGCCTACACGGGGAGCCCTCGGCGCCCGTTCGCATCGCGAGGCCCGCGCCCCTCGATTCGTCTCACTTGCGCAATCCACTCGCAAAAACGCTTGCGCGCCCTCTGTAAGCGATGTCGCACGCGTACTGACCAATAGCGAGTTACCGCTACAAATCGTGATTTCTCTCGAGGAATTCACGGTTCTTCGATTGGCCACGACGTGCCCAAAGTGGCAATGTTCGATGTTGCGCCCAATCACCAAAATGAAGATCAG
The DNA here is from genome assembly GCA_025354825.1 of Myxococcales bacterium. Taxonomy (GTDB): domain Bacteria; phylum Myxococcota_A; class Polyangia; order Polyangiales; family Polyangiaceae; genus JANXMC01. The sequence goes on from JANXMC010000566.1 coordinate 4,901, forward strand.
CCCCCCAAGTACCTACGCGTTCTCGGCGCTCGTGCCTGTGCTCCTCTTCGCTGCGGCGTGCAGCGCCCCAATCGCCCAGGCAAGCGATAGCGAAGCGACGGGCAGCGTCGAAAGCGCGCTTTACGGCGGCGTTTTGGACGACGACGCAAGCTCGAACAACGCCGTCGTCGCGCTACGAATCGGCAACGGCTCGCCGTTCGAGCTCTGTTCCGGCGTGCTGATTGCGCCCAATGTCGTCATGACGGCGCGTCATTGCATTAGCCACAACATTACCGACGATATCGACTGCGACGAAAACGGGATATCGAAGAACGGCAACCAAGTCGGCGACGACGTCTCGCCCAAAACGGTCCACGTGATGCTCGGCGCGACGCCCGACTTCAACGCCGCGCCGGCGGCGAACGGGAAGCTCATCTTCCGCCCCACGGGGCAGACCATCTGCAACACCGACCTCGCGATGGTCGTCCTCGATAAGGCGATTACCAGCGTCGTTCCAATGAAGATTCGCCTCGAGGAAGGCGTGACCGCCGGCGAGTCGATCCGCGCGGTGGGGTACGGGCAGAACGACAAGAACGTTCGGCTCGGCACGCGCTTTCGCAAGGACGGCATCAAGGTCATGGCGTCGGGCTCGACCCCGCGAAACGGCTCCACGGGCCGCCCCGCCATCGCGGGGAGCGAGTTCGAAGTCGGCAAATCGATCTGCCAAGGCGATTCGGGCGGCCCGGCGATTAGCGAAGTCACGGGCGCGGTCGTCGGCATCGTCTCGCGGGGTGTCGACTGCAGCCTCGACTTTGGTCACATCTACACGCGCACCGCGGGCTTCAAAACGCTGTTCGATCGCACGTTCGCCGAAGCGGGCGGCGCGCCGGTCGAAGAGGTCGCCCCCGAAGGAGCGCCCTCGGCATCGGGCTCCGGCGGCAGCGCGACGCGCTCGGCGAGCGAGACGACGAGCGCGCCCGCAGTGACGAATCTCAGCGCAACCTCGAACGACAAGGGGTGCTCGCAAAGCGGCGCGAGCCCGCAGGGGTCGGCAGGCTTCGCCTTCGGCGCGGCCCTCGTCGCGCTCGTCGGCCTCGCCGTTCGCCGTCACCGCACGGCGCCGCAAATGGCCCTGGTTCGGGCCAAGCGCCGCTCGCCGCGCGGCTGATCTCGACGGACCCGTGCGCGCGCTTAGTGCGCCTCGGCCCAGTTTTTCCCCGTGCCGACGTCGACGACGAGCGGAACGTCGAGCTTCATCGCCCCCATCATCTCCTCGCGAATCCGCTCTTTCGCGACGGCCACGTCGGCCTCGGGCACCTCGAACACGAGCTCGTCGTGCACCGTGAGAATCATCCGCGCACCGGGGACGACGGGGTTCGTCCCCAGGCGCACCATCGCGACCTTGAGAATGTCGGCCGCCGTCCCTTGGATCGCCGTGTTCTTCGCGACGCGCTCGGCCTCCATCCGCAGGCCACGGTTCGACGAATGGATATTGGGTAGAAAGCGGCGCCGACCGAGAATCGTGCGGACGGCTTCGCCCTTTTTCGCGGCTTCGACCGTCTTCGTCATGAAGCTCGCGACGCCGGCGTAGCGCGCGAAGTACGCCTCGATGAACTTCGCGGCCTCGGCCTTCGGAATACCGATCGATTTACCCAACGCCGCGTCGCCCATTCCGTAAATGACGCCGAAGTTAATAGCCTTCGCGTGCCGTCGCATCTCGCTCGTCACATCTTCTTTGGCGACGCCGAAGACGAGGCGCGCCGTGCGCGCGTGAACGTCCTCGTTGGTACGAAATGCCTCCAAAAGCTCGGGATCTCCCGACAAATGCGCAAGAACACGTAGCTCCACTTGCGAGTAGTCGGCGCTCACGAGCACGTGACCGGGCGGCGCGATGAACGCCGCGCGAATCTCTTTTCCGACGGCCGTGCGAATCGGGATATTTTGCAAATTAGGGTCGTGGGACGAAAGCCGCCCCGTGGCCGCCGTCGTCTGGCTAAACCGCGTATGAATCCGCCCCGTCCTCGCATTGACGCATTTCGGCAGTGCATCGATGTACGTGCCTTTCAGCTTGTCGAGCTCGCGAAAGTCGACAATCACCTTCGGCAGCGCGTGCTGCTCGGCGAGCTCCTCGAGCACTTCGGCGTCCGTCGATCGCCCGCCCTTTGGCGTGCGTTTCAGAACCGGCAGCTTCAGGTCGTCGAAGAGAATCTTTTCGAGCTGATCGCGTGAGCGCACCGAGAAGTCCGTGGCCGAGTGAGTCTTCGCCTGCGCCTCGAGACTGCGCAAATCTGCTTCAACGCGCTTCCCCAGTGCCTCGAGCTGACCGATGTCCACGAGCACGCCGGTCATCTCCATTTCGAGGAGCACCTTGGAAAGCGGCAGCTCCACCTCCTCCATCAGCTTGCCGAGGCCGTCCTGCTCAAGCCGGTCGGTGAAACGCTGCGCGAGCGCCATGGCGATTTCGGCATCCGCCGCAGCGTAGGCCGTGGCGTCCTCGATCGTGACCGCCTCGAACTCCATTTGCGACCCGCGCTGCTTCCGCGTGACCTCATCGTAGGTCGTCATCGTGACGTTGAGCTCACGCCGCGCGAGCTCCTTCAGGCCGTTGGGCGTCTCCGGGTCGAGGAGATAGCTCGCGAGCATCGTATCGAAAATCGGCCCTTCGATCGGCGCGCCGTAACGGGCGAGCATACAGGCATCGAACTTCAGGTGGTGCGCCACCTTTCGCACGGCCGGATCCGCCAAAAGTGGCGCCACGAGGCCACGCACCGTCTCCCACGGAAGCTGCTCCGGAACTCCCAAATAGCGGTGCGAAATGGGGATATAAAACCCCTCGCCCGGCTCGCTCGAAAGCGACATTCCCACGAGCGACGCGCTCATCGCGTCGAGCCCCGTCGTTTCGGTGTCGACGCCCACGACGCCGCGCGCCCGCGCTTTGGCGATCACCAATTCGAGCGCCGGGAGATCGCGAATCGCCGCATAGCTGCGGGTGATTTGCACTTCGGGCTTGAGTGCGTCGAGGAGCCGCGTGAACTCGAGCTCGGTGTAGATGCGCCGGAGCTCGATTTCGTTGGTCGCGCCAAGGCGGAGATCGTCGGGGCTGAAGGCGATGTCGCAGTCGTCCTTCAGAGTCACCAGCTTCTGCGACAGGCGCGCATCCGCCTCGCTCGCCGTGAGCGACTCACGAAGCTTCGCCCGCGCGACCCCGGCGAGATTTGCGTAGACCCCCTCGAGAGTTCCGTACTGATTGAGCAGATCGCTCGCCGTCTTCGGCCCCACGCCGGGCACGCCCGGAACGTTGTCGGACGTGTCGCCCGTGAGCGCGAGAAAGTCGCGCACCTTGCTTGGCGGAACACCGAACTTCGCCTGCACCTCGGCGGGCCCGTAAACGCGATCGCGCATCGAGTCCCAAAGGACGACGCGGTCGTCGTCGTCGTGCACCAGCTGCATCAGGTCTTTGTCGGAGCTCACGATGACGACCTTGAGATTGGCCTCGAGCGCGCGCTTCACCGCCGTCGCAATCAGGTCGTCGGCCTCGACGCCGTCGAACTGAAACACCGGCACGTTGTAGGCCCGCACGATCTCCTCGCAGCGCGCCATCTGCTGCGACAAATCCGGCGGCGGCGGCGGCCTGTTCGCCTTGTAGCGCGCGTCCATCTCCTTACGAAACGTCGTCGACTTCGAGTCCATCGCGACGCCGAGGAGCGACGGCCTCCGGTCGTTCACGACCTTCTGAATCATGTTCACGGTCCCCATGACCGCGTGGGTCGGCTCCCCCTTCGACGACGAGAGTGGCGCAATCGCGTGGTAGGCGCGGAACACGTATCCCGACAGGTCGATGAGATAGAGGACGTCCTCGGCCCCGGCCGCGGGAAGCTGAGCGCTTGGGCCCGCTTTTGCCGTATCGGTCGGAGTCGAAGCGTCTTTCGGGGCCTTGGGGGTCGTGGGTCGCGCCATGAAGGTCCCGCGTGATGCGCGCGCCTCGCCTCTCTCGTCAAGTGTTGTCAAGTCTCGCCCTCCCCACTCCTGGACGGCACCCACCCCTTCCGCTACCGTCCCCTACGGCCAGGGCGGCATCTCGCGCCGCCGACGGAAGCGCGCACGCGAAGCCCATGACGCAAAACGTAACCCCGCTGCCGCAGCCCCCGCCGATCACGGGCTTGGTCGCGCATAAGTACGAGCTTTTGCGAATGATAGGCCGCGGCGGAATGGGCTCGGTCTGGGAGGGGAAGCACGTCACCCTCGGCACCCGCGTCGCCATCAAGTTCATCGAGGCCGAGTACGTCGAGAGCGTCGAGGCCCGGCAGCGCTTCGACAACGAAGCGCGCACCGCGGCGACGCTTCAGTCGAAACACGCCATTCAGATCTACGACCACGGGGTCACCGACGACGGTAAACCCTATATCGTCATGGAGCTGCTTACGGGCGAGCCGCTCGACAAACGCATCGAGCGTTTGGGCCGGCTGTCGCTTCAAGAGACCGCGCGGATTATCCAGCAGGTCTCGCGCGCCCTCGCGAAAGCGCACGAAAAAGGGATCATCCACCGCGATCTCAAGCCCGAGAACATCTTCATCGTCCGCTCCGAGGACGACGACGAAGAGATTGCCAAGGTCTTGGACTTCGGTATTGCGAAGTTCAAAGCCGGCTCCAATTCGGGTATCTCGTCGAGCACCAAAACAGGGGCTGTACTCGGCACTCCGTTTTACATGTCGCCCGAGCAAGCTCGCGGCCTCCGCTCGGTCGATCACCGAAGCGATCTCTGGTCCCTCGGCGTCATCGTCTACAAGTGCATCACAGGGGTTTTGCCATTCGACGGTGAGTCGGTCGGCGATCTCCTCGTAAAGATCTGCACGGCGCCGCTGCCGTTGCCCTCCCATCTCCTTCCCGGCCTGCCGCACGCGTTCGATCAGTGGTTCGCGCACGCGCTCGAGCGCGAGCCGGATCGCCGTTTTTCAACGGCCCAGGAGCTCTCCGATTCGCTGTCCTACGCGTGCGGCGTGAGCCTGCGCCGCGGCGGCGTGAGCGATGGCGGCCCTTACGTCGGAGGCGACGGTCGCGCATCCAGCAGCCCGTCCAATCCGATCCCCTACGGCTCCTACGCGCCGGGGTCGCCCACGCCGCCTGGTGCGGTGATGGCCGCGTCGGCCACGCAAAACGCGACGCAGGCGCAGTTTTCGGCCACTGGACCCGGCGTACCGCAAACGTCCCGCGGCCTGCTTTTGGGCTCGGTCGCGGCGGCGATCATCGGCCTCGCAGGAGGCGCGCTGCTCGTCGTGAAGCTAAGCGGCCCCCGCCCGGACAAGACGCACGTGCAGCCCGGCGCATCGGGCACAGGCATCGTCAGCACGGCGCCGAGCGTCGCGGGCGAGCCGAAGCCGGGCGCTCGCGACAGCCGCGATCAAGCCACCGTCGAAATCGCGGCGCTCGACGCAGGGGCAGGCGAGCACGCGGGAGGGGTCATCAATTCGCCGCCGCCGAAAGGGCCGCGGCCGATCCCAACCACCACGGCGGACGCGAGGGACAAGCGCCCCGGCATCGCCCAAAAGCCGCCCGTGCCGCCCGGCACCATCATCGTCCCTCCTCTCCCCACCTTCAATTTCCCACCCGCGCAGCCGCCGCAGCCGAAACCGCCGGCCCCGAATCCCAACGACCCGGGCTACTAGCCGGCTGGACTTTCGTTTAGGCTCGTTTGGGCATGCGCCCTTCAGCCCTTTTCTTCGCAAGCGTCCTTTCGTCGTCGGTAGTTCTCAGCTTCGCTCTCGGCCTGAGCCCCAAAAGCGCATTCGCCCAGGGCACCCTCAGCGACTCCGACCGCGCCGCCGCGCGCGAGCTCTACGTCCAAGGCGTTCAGCTTCAGCAGGCCGGCAAGTACGCCGAGGCGCTCGACAAGTTCCAACGCGCCCAGTCGGTCCTCGCCGCGCCGACCCACCAGCTTCACATCGCCCAGTGCCAGGCTGCCCTCGGCAAGCTGGTCGAGGCTGCCGAAACCTACCGCGCCCTCGGTCGCAACCAGCTCTCGACGACATCGCCGGCGGCCTTCCAAGCGGCCGTCGCCCAGGGAAACGCCGAGCTGCCGCAGGTCGACTCGCGCATTCCCGAGCTAAAGATCGACGTGACGCCCGCGAACGCTTCGGGCCTCCAGGTGACCATCGACGATCAGGCGATGAGCGCCGCGCTCGTGGGCGTCTCGCGCCCCATCAACCCCGGTACCCACAAGATCGCCGTCTCCGCCTCGGGCTATGGCAAGTCCGAGCAGACGCTCACGATCAAAGAACGCGAGACGAAGGCGATTGCGATCGCGCTTCAAGCCACCAGCGGCCCCATCGCGGTGCTCCCCGCGAGCCCCGGCGGCAGCACGGCGCTCCCGCCGACGGCGGCGCCCGGCCCGACGTACTACCCGCCCCCGACGCCCGCTCCGTACGAGGGCGGCGCTCCGCTAAAGACTGTCACGCAGCAGCCGAGCACGTCGTTCTATGCGGGCGTGCGCGTCGGCGCGATGATCCCCGGCGGCGGCCTCTACAAGACGACGAACAGCGCGGGCATCGCGACCGAGACCTCCTTCGGCGAGCGATCGGGCGCAGGCGGCGCCATCGCTCTCGAGGTGGGCTTCCGGGTCGCCAAGACGCTCTACCTCGGCATCGATCTCGAGGGGGCGGCGCTTTCCGGCCCCTCGAGCCCCGGCCAAGTCGCCGACAACTACACGGCGACCTACTCGTCCCAAACCGGGCTCTTCGCAGGTCATCTCGGAATCATCACCAACCCCCACGGCGTCGGCTTCTACGGCGACCTGGGCGCGGGCTACCGCGTCTACACGTCGAAGCGCCGTCTCGAATCGCAAGCCGACTCGTCGAACTACATCGAAGTAAGCGAGACGCTGACCGGCCCCGAGTTTCTCCTCGCGGCGGGCATCTACATCAAGGTCACCGAGTCGCTTCGTATCATCCCGAAGGTCCAATTCGGTTTCGGCTCGTTCGGAAGTGCCGACGGCACGTGCACGAGCTCCGGCGGGGCGATTACTGGCCTCGTCTGCAACGCGGCCTCGGCGAGCACCTCCATCCCCGACACCGTTGGCCACACGTTCGTGTTCCTCGGCGTCGGCGGCTACTTCGGGCACGACTTCAAGTAGGACGTTACGCTCGCCATTCGTTCAGCTGCTGCGCGAATCACGCGTGAAACGCGCGCGCAGTAAGCAAGCGCCCGACAATCGGGTGCAACGAATTACAAGTTGATGACAAAGTGCGTCAGAGCGGGTGCCAAGCTGGCGCCATGCATCTGGCCCTCTGTGCGGCGTACTTCCTCGTGCTCGCCTGCCTCGCCATGTACGGCCTTCACCGGTCGCACCTCGTTTTCACCTGCCTGCGGTACGCAAAGCAGCTGCGGGCCTTGAAAGACCGAGTGCCGGCGCTCCCGACCGAGGGGCTCGCCGCCCGAACCGACCTGCCGATCGTCACGATTCAGCTGCCGCTCTACAATGAGGCGACCGTCGCTTCGCGGCTCTTGGATCACGTCGCGGGGATCGAATACCCGCGCGAACGCCTGGAAATTCAGGTGCTCGACGACTCGACGGACGAGACGGGCGCGCTCCTTCGGGCCCACGTCCAGCGCCTCCGCGGCACCGGCCTCGACATCGTTTACAAGCACCGCGTCAATCGTGTTGGCTACAAAGCCGGCGCCCTTGACGAAGGCCTCCGCGTTGCGAAGGGCGAGCTCATCGCCGTCTTCGACGCCGACTTTTTGCCGCAGGCAGACTTCCTCCGCGCCGTCGTCCCGCACTTCGCCGACCCCAAGGTCGGCATGGTCCAGGCGCGTTGGGGCCACTTGAACCGCGCCCACTCGCTCCTCACACGCGTTCAGGCACTCATGCTCGACGGCCACCACTTGGTTGAGAATCGCGCCCGCGCGGCGGCCGGCTGGCTCTTCAACTTCTCGGGCACGGGCGGCATGTGGCGCAAAGAGGCGATCACGACGAGCGGAGGTTGGCAGCACGACACGCTCACCGAAGATCTCGATCTCAGCTACCGCGCGCAGCTTCAGGGTTGGAAGTTCGTCTACCGCGAAGACGTCGTCACCCCCGCCGAGCTCCCGGAGGACATCAGCGCCTTCCGCGCGCAGCAGTTCCGCTGGGCGAAGGGGACCGTGCAGACTGCACGCAAGCTCGTGCGGCGCGTGATCTCGTCGGACCTGACGCTCTCGCAGCGCGTCGAGGCGCTGTTCCACCTGACGCCGCACTTCGCCTACCCGCTCATGGTCTTCTTGAGCGTGCTGCTCCTGCCGGCGCTCATCCTCATGCCGGCGACCAACCCGCGCATGATGCTCCTCATCGACTTGCCGCTTTGCATTGGCACCACCGGGTCGCTCGCTGCGTTCTACGCGATGGCCGAGTCGGCGCAGGGTCGCCGTCGTCGCGACGCGATGCGGCTGCTCCCGGCGCTCCTCGCCCTCGGCGCAGGCCTCGCGCCACACCTGTCGAAGGCCGTCTTCGAAGGCTGGCGCTCGATGGCCGGTGAGTTCGTCCGCACGCCAAAAAAGGGCACGAGCGCCGGCGCCCGTTACACCGCCCGCGCCGACCTTCCGACGGTCGAGATTTTCCTCTGCCTCTTTTCGCTCGGGAGCACGATCGCGTCGGTGCGCACGGGCCATTGGTTCGCGACGCCGTTCGCGCTGCTCTTTACGCTCGGCTACGGCTACGTCGCCGCGTTCGTCATGAGCGAGCAGGCCGAAGCGAACCGCGCTGCCCGCGCACGCACCGTCAAGGCGCCCGTCACCGTCACGTCGGTCACGACGGCGGCCAGCCTGTCGGCCCACGTGCCCAACGCGCTCTCGGCGAGCCACCACCTGTCGAACAGCGTCCGCGCGATGCGCGCCGCCCTCGAAGGCTCCCTCGGCGACTCGGCGTTCGACGCCCCGCCGCCCGTCCCCACCGCCGCGGCATCGAGCAGCGAGTTCGCCGCGTAGCCTCGGGCTTGCCTTGGTACGAAAAGCGGGCGCCCTCCACTCCAGCGAACGGCGTGCGCCCGAGCCTTCCGTTCGCCCGTTTCCTTAGAAAGACCGCGCTGTTGTTTCAGGTGGCGCGGCCGGCTCGTGCGCGCTTACTATTCTCGTCCGTGTGACTGGCGCAACCTGTCGGGGGGGTACGAGACGACCATGACCAAGGCCGAGATCGTCCAGGCTTTGTATGCGCGCGTCGGTGGGTTCTCGAAAAAAGAGTCCGCCGATCTGGTCGACCTCGTTTTCGAGATGATGAAGGAGACGCTCGGCCGCGGTGAGAAGATCAAGATCAGCGGCTTCGGCAACTTCGTCCTTCGCGACAAGCGCCAGCGCCCCGGTCGCAACCCGCAAACGGGCGACCCTATCAAGATTAGCGAGCGCCGCGTCCTCACGTTCAAGGCGAGCCAGGTTTTGAAGCAAGCGCTCAATCCGCGCTCCGCGACGCCGCCCCACTCGGGCGCCGCGTCGAACGGCGGCTCCGTGTCGACCAGTTCGACCGGCGGCGCGGGCTCGGCTGCGACCAGCTCACCGTCCCTCGCGGCCGCGGCGTCGACGAAAGCCTAGCGCCCCCGTTCGATGACAGAGCTCGGTCAAAGCACGCTCCCGGCGAAGCTGTATTTTCGAATCGGCGAGGTCGCCGATCTCGTCGGCGTCGAGCCCCACGTGCTCCGTTATTGGGAGCGCGAGTTCCGCAGCATTCGCCCAAGCAAGAGCGCGAAGGGGCAACGCGTCTACTCGCGCCGCGACGTCGAGAACCTGATGCGCGTCCGCGAGCTTCTCTACGCGCAGGGGTTTACGATCGCGGGCGCCAAAAAGCGGCTGCAAAAGGCAGGTGTCGAGCCCGAAGCGCGCACGCCGAAGGCCGCCGCCTCGGCGACGCCCGGCAAGGTCCGCGCGCAGCTCGTCGCGCTCCGCGCCGAAGTCGCGGCGTTCCTCGACGAGCTAGCGTAGCGCGCCTCCCCGAGCCAACGAGGGGCGCTGGCGCCGTCGGAACCGCGTCGCGTGGCGCGATTGCGCCGCTTCCTTCAGCCAAGTGGCGCACCAACGGCCCACGTCCGCGGCGCGAAAAACTGGATGCGGACATGACCGAGAGGCGTGTTACAAGGCCCGCACGATGCTCTTTGGCCACGCTCGCACTTCGCGATACGTCTTTCTCCTTGCCTTCGGCGCACCGTCGACGTGGGCCTCCATCGCGAACGCTCAGCAGGCGGACGCGGGGGCTCCTTCCGCGACGCCCCAAACGACTCCACCGAGCTCGGCACCCGCGCCGTCTATTGTGGCGCCCGCGTCGAGCGACGCTCCCCGCGCTCCGCTGATGCCGTCGCCCGCCGCCGCGTCGGAGAGCTCGGGCTCCTTGAGCTCCTCGCCGGCTCTCTCGCCGATGCCCGCCGTCGACCCCGCGCGCGACGATCGCAAGCTCGCGCAACAGGGTGCCGAGCGCCCCGCGCCGGACGGCTCGATCGCCACACGCCCAAGCGAAGTCTTCAGCGAAGACTGGTGGGGCCGCGCCCGGCCGATCTTCGAGATCCACGGCTACTTTCGCACGCGCAGCGAGCTGCTTCACAACTTCGCCCTCGGCCGCCACGACGCGCCGGGCTCGGCGACGGACGCGAACCTCTGGCCGCACCCGGCCGACTTCAGCTACTCCGAAGCGTCGCAGGATCACCCGGTCAATCTCTGCTTGAACGACACGGGGAACCGCTGCCTCAATAAGTCGCAAGCGTCGGCGAACATGCGTTTCCGCATCGCCCCCGAGCTGCACATCTCGGACAACCTGCGAATCCTTTCGCAGATCGATGCGCTCGACAATTTGGTCCTCGGCTCAACGCCCGATTCGTCGGCGATCAAGCCCGGCTTCAACGGCACGGGCGTCAACATCACCGCCTCGACGAACGGCTACGTCGGCGCCGGCTACAACCGCTACGCGCCCACCGGCTTCTTCTCATCGACCCAGGGGCCGCCCACGGCCGGCGTGAACGGCTACCGCAACTCGATCGACGTGAAGCGCGTCTGGGCCGAATACAATACGCCCGTCGGCCAGCTGCGCTTCGGCCGCATGCCCTTCAACTGGGGTCTCGGCATGGTCTACAACTCCGGCGACGGCGTCGACTCGGATTGGCAGACGACCTACGACCGCATCATGTTCGTGTCGGGCATCAAGTCCGCCGACGTGTACTTCGGCGGCTCGTGGGACTTCATGGCCTCCGGCGCAACGAGCGCCAACGCCTACGACGTGTACGGCGGCCAGTCGTACAACTTGGCGAACCTCCAGAACGTCAACCAGTGGATGCTCTTCGTCGCGAAGCGGAAGAACCCCGAGATGCAGCGCCTCGCGCTCTCGCGCGGCGACCTCGTGCTCAACGCCGGCGCGATTGCCCAATACAAGTCGCAGTATCTCGACACGTTGCAGGGGCCGAACACGTCGAGCACGACGGGCGACGGCGCGACGAACCCGAACACGGTTTCGTACGACAACGCGAACAACAACAACAACCTCTACTACCGCGGCGGGAAGCTCTTCACGCCCGACATCTGGTTTCAGGCGTTGTGGAAGAAGTTCCGCTTCGAGGCCGAGCTCGCTGCACAAATCGGCTCGCTCGACGTCACGCCGAAGAACACCGATCCGAACAACCCCGTGCACATCGCGATGTACGGCCTCACGACGCAGACCGAGTTCCTCGCCGTCGAGGACAAGCTGCACCTGAACTTCGGATTCGGGTGGGCGAGCGGCGATCCGAACGCAAGCTCCCTCAACCCGAGCGCGGCGTTCCCCAACGAGACGAACAACGGCCGCGGGCCGATGTCGACGTTCAGCTTCCACCCCGACTACCGCATCGACTTGATCTTCTGGCGTCGCATCATGAGCCGCGTCGAAGGGGCGTACTACTTCCGCCCGAGCGTCGACTACGACTTCATCAAGAACGCCAACGGGCAGAAGTTCGGCGGCGGCGGCGCGATCATTTGGAGCCGCGCCAGCGAGTTCACGCAGACGCCCGGCCACGCGCGCGACCTCGGCGTCGAGCTCGATCTCCAGGTGTATTATCAGGCGAAGGACGGCTCGATGAACGACGACCCGTCGAAGAAGAACGGCGGGTTCTTCGCGATGCTTCAATACGGCGTCTTCTTCCCGATGGGTGGCCTCGGCTATCTCCCCGGCCAGCAGTCGCCGACGATCGCCGACTGGTCGACGTCGAGCGCGCAGACGGTTCGTCTCTTCCTCGGCGTCTCGTACTGACGAATGGGCGAGGCGGCGCCTGCGCGCAGGTTCGCGCGCGTAGCGAGCCCCCTCGCTGCGTTCGCGCTCCTCGCGTCCGCCGCGGGCCTCGCGCTCGCTGCATGCGGCTGTAGCGCAGCGACGGGCAGCGTAACCGGCGGCGAGCCGCTCTTCGACGCCGGCGTCTCCGGCGACGTCGACGCGGGCGTCGTGACCTTCACCGAGCTCTACGCCAGCTTCTTCGGCCCCACGGGCAAGGCGAGCTGCGCGGGCGACGGCGCCTGCCACGGCGCGGCGGACCAGCCCGGTGCGCAAGCAACCGCGAGCACCGCCTACCCCAGCGGCTACGTGTGTGCGCCCGACCAGGCGCGCTGTTACGCCGCGATGACCGGCGCGGGGCTCACGGCTACCGGCGGCGGCGGCGGCGCCGAGCAGTCGACGCTCTACACAATCCTTCGAAAAACCGGCGGCGGCGGCTCGATGCCGAAGCGCCCGACCACCGTCGCGTTCTCCCCCACCGAGATGGCCCGAATCCGAGCGTGGATCGCGGCCGGAGCCAAAAACGACTGAACCCCGTGCCCGCCGGCGAGCATTTCAACTCGTCCCGACACGTGGCACGCTCACGAGCGCCCATGCCGAAGATCCTGATCGTCGACGACCAGCGGAACATGCGCACGACGCTGGCGATGATGCTGCGCGGCGCCGGCTACGAGGTCGACGAGGCCGCCGACGGCGAGCAGGGGGCCGAGCGCGGCTCCATGGGCGCGTTCGATCTCGTGCTCACCGATCTTCGAATGGGCTCGAAAGACGGAATCGACGTCCTCCGCGCGATCAAAGACGCCCAGCCGCTCACCGAAGTCATCGTGATGACGGCCTACGGGACGATCGAAAGCGCCGTCGAAGCGATGCGCCTCGGCGCCTACGACTACATTCAAAAGCCCTTCAGCGAGCAGGAGCTGCTCGTGAAGGTCTCGAAGGCGCTCGACAACCGCAGGCTCGCCGGCGAGGTGGGCTTTCTCGCCCACGAGTTCAAGGATCGCTACAAGTTCGAGAACATCGTCGGCCGCTCCGGCGGCGTGCGCGAGGTCCTCGGGCGCATCGTCCGCATCGCTCCGACGGACGCCATCGTCCTCATCACGGGCGAGAGCGGCACCGGCAAAGAGCTCGTCGCCAAGGCCATCCACGCGAACTCGCGCAGGGCCGACAGGCCGTACGTCCCGGTGAACTGCGCGGCCATCACCGAGACGCTGCTCGAGAGCGAGCTTTTTGGCCACGCCCGCGGCGCATTCACGGGAGCCGTCGCCGCACGGAAGGGTCTCTTCGAAGAGGCCGACGGCGGCACGTTCTTCTTCGACGAGATCGCGGAAACGCCCCTCGCGTTTCAGGCCAAACTGCTCCGCGCGATCCAAGAAAACGAGGTTCGACGCGTTGGCGAGAACAAGCCCATTCGCGTGAACGTCCGCATCATCGCGGCGACGAACCAGGACCTCGGGACGGCGATCGCGGAAAAGCGGTTCCGTCAAGATCTGTACTACCGCCTCAACGTCGCGCGGTTCCAGCTGCCGCCGCTGCGCGAGCGTCGGGAGGACATCAACGATCTGATGATGTACTTCCTCGACAAATACAGCCGAAAGATGGGCGTGAAGCCCCGCATCCACGACAGCGTCGTCGAGGCGCTTCAGCACTACGACTTTCCCGGCAACATTCGCGAGCTCGAACACATGATCGAGCAGGCGACGGCGCTCGTTCAGAACGGCGTCATCACGCCGGACGACCTGCTGCCGCCGCCGTCGACACCCCACGCGGAATCGGCCGCGGGCGGTCACACTCTCGCCGACGTCGTCGACTCCGCCGAGCGCAGCGCCATCGAAGCGGCCCTCCGCGAAAGCGACGGCAGCCGCGAGCGCGCCGCCGAAGTGCTCGCCATTTCGCCCACCACACTTTGGCGGAAGATGACCCGGCTCGGCATCACGTTCGACCTCCGCGGCGGCTGACCCGTCGCAGGTTTGCGCCGCCCGTTCTTCAAGGTTGAAACGCGGCGGCCCGCCTGGGTGGGCGAAGGTGCGTGCATCTCGTCAGAAACGCGTCAACCTAGACGCGGCACCTGGTTTGCTAGCTCGTCCATTTCGTTGGGCCTCGCAGCGGCTCGATGTTGAAAGGTCCGAAAGCTTGCCGCGCGTTCTCATCGTCGACGACGAGGTCAACAGTCTCCGAGCGCTGGCCATTGGGCTGCGGCTCGAAGGGTTCGCCGTCGAGACCGCAGAGTCGGCCTTGGCCGCGCACGTGGTGCTCGATCGCGAGCCATGCGACCTCGCCATCGTCGACCTGATGATGCCCGGCACCAACGGCCTCGACCTCGCCCGCGAGATGCGCGCCCGCCATCCGAGCCTCCGCGTGATCCTCACGAGCGCGTACCACTTGAGCGAACGCCAGCTCGCCCGCGCCGACTGCGGTGTCGTCGGCTTCGTCCCCAAGCCCTACGCCCTCGCCGAGCTCGCGGCGTTCCTCCGCAGCAAGCTCACGCCGACCGTGCCGCCCCCGTCGCTCTCGCCGATGCCCACAACGGCACCCATGGGCGGCAGCGCCGAGTCTCGTCTGCCTCTCGACACGCAAAGCGGCCCGCGCTAGGACGCCCGCCCTTCCTGTCGGCAGTCGATGCCGCAGTGCCGCATGCCGAAGTCCCGCATGCACGAGTAACCAGAGCGCGCGCGAACGCGCGAACAGTGATGCGCGTCGAGCTTCTCAACTACGAGCTTCCTCCCGAGCGGATTGCACAACACCCGGCGCTTGAACGTGAAGCCGCGCGCCTCTTGGTCGTTCCGCGCGGTGGCGATGCGCCCACGCACCACACGATTGCCGACCTGCCGGGGCTCGTCCCCGAAGGCGCGCTCATCGTGGTCAACGACACGCGCGTCATCCCCGCGCGCCTTCACGGCCAGAAGGCCGACACGGGCGGCAAGGTGGAGATCTTCCTCGTGCGCCGCGTGGGAACGCGAAGCATCGAAGTCACACCGGGCGCGCCCGAGACGCGCGACGTCGCCGTGTGGCGTGCCCTCGGCAAGGCGTCGAAGTCGCTCAAGTTCGGCTCCGACGTGATCGTGGGCCGCTTGAACATCCGCCTGATCGGCCGCGCCGACGACGACGGGCTGCTCGAAGTGGGCCTCTGGACGTCGACGGGCGAAAGCGTCGACGACGTCGTGCGCGAGCTTGGCCACGTGCCGCTTCCGCCGTACATCAAGCGCGACGACCTCGCGACCGACGCCGACCGGTACCAGACCGTCTTCGCGCGCGTCGACGGCGCCATCGCCGCACCGACCGCGGGGCTTCACCTCACGCGGCCGCTCATCGGCAGGCTCGCGATCCGCGGCTGCGAGCTCGCCATGGTGACGCTGCACGTCGGCCTCGGCACGTTCCAGCCGGTCACCGTCGCCGATCTCGACGACCACCCGATGCACGCCGAGCCGCTCAACGTGTCGCTGACGACGGCGAACGCCATCGCGAAGGCCCGCGCCGAAGATCGCGCGGTCGTCGCCGTGGGCACGACCGTCGCGCGCGCCCTCGAGAGCGCGGCCGATCCGAACCGCCCCGGCCACGTGTTGCCGACGACGGGCGAGACGCGCCTGCTCATTCAGCCGGGCTATAGTTTCAAGGTGGTCGATCATCTGCTGACGAATTTTCACCTGCCGAAGTCGACGCTCCTGGCGATGGTCTGCGCGCTGGCGGGGACCGAGCGCGTGCTCGACGCCTACAAGCTCGCCGTCGACGAAAAGTACCGCTTTTACTCCTACGGCGACGCGATGCTTCTCACCCGCGCCGAAGCGCGAATGGGCGCGACGTGAGCGACCGAGCCGACAAACGCGAGCGGCGCGGAGGGCGCGCCGAAGGGTTCTCGTTCAAGGTCTCGGCGACGGACGGCCACGCGCGGCGGAGCACGCTCACGACGCCCCACGCCGTCGTCGAGCTGCCGACGTTCATGCCGGTCGGAACGCAGGGGAGCGTGAAGACGCTGACTCCCGACGAGGTGGCATCGACGGGCGCGCAGATCGTCCTCGGCAACACGTACCACTTGTGGTTGCGACCCGGCGCCGAGCTCATCGCCGAGCAGGGCGGCCTTCACGAGTTCACGCGCTGGCCCCACGCCATGCTCACCGATTCGGGCGGCTTTCAGGCGTTCTCGCTCGCCGACCGCGAGAAGCCGCGGATGCGAGATGCGTCGGCGAAAGGCGGCAAGGCGGAGACGAGCGACGACGCTCCGACGAAGCCCGCGGCGACCGAGAAACGCGGCGGCGTGAAGCTGACGGAAGAGGGCGTCACGTTCCGCTCGCACCTCGACGGCTCGAAGCGAAAGCTCACGCCCGAAGACGCCGTGCGCGTGCAGGGTCTCATCGGGGCGGACATTCAGATGCAGCTCGACATCTGTCCTCCGGGCGACTCACCGCGCGATGTGGTTGCACGCGCCGTCGAGCAGACGACACGCTGGGCGAAGCGCGCTCTCGAAACGCCGCGCCCACGTGGACAAGCGCTGTTCGGCATCATCCAAGGCGCCTGTTTCGCAGATCTCCGCCTCGCCCACGCCGAAGAGCTCGCGTCGCTATCGCCCGGCTTCGACGGCCTTGCGCTCGGCGGCTTCTCCGTCGGCGAGCCAATCGCGAACATGTACGAGACGCTCGCCGAGGTCGCCCATCGCGTCGACCCCGCGCGCCCGCGCTACCTCATGGGGGTCGGCACGCCGCGCGATCTGCTCGAGGCCATCGGCCACGGCATCGACATGTTCGACTGCGTGCTCCCCACACGCAATGCACGCAACGGCCAGGCGCTCACGCGCTTCGGCAAAGTCGTCATCAAGCAGGCGCGTTACAAAGACGACAAGCTTCCCATCGACCCAGAGTGCGGCTGCGCGGCGTGCCGTGGGGGCTTCTCGCGGTCGTACCTTCGCCACCTCTATGCGGCAGGCGAGATCCTCGTTCTGAGGCTCCTCTCGCTGCACAATCTCTTCTACTACGGCGAGCTTATGCGCGGCGCGCGCGAGGCGATCGAGCGCGGCAGTTACGCGGCGTACAAGGAGACGGCCCTCGCGAAAATCGCCGCGGGGCACTGATTCGAACGGCGCGCGGCGCCCGACCGCGAGCGCTCTCTCCGACCGCCCGACCCGGTAAAGAGGCGGATTCGCTCAATCAATTGTGCGGCTCGGAAAGCGCGCGTACGCTGCCCTGAGCGCGCCCAATGTCCGAAGATGCCAAGCGACCCCTCGGCAAGATTCTCCTGCAGAAGAAGCTCGTGTCGCAGGCGGATCTCGACGCCGCACTGCGAGCGCAGAAGCGATCGGCCGATCCGCACCCACAGCCCCTCGCGTCGCAGCTGGCCGAGTCGGGCGTCCTCGACGAGCTCGAGGCGCTCCGCGCGCTCTCGGAGCAGCACGGCGTGCCTGGGATCGATCTCGCACAGATCGCGATCCTCCTCGAGCACCTGGATCTGGTTCCACGCGAGGTCAGCGAGTCGCGCCTGATTCTTTGTGTGCTCGCGCGTGGCGAGCGCCTGTTTCTCGCGATGGCGAACCCGATGGATCGTCGCGTCATCGACGAGGTCGAGTTCGTCACCGGGCGGAAGGTTTACCCGTACGTCGCGCTCACGGGAGCGCTGAGGAAGACGATCGTCGACGCGTACGACGCCCTCGCGAAAGGCGACACGTACTTCCTCGGCCCGAAGGTGCCGGCCGAAACGTTGCGCCAGCTCGGTCTCGACTCGGAGCCGTCGCCGCGCGAAGAGCTCGATCACGAACCCACCCCGCCGTCGTCGGCGATGGCGCCGGGCTCTCCGAGCTTCGTCGTCGACGAACAGATTCGCGACGTCGGCGCGCGCGCCGAGCTCGCGACGGACGAGTTTGGCAACCTCACGGCGGATATCTCGTCGGTGATGGCGCTGCCCGAAGAGCTGAAGGTCGCGCCCGGTCGTGGCGGCGTGCCGGCGCCGGCGCAGCCTACTCCCGCAGCGGGCGGAGCACCGCCAACGCAGGGCGCGGGCAAGCTCGTGCTCGTCGTCGACGACGAAGAAGAGATCCGAAAGCTCCTCCAACGGCTGCTCGTCGGGAAGGGCTTCCGTGTCATCGAAGCCGATCGCGGTCAGCTCGCGCTGCGCATGGTGAAGGAGCACATGCCCGATGCGATCCTCCTCGACGCGATGTTGCCGGAGATTCACGGCTTCGACATCGCGAGGCGCATCAAGGGGAGCGAACGTTACGGCAAGATCCCGATCATCATGATCAGCGCCGTCTACAAGGGGTGGCGCATCGCGGAGGACCTTAAGACGAGCTACGGCATCGACGAGTATCTCGAGAAGCCGTTCAAGATCACCGACGTCCTCGCCGCCCTATCGCGCGTCTTCGCCGTGGCGGCGAATGCGCCCCCGCCCGAAGCGCCACGCGACCCCGAGAAGCTCGACGCCGAAGCGGAGCGCGCGCTCAACGAAGGCATCGCCGCGTACAAGCGCGGCGAGCTCGACGTGGCGATCGATCATCTGCGACGTGGTGTCGATATCGACCCCCTCGCCTACCGCCTCCATTTTCACCTCGCCCTCCTCTACGGGAAGAAGGGAATGATCTACGAGGGCATTCAAGAGCTCGAAAAAGCGGTCGACTTGAACCCGAAACATTTCGCTGCGCAGAAGAACCTCGCGGTGCTCTACGAGAAGGCCGGCTTCAAGCACAAGGCCGTCGAAGTGTGGACGCGATGCGCGCAAATCGCGCCGGACGAAGAGACTCGTGCGTCCGTGAAGCAGCACTTGCTCGAGCTTCTCTGACCGCCGCTCGGATAGCCCGAAGCTCACACGCGCCTACCGTCTTGATGAAGCGCGTTTCACTTTGAGAGATCGATCGTGCTCGCCGGAGCGTAATCGTCTCGAGTATCCTCCCGCCATGCGCGCACGCGGCGGCATGCTGGGCCGGGACGACAGCCTATGAAATTCGTCTGCGACCAGTGTAAGGCGAAGTACCAAATTTCCGACGAGAAGGTCGTCGGGAAGACGGTCAAGATGAAGTGCCGCAAGTGCGGGCACATGATCGAGGTGCGCGCCGCGGTAACGGAGACGAGCGTCGCCACGTCGGCCCCGAAAGAGGCGTCCCACGCCGCCGCTCCGCCGCCCGAACGCGCGCCCGAGAAGGCTGCCGGGAAGGCCGCATCGCCTCCGGCGAAGCCCGCGGCTACGCCGTCTCCGGGAGCCGCCGTCCCCGGTGCGCCTCCGCCTCGCCCAGGCGCGGCCGGCGCGCCCCCTCCGCGCCCCGTAACGGCGGCCAAGGCGAGCCCGCTCGCCACGAGCCTCGCCGCGCAGCGCCCTGCGCCGCAGCGCGCGACGGGGCCGACGCCGCAGGCGCCAAGCGCGCTCGCCGGCGCGTTCAATCGCAGTGTTCAGAAGGACGACGAGCCGACGATCGGCGGCTTCGAGCTGCGGGAGATTTCGTCGGCCGACGAATGGTACGCGGCCATCAACGGCGTCCCCGTAGGCCCCGTGCGCATCGCAGAGCTTCGGCGAAAAGCCGCCCTCGGCGCGATCACCGAAGAGTCCCTCGTCTGGCAAGAGGGGCTCGAAGAGTGGCGCCCGGTGAAGGCGTTCCCCGAGCTCGCCGAGATGGTGCGCGAAGCGGCGGCCGTCGGCCGTCCGTCGCTCTTGCCGCCCGCGGCGTGGGAAGGTGGCGCGGCCGGCCCGACAGATAAACAGTCGACGACGGGGCGCCCCGCATCGGTGCGACCGGGTGCCCCCGCGCGTGCGCCTGCGGCTGCCTCGGCAGCGCCTGCCGCGCGCACTCCCCTCGCGGGCGCGGTCGCCGCGAAGAGCAACGTGATTCCAATTTCGTCGCGCCTCGCGACGGCCGAGAAGCTCGACGAGATCTCGGTCGCTGTGATGCCGCCGGAGGCTCCCGCACCGATGGTCGCGGCCGATCCGTTCGCCATGCCGGCGCCCGCGGCGGCCGCGCCTTCCTCGCTGGCGGCGCCGGCGCAGACGTCGTCGATCGCCCCGCCGCCGCCCGAGAAAAAGTCGCCGCCGTGGATCCCGATCGCGATGCTCGTCCTCGCGACCGCGTTCGGCGTCACGCTCGCCATCGTCGTCGCGCTGCCGAAGCCCGTCGCGCCTGCACCGGCGCCAGCGCAGAGCGTTCTCATCATCCACGACCTCGCGCCCGCCGTGGCCGCCGCGCCTACCGAGACGGCGTCGGCCGCGGCAGCGCCAACGACCGCTCCGAAAATCGGCTCGGGCTCGTCGGCTCCCAAGGCGGCAGCGAGCGCATCGTCGAAACCGATCGACGTCGCGGGTCTCCTCGGCCCGAACAACGGCCCACTCTTGTCGGGTCTTGGAGGCGGCGGTGCGGGGCCGGGCGGTGGCGGTGGTGGGCCGCTTACGCAAAGCCAAATCGAAACCGTGGTCGCTTCGCGCAAGGTGGGCGTACGCCGCGCGTGCCTCGAGCGAACCGAGAGCACGTCGACGGGCAACGTGACGGTGCGCGCGAAGGTGACGGTCGGCGGAAACGGTCTCGTGCAAGGCGTGAGCGCTTCCGGAAACGATCCGATCATCGCGGCCTGCATCGAGAAGAACGTGAAGACGTGGACGTTCCCCGCCTCCGGTGGAACGACAACGTTCGACATCCCCTTCTCTTTCGTTCGGCAATAGGTTCGAAGCACTCGAGAATGAGCGGTTGGCTGCTAGCCTGCCGCAGTGATGAAACCGTGGTGGGGGCTGTTGGTCACGGGCACGGCGCTCTTGGCCTCGATGGCGGCGTCTGCGGGCGCCGAAGAGCCTGCCGCGCCCTTGCGTGTAGCGCCGAAAGCGTCCGCGAGCGCGGCGGTGCCGGCGCCAATTCCCGTAATCACGCAGCTTCATCGTCGTGCGGCCGAGGAGCTCCACGCGCTCGTCCAACCCATGGACAAAGGTGCGCGCGATCGCCTCGTGGGCGCGTACGTCGCGTTCAACGGAACCACCTCGGACCTGGGCGCGATGGCCGCCTGTGACGACGACGGCGACTACGTCGTGACGATGACCGACGGCCTCTTGATGCTCATCGATGCAGTCGCTCTCGCGCAGGCGAGTGACGAGGTTGCGAGCACGAAGAAGCTCGACGCGTACGCCGCCTTCCTCGCGAAGGCGCAACGCCCGAACGCGAAGCTCGTCCCGCCGCCCGTTGGCTTTTTCGAGGGGACCGAGACGCCGAGCCCGAAGCTCGAGGAGGTTCGTATGGCGCGCCTCCGCGACGCCATCGCGGGCGTCATCGCCCACGAGGTCGCGCACATGCTGTCGAGCGACGTGACGTGCCGCCACCCCACGGCGACGCACGAGGGCGGCGACGATACGTGGACGGCCAGCGAACAGAGTCAGGCCGAAGCTTCGAGCTCTGCGACCTACACGCAGCAGCGCGTACTCGCCGCCGACACGCTCGGCACCGAGCTGCTCCTCGAAGCGGGTCGCAGCACAGTGGGGCTCATGGCGACGCTCACCGTCATCGATCGCCTCGAGCGGGGCGGCCGCGAGGGGTACGCGCCGAGCTACATCCGAAGCCACGCCGGCACCGCCGCGCGCATGCAGTGGGTCGAGGCCGCGGCGAGCCACTATCGGTACTCCCACGCCGTAGCGCGCTGAGCGGCGCATTTCTTCGAGACACCCGCCCATCTCCAGTAGAGTGGCGCCCGCGCAACGCGACCTCGCGACGCGCGATTCGACGGCCGCAAAGCGCGGACTGGAGGCGTTCGGAGATGGAGAGCTCGAAGCAGATGAAGAACTTGTCGCTCATCGCGTTGGTCGGCTGCTCGTTCGCGATGACCGCGGTCGCCGCCTGCGGTGACAGCAAGGACCCGCAGACGGCCACGAACCCGACGAACCAGGCGGCTTACGGGCAGCCGCAGCAGTACGGGCAGACGCAGCAGCAGCCGGCACCCGGCCAGATGCAGCAGTACCCGCAGCAGCAGGCTCCCTACCCGCAGCAGCAAGCGCCCGCGCAGCCGTATCCGCAGCAGCCGATGCCCGCGCAGCCGTACCCGCAGCAGCAGGTCCCCGCGGCCACGGCGCCGGGCGCAGCGCCGGCCGCAACGGGCACCGCCGCCACGGGCATGCCGACGAACCCGCTCGACCCCGCGTTCTTGCAGCAGGCGGCAGCCGCCGCAGCCGCCGTTCTTCAGCAGCCGGGCGCGGCAACGTCCCTCGCCGACCCGACGGAAGCGGGGCTCAAGATCTCCGCCGCGCGCTTCGCCCCCGGCATGCAGCCGGAGGGGCAAGAGGCCAAGCAGACGATGACCGAAGGTCAGCACGTCAGCATGGGCGTCGCGATGCAGGGCGGCAAATGCTACACGATCATCGGCTTTTCCCCGCTCGGCGGCGTGAGAGACCTCGACATCACGCTCCTCGCGCCGCCCTTCTACAACATGTCCGCAGGCTCGGACGGCACGAAGGACGCGAACCCGATCATCGGCAAAGGGACGCAGCCCTACTGCCCCATCATCCCGATGGCGGTGCAGTACAAGCTCGACATCTTCGCGAAAAGCGG
>JANXMC010000582.1 GCA_025354825.1 Myxococcales bacterium
CCAACTACGTCGCTACGTCGTCGGAGACGGCGCTTTCCGATGTCCCCGAGGGGACGCTCGCGGCCGCGCGCGCCCACCTCGCGTCGATCGCGTCGCAGGGTGGCGTTTGGCAGAACGCATCGATCGCGAAGGCGACCGCCCTGTATCGCCCGGACCTCGCCGAGCCGCTCTACTACGAGCTCGCCGTGGTGAACGACGGCGCGCCCGCGGGCTTCATCGCGGCCGCGGCAGGGGAAGAGGGCGAGCGCATCATGGCGTTCGAGACGGGCGGCGACGCGCCCACGGATGTAATGCGTGCCGAAGCCGCGGAGTCGGGAAAAACGGTGTCGCGTTTCTACTCCGTCACGCCGCTCGTGACGATCGCCGAGGGCGTCGATGGAGCGCCCGTAGCGTCGTCTCCGCGCGCCCCCAGCGGACTGGACGAAGGCGCCCGCGCGGAGGCCTGGATACGCCTCAAAGGGAGCTACGCAACCGCCTTCGCGCCGCGAATTGCGCGCGCACGCGAGGGGGTACTGCCCATGACGGCCGGGAACGTCTCGCCGCAAATGATGGACCCGCGGGGTGGAGGAAATCCTAAGAATCCGGATACGGGCGCGTGCACCATGAACAACGTCTATTGGTCGCGGTCCGACTACTCGACGGACGCTCGACCGCCTACGCCGCTCTTCAACCAGGTGAAGCTCGGGTCGTGCAATAACGGCTGTGCGGGGACGGCGTTCGCGATGGTGTTCGGTTGGATGAGCCAGCTCCGTTACGCCACCCGTGCGCCCCTCGACAATTGGGACGTACCGGGGATGGAAAAGGCGTTTGAGCAGCTCACGCTTCTCTCGCCGGGCAAGGTGGGGATTTCGGGAATGCTCCCCGTTGGAGGTGGTGGTGGAGGCGGCGGTGGAGGCGGCGGTGGAGGCGGTGGAGGCGGTGGAGGCGGTGGAGGCGGGACGCTCCCGCGGTTCGGGTACGTGCCGCTCCAAGCACCCATGACGATGCCCGTGCAGGGCACGCCGAGTTACGACACGCTCCTGGCCCAGTACTCCGAGCTCTATAACGATTTGGGAACATTTTGCTCCGGCAATCAGGGCGCGACGATCCCGCTCGCCGTCTCGGACTGGGGCATCAATTCGGGTCTCAAATCGGGCATCAATGCCTATCTTCAGCGGCACGCCATTCCCGTGGCATTCCACGAAAAGTTTAGCCTTATAAGCAACGAAGACTTCATTCAAGAGGTGTTCTATTCACTGAACACGGTGAAGGCGCCGGCCGTCGTTTCGATCGAGACGGAAGCGCCGCGGGAGCTCGAATTGATTCTCGGCGTCGCTTTCTCCAAGCTCCACTTCCCGGTTGTGGACGGCTTTGGGGATTGCGGTTTCTACCACGTCAATTTCGGGTGGGGCGGCAAGGGGAATCGCTGGCTCACGCGGTACGAGCTGCAGGCGACGCTCCGCTACGTTGGGCGCTTCGAGCCTGCGGGCTCCGGCTATGCGCCGCGCATTCGACCGAAGTCGGGCACGCTCGTGGCGGACGTTACATCTCAGTGCGTGGACGCGCTTTACTGGAACACGGCGAACGGCGCGGCGGCCGGCGCGTGGACGTGCAACGGCCTCTCGAATCAGGGGTGGACACTGACGGCCGCGGGCGAGCTTCGCAACTACGCCAACAAATGCTTGGAGGTCGCAAACTTTGGTACCGTGAACGGCACGAAGGCGCAGACTTGGGACTGCTGGGGCGGCGAGAACCAGAAGTGGGCCTTCACCCCCGCGGGCGAGATTCGCGGATTCGGGAATAAGTGCCTCGACTTCGACAATACGAACAACGGAACGCAGCTTCAGATGTGGGACTGCAACGGAACCTCCCACCAGCGGTTTCAGCTTCGATGAGCGCCCTCTCTACGTTTACGAAGCGCTCGCTGTTGGCCGCGTCCGTCTCTGGCGCGCTCCTCATTCCCACGGCCGCCCACGCCGACCCGCCCGGCCCCGTCTTCAACACCATCGCCGTCCACAACGACTGCGTGCGCCTTGGGTGGCACGACCCCGTGCGCCACTTCTATTCGACGACGTACCACGTGATCGAACAAGTCGTCGGGGACCCCGACTTTCGAGAGTTCGATTCGAGCAGCGACAGCTCGTTCTCTACTTGCGGGCTCGAGCCTCGCACCGAATATGTGTTTAAGGTTCAAAGCTGCGAGATCCCGCGCTGGTTAGGAAAAGACACGTGCTCGGCCTGGACTCCGGCGACGTTCACCACCCCTATCAACTGGATTGCGGGTGGCGACTTCGAATACGACGCGCCCACGACGCTGATTTCGCCATGGTTGGTCGAAGGGACACCCGCGTTTGGGATCGATCATAACCTCGGGTATGCGCACGGGGGGAAGAACAACGCGTACATGCGCACGACGAACGCGGGATGGAATGCGATCACCCACGACGCCCTCGTTCGCCCCCATACCGAGTACCTAGCGACGGTCTGGGTGCGAACTTCGGCGAACCTATCGCAAAATTACCTCGGGATTCGTGCACCGAGTACGAACCAGGTGCTCCAACAGATCCGGTTCGGACCCATCGTCGGGCCGTATCAGCAGATGCAGATCTGGTTCGATTCGGGTTCGAACGACGCGGTTCGATTCTTCGTCGGATTTTGGGGGGCGGGCAATGACGCCTGGATGCAGGTCGACGACTTCTGGCTCGCGCAGTTCACTCCCATTATGGAGTAACGACGGGAACGCTTTTATTACGACTCGTGACGAGGAGATTTTTCATGCGTCACTTTTTCATCGGCTCGGCGAGCCGGAAATCGCCGTTCTTTGTCAGTTGTCTCGCGGCATGCGCCCTCTCGTCGCTCGCCGCGTGCAGTGGCGCCGATTCGATGGAGAAGGAGAGCACGGAGGCGTCCTCCGAAGCGCTCACGCTCGGCGACGGCGACGCGCTCTACAGCAATATCAAGCTTCAAGAGCAGGCGCTCAACCCCCACAATAACGTGGGCAATGTGACGGTTGGAACCTACGACGCCGCATCCCGTTCATGGAGCGGGCTCACGACCGAGCCGGACGATCTGTGGTTTGACGACGCGCACAAGCCCCACCACACGAACCTTGGCAGCAAGCCCGTTCAGGTGGCGTTTCACGCCATCGACGCAAACCTCATCTTTAACGGCAGCAACTGTGGAGGTCGATTCTCGGTGACCGCGGCGGGCAAGACCGCGACCTCGACGGGAACGTGGATTTCGATCAACGTCGGACTGTACCAAGGGACCATCGACTGGACGCTCACGTGCGGCGCATCGACGTACGGCGACAAGTTCGTCCTGGTGCGGGATCTCGTCCTGGGCGCCGGCGCTTTTACCGTCGACGTTCTCCCCGTGGCGGTCATTTATGATGCTCCGCCGGGCGCACGCAATACCAACGCGGCAACCTACGCGGTGGGCAGCCAGAGCGGCACCACCGTTACGATCACCGACCTCTCGTCCAACGGAAAGACGGTGCCCAGCACCGCGATGTACGGGAACGACAGCTTCGACTTTCTCGCGAGCAAAGCGGTGCCTGCGCTGAAAGCGGCGGCGGTCACGGCTCCGGTCGGCATCATCCTCGACACGTTCATCAAGGGGCTTGGAAGCTCGTCCGCCAACACGACGACGACCTCACAGTATGCGACGTCGACGTCCATGAACGTCTCGATTTCCGAGACGATGAGCACCACGCCGACCAGCCACCTCGGGCCCGGCAATGGCGACATCATCGAATACATCTCGAATGCCCACCTCGCGTGGATGGCGACGCCAGGCGGGCGCGTCTACCTCAAAATGTTCGGCCACCGCCTAAAGCAAATGTACGTGTCTGATCTCGTCGCAGATCTCAGAGCCATCGAAGCGTCGCCCGACGCGAAGTGCACTCCGGGGCAAATTCTCTGCCTAGGGCCGCTCCAGTCGAAAGCCGTGGGTCCGAACAGCGGGCTTCGGTACGCGAAGGTGTTCGAGCTTCTGCAGCTCGATCCGCTCGCGCCCAACGGCATCGGACTCGATGCGGCGGTGCGCTCGGGCCGTTTTAAGCTGACGAACGAGTTTACACCGGCGGGGCTCAACGTTCTGAAGACGGTCGTCACGACAGACACGATCACGAGTACGGCCACTACGAAGATTCTGTCGACGATGGACCAGGTCTCTCCCGGCTTCCTGTCGGCGATGGGCCTCGGCTCGCCGGGAATGTCGCAGCAGCAGCAGGTCAACACGACCCTCTCCAACTCCTCCACGTGGGCTCACGATCTCAAAACCACGGTGGAGTCCGATCTCACCGTGAACGCGTACCCCGGCGAGCACCCTGATCTGCAGGCTTACTATGACACAGTGTTCGGAACGGTCGCTTGGGTTCAAAAAGCCGGCACGGTCTCCACGCCGTCCGGCGGCCCCAAGACCCCAGGCACAGGCGACGGTCCGCCGATTCTTCCCCCCCGCGGGCCCGAGCTCTGAGAAGGACGAGACGATGAAAAAGCAATTGCGATTCCTATCTACAGTTACGCTGCTCGCCGCGGCTGCCGCCCTAAGCACCGTGGGTTGCGCCATGCAGACTTCCGAGAACGGTGACGGCGACGAGGCCGCGAGCGAGAGCGCGCTCGCAAATGGGCCCACTCCTACGGTCACCTGGACGAAGGTCGGGCTCCCCTGGGCCGCGGCCAAGATTGCGGCGTGCGGCGAGAATGGCAACCGCGTCTACGCGTTGAACACGGACCGTACTCTCTACGTGAGCCACGCCAGTGGGCGCGACGGCACGTGGCAGTACATGGCAACGATTGGAGGCACCCAGCAAATTCTATGTGCGGGAAATGCGCTCTATGGGTTCAACGACGACCGCTCGCTGTGGAAGAACGTGGGGACGGACAGCGCCGTGAGCTGGGCCTACGTGGGCAACCCGGCGGGCGCCAAGCAGCTGACCGGTGCCACCCTCACGAGCACCGTCACGGTGGTCGATCCGCCCGACGTGCCCGAGCCGGGGTCGGGGCCCATTCAGCACCCGTCGCCGCCGAAACGGCACACTGTCGAGGTCTACTCTCCTGTGTTGTATGCCCTCAACGACGACGGAAGCTTCTACAAATCGGTTACAGGTGCCGATTCGTCCTGGGGTTATCTCGGTAAAATCGCCTACACGACACGTATCGCCGCGGGCGCGGGACCCTATCCCGTGCGCCCCTTCGCTCTCAATTCGGATCAGTCCCTCTGGATCAATTCGGGCGACGGATGCGATTCGTACTGGACGAATTTTGCCTCGATTCCATACACCATCGAGATTGCGGCTTCGACTGCTGTCGATCTCTACGCGCTCAACTCCGACAAGTCGCTCTTCAAGGGGACGGTCAACGGATCGAGCGGCTACGTCTCGGTGGCGAGCACGGGCCAGTCGCAGCGGTGCGACAACGGTCGCCTGCTCACAACCACGGGCAACGTCGATCAGGCCTGCTGGCAAGGCACATGCAACGCCGGTCTCGACTGCATCGATACGGTCTGCCGCGTGCACGAGTGCAAGGGGCAGACGCGTGACGTCGGCGGCCAGTGCGTCCATTGCGGATCCACCCACGAGGTCGCATGCACGAGCGGCGGCGAATACGGCTGCTTCGACGTGCATACCGCGCCCGACGCGACGGGCCATTGCGAGTTCGACCACTGGTGCGGTACCGAAGGCAAGCCGTGCTGCAATGCCGATTATCTCGGCGGCGACTGCAATGACGGAACGACCTGCATCTTCCAGCTCATTGGCATCAACCACTGCGGCCACACGAACGGTGGCGGCGTGAGCGGGGGCTACAATCCGTGCCCCGCAGGGCAGACGGCCGCCACGTATACCAGCTGCGTCGACTGCGACGGAGGCGGCTGGCACAACCAGAGCATGGTCGCGTGCTCTCAGGCGGTGGCGACGGCGTCGATCCAAGCAAGCACACAGTGCAAAGTCTGGGACGGCGCCTGCCATTAGTGTCTACGTGAGCCTTCCTCGCCGGGCGGGCGGGAAGTCGCGGGGCGGCGCGCAGGGCTCGGATCTGTTCCAAGATCCGAGCCGGCGCGTCGTCGCGTGACCGTGCGGCGATCACCCCGGGTTCGCCGGCCGGAACGTTCATCATGAGCTTCGTCCCGGGCTATGGGCCGACGGTGGTGCTGCCTATCACCGCCGCAGAAACGATGAGCGGGCGAACCGTCTCGGCGGCGGTCGTCGCGTCCTTTCAGACGCTCCACTGAGCCACGGGTCGACGAGGGGCTCTCTGCCCGCTACACCTCCGAACGCGGGAACGGATCCGGGAAGAAAACCGAGCTCCGTTCCGAGCGTTCGATTGAGGAAGAAAATGGATCGCCGCACCTTGGTTCGTACTTTCTTGGGGATCTCGGTGGTTGCCGCGCCCTTGCTTGCCTGTGGTCCGACCGCGTCCCTCCCGCCCGAGCCGTCGTTGGCTCCGCTCGCAACTCAAATGGTACCCATGGTCTGCGCGGCTCTCGGCCAGGCGTGCAGAGACGCGTCGCTGCCTTACGACCAGGAGCGATGCCTCGCGACGAAGTACGATCTTAGCCGAACGCTCGAGGCATCACATACCCGTGTGTTTCACCAAGAGCTCGCCAAAGCGTGCGTCGACGTGATGCGCGATAGGCTCCCCGCGCTCGTGACACGGACGCCGTCCCCGAAGGCCTTCGCCGAGGTGGTTACGGCGTGCTCGGGAGTGATCGAGGGGCTTTCGCCGCCGAGCGGCGTCTGTGACTATCCGCTCGACTGCGCCGTGTCGAAAGACAGCGACACGGCGATCTGCTCGAATGCGATGTGCGACCTCGTTCATGCGCCGGCACCCCCCGGGAGCATCTGTGACGAGTCGCCTTCGAACGTTCACGAGAAGACTCCATGCGACCACACTATCGGCCGTTGCGAGGCCAAGACGTGTGTACCCATCGCCCCGCTGGGGGGAGCCTGTCTCGGCTGGCCGTTTGAATGCGGCGAAGATGCCGATTGCATAGAGCGAACCTGCGTTGGTCGTGCGAAGCCCGGCGAGGCGTGCGGCGCGAAGAGTTGCGTCACGGGTACCTTTTGTTACGTCGACCCGTCGGCCGCCGCAGACGCCCCGCACGTGTGTCGTTTCCTCCTAGAGAACGGTGCAGTCTGCACCGAGTCAGGAGCCTGTGAGAGCGCCTACTGTGATGCGGGCGAAAACGGGACATCGACGACGTCGGCTCCTGGGAAGTGCGCTCCCTATCCGGTGAAGGCACCTCGAAACGCGTTCGTCGTCTCCGCGGATTCATGCCTCGAAGGCCCTGCGGGCGGTTCGTGGATCGCGCTCTTTTAGCCGTCTATTCTACCCAACCGCGTGCTGGAACCTCGAATGCAACATCCCTTTAGGAAGGGGCGCACCATGGGGCGTGCTCTCTCTCTCGCCCTGTTCGTATCGCTGTCCGTCGCCTGCGGCGAGGTGGAGTATTCGAACGGCAGCAGCGACTCGGGGGGGTGCGGGACGGCTGGCCCTGCTGCCGCACCGGATGGCGCGACGGGAGCGGCCATAGGCCCGACGGACGCGGGGCCACCGCTGTCGCTGTACGAACGGTTAGGAAAGCGGAGGGGGCTCGAATTTATTGCAAAGGCCCTCCTCGACACCAAGGTGCTCGCTGAGAGCGACTTGAAGACGTTCTTCTTCAACCAGAAGGCGATACCTGTGCCCGCAGGGCATCCGAGCTTGGTGCAGATCGAAGTTTGCTTGGGGCGTTTCGTAGGAGCCGCGATCCATGAAGATTCCTATCCTGGCGAGCCGGTCAACGATCCGAACAATACCCAGACGCCGAATCACACCTGCCGCAGCATGAGCGAGGCGCACCGAGAGGCCTTCGCGAAGCTCAACATCGGTGGTGCCAACTTCGACAAATTCGTCGGTGCGTTCGCCTCGATCCTCGGGCCGCTCGTAACGCTCACGGCCACGAAGCCCGAAGAGATTACCCAGGCGGAGCTCGACGCCCTCGTCGCGGCTCTCAGCGGCCAGAAAGACGACGTGATCACGGACGGCGCGCCCAGCAGCGGCCCGTACGTCCCGCCGCCCTCCGATGCCGACGTCGACGCTGGCGTCGACGTCGATTAAGGCTTCCTACTTCCCCGTGGCCCACGTTCTGATGGCCGCCCGCTCATCGTCGGTGAGCGGGTGCGTCACCCCCGCAGGGGGCATCGTCTCCTTCACGACGACGCGATCGTAGATTACGGCGCGTCGCGCATCCCACGCTGCGGCGCTGGAAAGGTCGATGGATGCGCTCCCGCCGG
>JANXMC010000165.1 GCA_025354825.1 Myxococcales bacterium
GGTGACGATCTGGTACGTCGCGCCGCAGACGACCGCGTCGATCACGGTGCTCCGCACGGCCGCGCACGGCCGCCCCCTCACGCCGTGAAGGGCGGCCTCACCGCGCGCGCTAGTTAAGCGACTTCGGGTCGACCGGCTTGGCGCCCGCGGGCGCGCCGTCGTCGTCGCTCGGCGTTTCGCCGTCGGCCAGGCTGCGGTTGCGCACGGCGTTGCGCTCGTACTCGTTCCGCTGCTTGCCCGGCGTCTCTTTCGCGGCGGCGCGATCCCACTGGTGAGCGGCATCACGGTAGGCGCGGGCGCGCGAGGCGTCGTCGCTCGCCTCTTCGGCTTTCTGCTCGGGTGCCTGCGCCTTCGTGACAAACGGATTTCGACCAAAGCTCATGATGATAGGCCTCCCGCGAAAGGCTTAGCGCAGGCCGAGGCGCGCCGCCTCACCGGGCGAGCTGAGCCCCTCTTACGCGTTACGCGGGCTCGTTGTCGAAGTGCAGCTCGACGACGCGTTTCGCGAGCCGGTACGCGGCGTCATCGACGGGCGACGCGGCGCGCCGCGCGAGACCTCACCCGAGCTGTCGCGAAGACCGAGCGCCGCTCGCGACCGCGTGCTTCCCCGACGGCGGCTTAGGCCGTTGGCAGGCCGAACGCGTCGGCAATGAGCTCGAACGACCGCACGCGCGCCGCGGGATCGTACGCATGCGTGGCGACCATGATTTCGTCGGCCCCGGTGCGTGTGGCGATCTCTTCGATGCGGCGGCGAACGCGCTCTTTCGTGCCGATGACCTGCAGCCCTCGGTAGAACTCGACGGCGGCGTTCTCGCTCGGCGTGAACACGTGCGCGAGCGCCTTTTCAGGCGAAGGCATGCGCCCCGGCTTCCCTGCCCGCAGCTGCGCGAACGTGAGCAGCATCGAGGACGCCATGCGGTTCGCATCGGTATCGGTGTCGGCGCAGAACACCGAGAGCGCCAAGATTGCGTGGGGCTTGTCGAGCGGGCCGGGGCGAAACTCACGGCGGTACGCGAGCATGGGCCCCTCCGGCGGCTCCTGGCTGAAGTGACCTGCGAACGCGAAGCCGACACCGAGCTTTGCGGCGAGCTTCGCGCTGTAGTCGCTCGAGCCGAGGAGAAACAGCGGCGGGAGGCGCACGTCGTTCGGCATCGCGAGCACGTGAGCGAAGGGGTGCCCGGCGGGGAACCCGTCGTCGTCGAACGCCATGAGCTCGCCGAGCTGCTGCAAGAAGTCGTCGGCGACGAGGGCTTGGCGGGAGCGCCTTAAGGCGAGCGCTGTCACGCTGTCGGTGCCGGGCGCGCGCCCCAGGCCGAGATCGATCCGCCCCGGGTACATCGCTTCGAGGAGACGATAGGACTCGGCGACCTTGAGGGGCGCGTGGTTGGGGAGCATGACGCCGCCCGCGCCGAGGCGGATGCGCGAGGTGACGTGGCCGATGTGCGCGAGGATGATCTCGGGCGAGGTCGTCGCGATCCCCGGCATGTTGTGGTGCTCGGCATACCAGAGGCGCGTGTAGCCGAGCCGGTCGACGGCGCGGGCCAAGTCGGCCGAGGCGCGCAGCGCGAGGGCGCTCGTGCCGCCTTCGGGGAGAGGAACGAGGTCGAGCGCCGAGAGGGGGAGCGTCATTGCACTAGGGTCAGATGACGGTCGTCCTCGCGGGGTTGCCCGGCGTCGATCGCGGCGTGTTCAGGCGCGGCCGCAGGCGAGAACGGTCGCCAGCGCGACGAGGGCGGGGATGGCTTGGATGAAGAAGATCTTCTTCCCCACGGTCATGCCGCCGTACATTCCCGCGACGATGACGCAGGCGAGAAAGAACACCTTGAAGCCGTACGCCTCGTGGGCGTCTGCCGCGACGAGCGAGTAGGCGAGACCGGCGGCGAGAAAACCGTTGTAGAGCCCCTGATTCTTCGCGAGCACCGCGGTGGTCTCCGCTTTTTCGGGCGTCATGTTAAACGCCTTGAGGCCGCGTGGCGTCGACCAGAGGAACATCTCGAGCACCAAAATATAAACGTGCTCGAGGGCGACGAACGCGACCAATACCGAAGACGCGATACTCATGAAAGTTCCTTCTTTACAATGTTCGAGGGGGCATCAGTGCCAATGAACGAGAGGGGCTTCACCAGGAGAAGCTCGCGAATGCCGGTCGTGAGGGTGCGTGGCGCGGCGTACTTCGGGTCTCCACGGAAGGACGCTAAGTGCGTTACGACTTTCACCAGAATCTCTTGCGACGCATCCGCCGCGTCCTCGGGGTGCCACAGCATTCGCAGCGCGAGCCCGTAGACGTCGTCCTGAATCGCCTCGAGCACCGCCTCGAGCGCCTCGCGCCCGCCCGCCTTGGCCTGCGCGACGAGATCCTCCAGCGTCGCGTCGCTTGTGGTGTTTCGGCTCATCGTTTCCCCCTCGTCCTGCCGCTCGGCCTTTAGGTTCTCTCTTTGGACTCGAGGGCGGGCGCCTTTGTGACCGAGATTCGAGGGGCTCCGCGTGAAGCGTCGCAAATTGGCTCGAAGTACGGCGAATCAGGACGAGGCACACCGGCACGCAGCTTGCTGAAGATCCCCTTATGGGCCTCGCTAAAGTCTGCTCGGTGCGAAGGGTCGCAGCCTTCCTTCTGTTTATTGCCGCGGTTCCACTCTATGTCGTCGCTCGCCGAGCCCTCGAGCGCCTTCGCCCCGTGATCAAGCGTTGCCGCGCATGTGGGGCGCACTACCGGCGTGTAGCGTGGCAAAAGCTCTCGTACCTCGGCGTGATGGACGACGGCTTCGGTGGCCATCATCTCGAGCTGCGCAACTGCGCGTGCGGGTCGACGCTCTCGCTCCCTGCCTGACGTGAGGGCGGCTGCCCGCTCGCGCGCTCCGCGTGTGCCCGGAAAGCGAGCGCTAGATCGCTCGCCCGCTCCGCGCGGTGTATCTCGAAAGAAACGCCGCATCGGCAAATGCGAACGAGCAGGTGAGAGGCGCGTCGGCATTCGGCCGAGTCCCCGTGAGGATCCCAATGGCGAAGGGTGACACCGTGCCGTGTTCTGGAGGGACCAAGCTGTCGATGTGCACCCCCAACGTCGGCACGTCCGCGAAGCGCCCGGCGTCGAAGAGGCGATAAAGCTCCGGCGCTCGCTTCGAATGGTAATGCCCCGACAGATGCACCGTTGGCCGAAGCGCGACGATGAGCTCGTCGACGATCTGCGCGCCGCGCCCCGCGTGGACGAAGTCGCGAGCCGAGTCGTGGGTCATCAAAATATCGCACGGCCCTTCGACGCTCCGCGCCGCTGCGGCCGCCGCGGGGTCGAGGAGTGCCAGAGGATGGTAACGACCGGGATCTCGCCCGCTCTCTTCCGCCGATATCCCCGATACACTCGCCACGACGAGAGGGCCTGCCGCCGTGTCGAGCTCGAGGGTCGTCCCCGACGGAATCCAAAGAATGCGAGCATCGGCATCGACGGCGTAGGGCGGGTCGCCTCCGTCAGCATCGCGGCACTGTTCTAAATAGGAAAAGTCCTCGTGATTGCCGCCAATGAAGTAGAGCTTCGCCCTCGGGCGTGTGCCGTTGGCGCGAAGCACGGCGCGGCCGCCGTCGAGATAGCGCTGAAGCGTCGGGCTAGGCTTCTCCTGGGCCACCGGAACCCGCGGATCGAAGGCGCGAAAGCCGAGCTCGCCGGGGCTCTCGCGGCTCTTTTTCCGGGTCGACGTATCGAGGCGCGTGTCGTCGGGGAAGATGCCGAGATCGCCCGTCACGAGGAGCGCGTCGAGCTTTCGCCCCGTGGTCCGTTCGTAGTCGGCAGCAATTCGAAAAAGCAGCGCGAGGCGGCCGTGAACATCGGACGCGACGAGAATCGTCGCCTCGGCAGCCACGCTATTTGCTTTTCATAAATGCCGCGAAGGCGCTCTTGAAGCGAGCATCCCACCGCGACATCGCGGGGCGATTCTCGACGAGATCACCCATGGCCCACTGAATGCGGCGCCTGTCCATTTCAGGAGTCGTCTCGTTGTCGGGGCAAAGAATGTAGAAGTCGCCCGCCGCGATTCCGGCCATCATCGCGTCGACGACCTGATCGGCCGTCCACGCGCCGTCGGGCTTAGCCCCGTTGGCTGCGGGGGTGGGCGACGTCAGGTTGGTGAACGTCCACCCCGGAATCAGAAGGTGCGCCGTGACGTTGCTGCGGTCGTTCTGACGGAGCTCGTGGGCGAGCTGCTCGGTGAGCGTTTTCACGGCGGCCTTCGACACCGAATAGGCCGCATTTCCGGGCGGATTCGTAATGCCCTGCTTGGAGCCGACGTTGATGATGAGCGACGGCGTCGCCCGGCCGATCATGTCGGGCGCGAACACCTGAACGCCGTTGAGGACGCCACCGAAGTTCACGTCCATCAGCTTTCGCCACTGGTCGTAATGGGTATATGGCCCGCCGCCGCGCGCAATGGCGGCGTTGTTCATCAATAAGGAGACGTCCCCGAATGCCTCGTGCGCCGCGTCGCGGAGCGCGCGGACGGCGGCGATGTCGGCGACGTTGGTCGTGACCGTGAGGACGTCGGCCTCGCCACCGCGGGCGACGTTCGCGAGCTGCGCTTTCACGCGCGCGAGGCCGACCGTGTCGATGTCGGCAATGCAAACCCGCATTCCGAGCGAGGCGAACCTATGGGCCGCCGCAAGGCCGATCCCCCCGGCAGCGCCCGTCACGACCGCGACGCTCCCCTCGGCCATGGCCGGATGTGTCGACTTTGCTTTCGCTTTCACACGCCGACAGTGCCCGGATGGGCGTCGTCCGGCAAGGCCCGAAGCGCGCGCGCGACCGCGGCCGTGACGTCGGCGATGCCGCCGCGGAGAGCCTGCAGCGCCGAGGCATAATGGGCAATCCCTTCGGCGCTCGCATCGTCGCTGACGACCTTGACGCTCGCGAACGGCACGCCCGCCGCAAAGCAGACCTGCGCGATGGCGGCGGCCTCCATATCGAGCAAATCGGCCTCGGTTGCGTCACGAATCGACGCGCTTTTCGCAGTGTCGACAACGAAGAGGTCCCCCGTCGCGAGGGTCGGCTCGGCGTTGGCGTCGAGCGACGGCGCGACTTCGGGCGACGCCGCGAGCGCCGCGACGAGGGCACGGCGAAGCGCCTCATCGATTGCAAAATAGCGTTCGTGCTGTGGCGCGAAGCGACCTTCGAGCGTCGGCCGGCCGGCGCGGACGACGGTGTGGCGCGCCGCCTCGTAATGGCCATAATCGTGTTGGACGACTCGCGTCGGGACGGCGATGGATCCGCGGGGGAACCTTCGATCGAGCGACGCGCAGTAGCCGACGTTGACGACAGCCCGCGGCGCGAGGCGCGCGATCGCGTAGGCCGTCGCCGCCGCCGCGTTGACTTTGCCAACACCCGTGACCACGGATGCGACGTCGCCGTCCGCCGTCGCGAGCGACTCGGCGAGCTCGGCTTCCATGGCCACGACGATGATGGAGACGGCGGTGGTCACGATGCGCGGCGCTTCGCGATCGAGCCTACTTCACTTCGGTCTTGCAACCGAAGCTGACCTCGACCTTGCCCGGTTTGCCAATGCCGACCGTCGCGTTCGCCATCGTGCACGCGGCGGGGCAGAGGAGCACTTTGGTCGGCGCGGTATCGCTGTCGTAATACCAAGCTTCGTCGGTGCCGCAGGCCGCGGCGCCCGTCGTCTTCTTGATGCGCGTCGTCTGCCCGGCGCCCGAGGCGACGTCGACGTTCACGCGCGAAGGGTCGAGCGTGCCCGTCGGCGGGACGGGCACGGGAAGCTCACATGAGACCTTCGAGTTTTTCACAACGGCCTGGGCGACTGCGTCGAAGAAGCCTGTCCACGAGGTGGCGCCGTTCTCGCAAATCTGGGCGCGCGGGCCGTTCGTCTGCTGCGTGAGTGTCGTATAGGTCGCCCCCGCGCTCGGTGGCTGCGTCGAATCGGCATACGTGCACTTCACGGCCGGATCGGCGGCCGACCCCCAGCCGTAGATGGCCGCAAAGACGTAGTCGGCGAATTGGCCATTTCGGCTTGGGTGCAAAAGCCCCACCGGCAGAGTGAGTGTGCTGCTATTGGGATTACCGCCGCCGGCAAATTGATTGAAGTCGGTGGCCGAAAGGCGCGAGTTGTCGTCGGTCACGAGGACGATCGTCTTCGTCGCCGTGGGGCGAAGCTCGGAGGCCCACGGCTCACTGCCACGCTGCGTTCCCGCGGTGTAACCCGTCGTCTGCCCCAGCGTGCCGAGGAGCTGCTCGAGCGGCTGCGTGCTTTTCACGTCGAGGCTCGCCTGGAAAAAGCTTGGACCGTTGCCGCAGTCGCTATCCCCCGAGAGGGGTGGTGGAATGCAAACGGCATATCGGTTGGAGCCGTTAATTTGAATAGGGTTCGTCTTGCTCTTAAGGGAGAGCATGATGACTTTGTAATCGAGCTGCTTCGTCGCAATCGTGGCGGCAAATGCGTTGAGCCCCGCCGTCACCGCGGCGACCGCGGGCTGCATGCTCACCGAATTGTCGACCATCCAAATGATGTCGACGGGGAGCGGCGCGGCCACGGCCTGCTCGACCGAGCTGGCGCACGCGGCGTCGTCGGAGAACGAGACGTCGGGCGCGGCGTCGGTCGACTCGAACGTTCCCGGAATGCCGCTGTCGCCCTGCTCGATCGTGCCACCGAAGCCGGTGTCGGCTCCGCCGTCTGGCGTGGGCGTGACGTCGAAGCCCGGGGTGGGCGACGACGACCGGGCGCACGCCGCGATGGGCCCGGCAAGGGAGAGGGCAAAGAGTGCGAGGGCGGCGAGGCGAAGCGAGCTGCGACCTGAGCTTTTGCGCATGAAGGGCGGGAGGGTAGCTTTCGGACGAGCTTGGCGCAC
Organism: Myxococcales bacterium; assembly: GCA_025354825.1. GTDB lineage: Bacteria > Myxococcota_A > Polyangia > Polyangiales > Polyangiaceae > JANXMC01. The sequence goes on from JANXMC010000165.1 coordinate 6,838, forward strand.
GCGCTTCTCCGCACGAAATCTCGTGGAGACAGGCCGAAACGTTGCGGACGCGTGACAGGGAGAGAGCCGTTCGGTGACGCGACTCGCTCACGCCCGAATATTGGCCGTCACGCCGTGCGCCTTCTACCGTCACCAAATGCTCGAACGCCGCCAAAATCGCAGCGACTCTCGCCCCGCGGCCCTCACACTCCTCCTCGAATCGCTCGTTCGCGAGAGCGACGCCGGCAGCGCGGCCCTCGTCACAGGCGACGGCGTGCTCGTTGCCGGCGCAGGCGCACGCGACAGCCTCGGCGCCCTCGCCGCGGCGATCCCCAGCGCCTTCGCAGGCGACGCGTCGTCCCCGTGGGAAGCCGCCACGGGCGGTCGCGACCTTTACGCGCGCGCGGTCGACGTCGACGGCAATCGCTTTTACCTCGCGTCCGTGGGCGCGCCCGTGCGCCACGCCCGCAATGCCGAAGATGGCATTCGGCGGATTTACTCGCTCTAAGTGGCTACGTCGGTGGGCCTACGCGCGACGCCGCAACGAGGCTCAGGCTTCATTCGCACGAGGGGCTCGTGCGCCAGCGCCGACGCAGGGCCCGCGCCGGGAGAGAGCCCGGCCGCGAACCCGTCGTCGACGCGTTCGCTCAGCTCACGACGACGCCCTTCCAGAACGCGACGCGATCTTTAATGTTCGCGGCCTTCTGAGACGGCTCCGGATAATACCAAATAGCATCTTTGTTGATATCGCTCCCCACGACGACATCGAAGTAGCTCGCCGTCCCCTTCCACGGGCAGACCGAGTGCGTATCGCTCGGGCGCGTGACCCCTTTCGCGAGAGAGCTCGCGGGGAAGTACGCATTCCCTTCGACCGTGACGATGTCGTCGCTCTCGGCCAGCACGGTACCTTTCCACGTCGCTTTCATCGGCATCTCCTCCCGCGCCCGCATCTGAGAGCGCACTACCTGGAGATGAGATGAACGCAGTCCACCCTTGGAGTCACCCGCGCTCGTCCAGCGCCGCAAGCTCGAGCACGACTACGGCGCCGCCGCCTTCGCGATTGCGCGCGTAGGCCGAGCCTCCGTGGGCTTCGGCGATGCGTCGAACGAGCGTGAGACCCAGCCCTACGGACGGCGTGTCGGCGCTGGCGGAGCGTGCACGCCGGTAAAACGGCTCGAAGATGCGCGACTCTTCGCCGCCCGAAAACCCCTCGCCATCGTCCTCGACTTCGAAGACGACAAAGCCCGGTTTTGCACGGACTCGGAGCTTGGCGAGACCGCCGCCGTGGGATTTCGCGTTGGCGACGACGTTGGCGAGGGCCCGCGCGACGAGCGTCGGATCGCCCGAAAGCGCGAGCCCGCGGGCCGGAGGCTCGACGACGAGCTTCGCCGGATCGAGCTGCGCACGCTCGAGGGCATCTCGAGCGACGCGCTCCGCCTCGAGGCGTACCGGCACGAGCGCCGCGAAGTCCATCCGCGAGCTCGCAAGGAGATCGCTCACGAGGTTGTCGATGTCGGAAACTTCGCCGTCGAGCTTGTCGAAGGACGCGTCTTCGCCGTGCTTGTCGCGCGACATTTCGACGAGCAGACGAATGCGCGCGAGGGGGGTTCGAATCTCGTGAGAGACCGCGGCGAGGAGCGCGCGCTGATCGGCGAGCTGCCGTTCGATGCGGCTCGCCATGTCGTTGATGACGTCGCCGAGCATCTGAATTTCGCCCGGCGTGTGGTGGCGGCGATGGCGACCGCCGAGGTGAACGCGGCTCGACAAGCGCCCCGCGCCAATGTCGCTGGCGACGCGGGCCAGCTCGACGATTGGGCGTGTGAGCCTTCGCGAGATCACGCCGGACGCCGCCCAAAGCATGAACAGCGCAACGGCAAAGGGGAGGAACGCGCGCGCGAAGTTGTGCCCCCCGCGGCGCTCCCAACAGATGCGCACGGTGCCTACGGGCGCCCCGTTGCGAAGCACGGGCGACGATACGCCGCTTCGCCCGCAGACGTCGCCGTAGGCCTTGAGAACGCGATGGTCTTCCCCCTCGAGCGTGACGTCGACGTCGAGCTCGCGCGCGATGGACGATGCGAGCTCTTCGCGCTCGGTAGGGTTGTCCCAAACGTGGGCGAAGCGGCTGCCGAGAAAGCCGTGGGCCCGTTCGACCTTCTTCGACCACGAGTCGGACTCACCGCTGTCGATGAAGCGCACGGCGAGCATCACGACGATGCTCGTCATGAAGATCGTGAAGCCGAACCAGGCGAAGATGCGGCGATGTAGGCGGCCGCGAAAGTACTTCGCGAGAGGGTTCACTCGAGATCCTTGGCCATCACGTAGCCGACACCGCGAACCGTTTTAATCAGGCGCGGCGCTTTTGGATCGTCGCCGAGCTTTTGGCGAACGTGGGAGATATGCACGTCGACGGTCCGCTCGCTCACGGCGACGTCGCCGCGGCCCGCTTCGGAAAGGAGCGAATCGCGTGGCACGACGCGCCCCGCGCGCCTGGCGAGCGCGAGAAGAATGTCGAACTCGATGCCGGTGAGCTCGACG
>JANXMC010000631.1 GCA_025354825.1 Myxococcales bacterium
CCCGTGACCGTCCGCCCGACGCAGTCGCTACGGGCGGCGCTCGAAGTCATGCGCGAGCACGACATCAGCGGCGTGCCGGTCACCGAAGGCGATCGCACAGTAGGCATTCTCACCGCGCGCGACATCCGCTTCGAGCAGAACCTCGATCAGCCGGTCAGCGCGCTCATGACGAAGAAGCTCGTCACGGTGCCGCCGGGCGTCTCGCCGGAGCGCGCGAAGCAGCTCCTCCACGAGCACCGCATCGAAAAGCTCCTCGTCGTCGAAGACGGCAAGTTGATGGGTCTCATCACCATCAAAGACATTCTGCAAGCAGACAAATACCCGCTGGCGCTGAAAGACGAAAAGGGTCGACTCCGCGTCGGCGCCGCCATCGGACCCGGCGCCGATCGCGCCGAACGCACCCAAGCCCTCGTCACCGCCGGCGTCGACGTCATCATCATCGACACGGCCCACGGTCACTCGCTTGGCGTGCTCGACGCGGTGCGCGCCACGAAGCGCGAGTACCCGAATCTCGAGGTCATCGCCGGAAACGTCGCCACGGCCGAAGCGACCGAAGCGCTCATCGAGGCCGGCGCCGACGCGATCAAAGTCGGCATCGGGCCCGGCAGCATCTGCACCACGCGCGTCGTCGCCGGCGTCGGCGTGCCGCAAATCACGGCCGTAAGCGAGTGCTACCGGATCGCCGAGCGCCACGACGTTCCGATCATTTCGGACGGCGGCGTGAAGTTTTCGGGCGACGTCACGAAGGCCATCGCGGCCGGCGCCAGCGCCGTCATGATCGGCTCGCTCTTCGCGGGAACTGACGAATCGCCCGGCGATCTCGTGCTGTACCAAGGGCGCAGCTACAAGGTGTACCGAGGCATGGGCTCCCTCGGCGCGATGAAAAAGGGGTCGAAAGACCGCTACGGCCAGGCCGGAACCGCCGACGAAAAGCTTGTCCCCGAGGGGATCGAAGGGCGCGTGCCGCACCGCGGATCGCTCGCGTCCATTCTGTACCAACTCATCGGCGGGCTCCGCAGCGGCATGGGCTACACGGGCTCGAAGAACCTCCACGACCTACGAACGAAGTCGAAGTTCGTCCGCATCACGTCGCAGGGGCTCCGCGAGAGCCACGTCCACGACGTCATCATCACGGAAGAGGCGCCGAACTACCGAAGCTGACTGCACGCGTCCTTCGCCGAGCGGCTTGTTCGATTCCGCTCGGTGGTGAATCTTACACGCGAGGTTCACGCATGCCCCTCGCGCCGCCGATCGGTCCATGGGTCCGCTGGAAGCGGGACCTGGTCGGAATACCGGGTCTCCTAAGCCTCGCGCGCCTGCCGCTCGCGGGGCTCTTCGTCGTCGTGGCGCGCACGCCGCGGCTTGCGTTCGCGGTGCTCGTTGCGTCGGCCGTGACCGACGTGCTCGACGGCTGGTACGCCCGCCGATTTCGCCAAACCAGCGCCACGGGCACGGTGCTCGACCCGATCGCCGACAAGGTTTTCGTCCTCGTCGTTCTCGTCACGCTCCTCGAGCAGCGGAACCTCTCGATCACGTCGGCGATGCTCCTCTGCACGCGCGAGGCGCTCGAGCTCCCGCTCGTTCTCTACGTCGCCGCCCGCCACAAGGGGGTGCACGCGGAGACCGAGCCGCCCCTCGCCAACGCCGCCGGCAAGCTCGCGACGGGCCTCCAGTTCGCGACCATCGCGTTCGCGATCTGCCGCTCGCCCGCGACGCCGCGCCTCGTCGTCGCGACAGCCCTCGCGGGCGCCGCCGCAGGTGTTACGTACTGGGTCCGCGCCCTCTCGCGCTCTCCGCGACGTGCCGCGCCCCGTCAATGACCGAAGCTCCTGCCGCGCCGATTCGCCGCTCTATTCGCGCTCACTTCCTCGGTCGCATCCCGTACCGGCGCGCCCACGCGCTCCAGGCGAGCCTCGTCGAAGCGCGCATCCGCGGCGACATCGGCGACACGCTGCTGCTCCTCGAGCACGACTCGGTCATCACGCTCGGTCGAAGCGCCGACGCCGGCCACATCATCGTGAGCGAGTCGTCGCGCAGCCGCCTCGGCGTCGACTGCGTCGAGACCGGCCGGGGAGGGGACGTGACGTTCCACGGCCCGGGGCAGCTGGTCGCCTATCCCATCTTCGACCTCAAACCCGACCGCTGCGACGTTCGTAAGTACGTTCAAGATCTGGCGGCGATCATGGTCGATCTCGCGGCGCTTCACGGCGTCGGCGCCGGCGTCGTTCCGGGCGATCAAAAGCTCATCGGCGTGTGGGTCGATCTTGCCTCGAAAGCGCAGTTTCCAGGCCCCGAAACGCGTGGACGGATCGCGAAGATCGGCGCCATCGGCGTGAGGCTATCGCGCTGGGTGACGATGCACGGCTTCGCCTTCAACGCGACGACCGACCTTGCGAAGTTCGCACTCATCGTCCCGTGCGGGATTACCGAATACGGCGTCACGTCCCTGGCGTCCCTCGAGGCGGGCGAGCCATCCGTCGCCGAGCTTGCGAAGCAGGTTCTGCCGCTTTTCGCCTCGCGCTTCGACGCCGACGTGACGCCGGCCACGGCCGACGAGACGCAGGCCCTCTTCAGCCTGCCGGCGGCAGCGAGCTCGCTTTGAAGAGGCCGCTCTCGCGCTGAAGCTGCAGCGTGCGCAGGTACATTTTCGCCTGCGCGTTTTCAGGCTCGGCGTCGGCTACGGCTTGCCACTCGCGCTGCGCGTGATCCGGCTCGCCCAGCGCGAGCAGCGTCACACCGAGCTGAATCCGCGCCGGAATGTAGTTGGGACGCGCCGCGACGGCCGCTTCGTAGTGCTCCCGCGCGCGGACGAGCTCGCCGGTCTCGCGAAGCAACGTGCCGAGCTTCGTGCGCAAGTCGGCAAATTGCGGGCAGAGCCCCACCGCTTTTTCGTATTCGGCAATCGCTTCGCGGGGCAGCCCCGCATCGGCGTAGGCCTGCCCGACTTCTGCGTGCATGTTCGCGAGCTTGCCCCGCGCGAACGAATCGAGCCCCTGGGCCGAGTGCCCTGGACCGCCCTTAATGCGGCGATAAATCTCCCGGGCTGCCTCGTATTTGCCGCGATCGTTGTAGGTCACCGCGAGATTCAGCGCGGCTTCCGTGTACGTCGGGTTGATGGCGAGGGCGCGTTCGAAGTGGTGCTCCGCCGCGACCAGGTTCGAGCGCGAATGGGCGATGACACCCAACATGTCGTGGACGTCGGCAAAGCGATCTTCGTGATCGAGCACCTGGCGGAGCAGGGGCTCGGCCTTCTCGAACTCGCGCTTTCCGTAATGCTCCCGGCCAAGGAGCAGTAGTTGCTTGAGCCGCTCATCCATGCCGCGAGCGTACGGGAGCCATTTGGGGCCGTCGAGTATTAGGCATTTGCAACGATTCAACGTGTGCGTCCGTGTCGGGCTCTCGCGCATTCGACATTCGAACGATGCGCGTCGCGACCGTCGAGCGTCATCGAGCCGAGGTCGACGTATGGGTTCCCATAGGTTTGTGGTGCATGTATGTTATTTGGTTACATGTGCTCACGTGATGGCCGTCACGGGTTGAACTCGGAGCGTCGGGCAGGCTATTCGGTCCATCGTCGTGGCCGAGCAGGAACAGAACGTGGAGCTCCCCCCCAAGGAGCCCGTACCGACGCCGATGCCGTTGGAGCCGTCGTCGTCCGCGCCGGACGTGAGCGCGACCCCCTCGCCGTCGCCGTCCCCCACGCCTACGCCGTCGCCGACACCCGATCCCGCACCCGCGCCGTCTCCCGCGCGGGAGGTCGCTCCCCAGCCTTCGAGCGCGCCGCCGGCGACCGACGCGCCGCCCACGCTGCTGGAAGCGAAGGCTCCGCCGGGCGGCGCGCCGTCGGGCACGGGCTTTCCGGCGCTGCTTCGTGCGCGGTTTGCCCGGGTCGCGCCCGGGCGTCGCTCGCTGCTCCTCGCAGCGCTGGTGTTCGGCCCAGTGACGATCACGTCCGCCGTCGTGCTGCTCGCATCGCGCGCCCCGTCGTCGCCCGCGTCGTCGAGCGCACCGACGGAAA
>JANXMC010000634.1 GCA_025354825.1 Myxococcales bacterium
CGCACCATCACCCGTCGCTCCTACGGTCTGCACAGCGCCTCGAGCCTCATCGCGATGCTCTTCCTCTGCTGCTCAGGCCTCACGCTGCGCCCAGCGCACGCCGTGCCGAGCTTCCACTAAACCTCTCGGAGAGCCCGAAAATAGCGGCGCTCCGACACTCGGCGTCCGGCTACAGTCACAACGTCTCGCGCGTCGTGCTCAAGTTGGGGAACGAGGCGCGCGCGCGAGACATTCGCAAGCTGGCGGGCGACGTCGCCAGTTTCCGGAGTTGCTATGACGATGAGCGCCAGGCGCTTCCGCAACCCGTGACGCATTTGCACCAGTGATGCCCGAAGACAGCAGGCAATTCGCCCGATTGAAAGAAGGGATGCCCGAGAACGGTAATTCAACCCAGCGTCGACTCTCGCGTATTGTGACGCGCGCGCTGTGGCCGGCCTCAGGAGGGGACATTGCCGTTCGCACGATCGTGCACGACATCACCCGCGTATGACATCACGTGCGTGAACAATTGTCCTTCGACGTGCGAATAATGCTTGAAGGTGGCGACGACGCCGCCAATGCTCTTGCCCGTGAAGTACATAGCCAACGCTACTCTGATCGTCGCTCTCGCCGCCGGATGCGCCAACGGGGGATCCGATGGGGCGGCAGCTGTCCGAACGGATTCGGCCGTCGACGGGAGCACTCCCAACTTGGATACGGGAGGCGGCGCCGGGGCGTGTCCGCCATGCGTCACCGATGCCGATTGCGCGAAGGGGTCTGCCTGCGCGCAGTTCGCCGGCGATATCTTCTGCGCTCCGCTCTGTCCGAAGGGTGATGAGTGCAGCTCCGATCGCGCTTGTACTTCGTCGACGGGCGTCACCGGGGACCAAGTCAGCGTATGCGTGCCACGCGGCGACGTCTGCGGTTCGATCGTACCTCCGAGCCCCGACGCTTCTGCCCCGGATACGACCGACCCTTCCGGAGGGGACACGTTGATTCCGCCGACCGATACCGGTGGCGGCGACCATTGCGGCACGCTGGTCGGTCCCTCGGTCGCGGCGGGTTGCACCTGCGCAAGCGGACACGCCTGCGGAGCCAACGGCTGCTATTCGAGTTGGTGGTGCGACACGGCGACCAACAAGTGTCATGCGCCGCCGGGGCCAGGGACGTGCGGGGGTGGAGGCACCGATGCGGGACCGCACCTGGACGGCGGGCCGGGCGTCGATGCGGGGTTGCCGACCGGGACGGTCGGCCCAACGGGCGGGACGATGAATCGTCTCTATTTCACGGTCGTTGGCGACACTCGGCCACCAATCATCAACGACACGAAGGGGTACCCCGTCGCCGTCATCGACAAGATCTACTCCGACATCGCCACGCTCTCACCCGTTCCGCTCTTCTCCGTCTCCACCGGTGACTACTGCTTCGCACAGGCCGCGAGCAGCGAATCGGGGCCGCAAATCGACATGTACATGACGGCCCGCGCGAAGTTCCCGGGCGCGTGGTTTCCTGCGATTGGCAATCACGAGTGCACCGGGGCCGTCACGTCGAACTGCGGTCCGGGCACCACGGATGGACTGACGGTGAACTACACCAACTTCATGTCGAAGATGCTCGGGCCCATCGGCAAGTCTGACCCTTACTACTCGATTCGAATCAATGCGACCGACGGCAGCTGGACGTCGAAGTTCGTCTTCGTCGCCGCCAACGCGTGGTCGACGGCACAACAAACGTGGCTCGACAGCACGCTTGCCGTGCCGACGACATACACGTTCGTCATTCGCCACGAGCCTGCCGCCGCCTCAACCGCGCCGGGAGTGAAGCCTTCGGAAGCAATCATGGCGAAGTATCCGTACACCCTCTCCCTCGTCGGCCATACCCACACGTACGGACGAAAGGGTGCCCGCGAAGTCGTGATCGGAAACGGAGGCGCCCCGCTCACCGGCACGGTGAACTTCGGCTTCGCGCTCCTTTCGCAGAGAGCCGACGGAGCGATCCGCGTCGACATGATCGACTACTCGACTGGCGCTTCCGATCCTGCCTTTGGCTTTGCGGTGCATCCCGATGGCTCGCCAGCGCCTTGATACGGCGGTGACCGCGCGCCCAGCGACAGTCGTCGCAAGTGCGCGTGGTGCGCTCGGCGCGCTGCTTGAGGGTCGAGCTTGGTTCGTCGTGCGGCTTGCGCTCGCTTGGCTGCACACGTTCCCAGCGCGCAAGCACCTGGCGGAGCTCGCCGTCGCGCCTTCGCTGGACGAAGCCTGGAAGGGACTCGGCGCCCTGATGGCCGTGCTCGTCTTCCTACTTCCCATCGACCTCGCGAGACGCGCTCTGCGCAGCGCGGGGCGGTGGACAGGCGTACTCACCACGTCGCTGCTCGTGCTCGCAATCGTGCATCTCGTTCCAGCGATGGATCACCTTCCGCGATGGGTCGTGCGCCCGAGCTTCTCGGACGGTTGGCGCGGGCTCGGCGCGGCGGCCGCCACAACGGCCTTCCTCTTCGGTGGGCTACGCCAGCTAGCTCGGGCCCAGCGCGTGCGTCGCCCGTCGCCGCAGTGCGCAATTTACGCCACGCATGCGACAAAACGCCCGGTGCGTGAGGGGCGGTGAGAATAATTGTCGCATCTTGCCGTGCCTCGCGTTATGCCTTGACCGCATGTTGGCTATCGTGCTCCGAACGCGTTCTCTGGGCATGATCGGCGCAACCATGTCGCTGCTCGCGACGGTCGCCTGTCATGAGGTCGCTGCCTCGGGAAAGGTAGGAGCTCTCGCGGTCCCAGCGGACGAGGCCCGCCTGACCCCGGCGCAGGTCGCCGACTCGAAGGTCGTCGTCGAGGCCCTGACAGAGCGCGCGATCGACGACACGATCGTCGCGACCGGCCGGATCACCTTCGACGACCTCAAGGTGGCGCACATCTACTCCCCCGTCACCGGACGCGTCACGAAGATCGATGCCCAAGTCGGCCAGCGTGTCGTGAAGGGCGAAGCGCTGGCGACGATCAACTCGCCGGACATCGGCGACGTGTCATCGACACTCGGCAAAGCACAAGCCGACCTCATCGCCAAACAGCATGCGTACGAGCGTCAGAAGGAGCTCTTCGCGGCGCATGCCACCTCGCAGAAGGCTCTGGAAGACGCTGAAGACGACTATCGCAAAGCAAAGGCCGAGCTCGATCGGGCTCAGGCCAAGGCATTCCTGCTCCACGCCAGCGGCGGCGCCAGCTTCTCACAGAGCTACACATTGCTCGCGCCCCTCGACGGCGAGATCATTGCTCGAGACCTGAGCCCCGGAGTGGAGGTGCGGGGGCTCTACGCCGGTAGTGACGCCAAGGAACTCTTCACGGTCGGCGAGCTCGACCGCATCTGGATACTGGCAGATCTCTTCGAGGCCGACCTGGCGCGAGTCAATGTCGGTGCCAAAGTCCGCGTCACGGTCGTCTCGTACCCACACGAGGACTTCGAGGGGACCGTCGACTACGTCGCCAATATCCTCGACAAGGAAACACGCACGGTCCGCGTGCGGTGCACGCTGCCGAACCCGAAGCGACTTCTCAAACCGGAAATGTACGCCACCGTGGCGTTGTCGGTCGACGCACGTGCCGTGCTCGCGATTCCGAAAAGCGCGCTCTTGCATCTCGGGGAGAGCACGATGGTCTTCGTCGAAATCGGCGAATCGGTCGACCGGAAGATTAGGTTCGAGCGCCGGCCCGTGAGCGTCGATGAGATCGACGGTGCCGCATTCTATCCCGTGCAGCACGGCCTTGAGAGAGGTGAACACCTGGTGATCGCCGGCGCGGAGCAATTGGCGACGATGTTGTAGTTGCGAAACGGGATTCATATCTCGCGCGAGCGGCGATCGAGTTTTATTGAAGGGCCACGGGTGGAGTTCCGATGAAGAACTATCGGGAAATCAAACGAATCATCAAGGACGACCTCGGCTTTCGCGATATCGCGGCCTATCGAAAATGGGCGGAAGACGTCTGGCCGAGCACTCGACCGACGCCCGAGACCATCGCGCGGCTCTCACCCGAGGAGGTCGACAATTGCGCCTTCTGGGAGGTGTGCGACGAGCTGTTTGGCAGCGATCCTGTGTGCAACATGGCCTTGGCGCCGGAAGTGGGGGCGCTCCCATATCCAATCGAGACGACCATGGACGCCAATCGAATGAACCTCCGATTGGCCAAATCGTTCGGCATCACGGCCTTTCTCGAGGAGCACGCTCAGGCCCGTCTCAAGGTATTCGAAGCAGGCCCGGGCTACGGGTCGCTCAAGCACTTCGTCGAGACGCAGACCAACCACCTCTACTACGGCGTCGACGCCGTACCTCGCATCTCCGGCGTCATGAGAGCGGCGAAGGAAGGTCTCGCCCCCCGCGACTTCGTCGCGAGCATGCACGGCCAGTTTTCGTACTTCGTCGCCACCAACGTGTTTCAGCACCTGTCGCGGAGGCAGCGCCTCGGGTACGTCGCCGACGCGACGACGATGCTTCGCAAGGGCGGGCTCCTTCTCTTCAACCTCACCGTCGATACCTCGAAGCTACCGCCGCAGTCGCGCGACGCGGAAGGAAACGCGTGGGCCGTTCACTACGGCCAGTACACGCCGATCCCGAAGCCTGCCGAGGCTTATGACATGGTGAATGCCGACTTCGACGTGCTCTACGTCACGCAGCGATTCGACAGCATCCTCAATTTCGCCTGCCTCCGCCGCTGAGACTCCGGCCGTCATCCAGGTCGAGTCCTAATACTACTGCGGGGGATTCCCGCAGTAGTACTAAGATCATCGCGTAGTCGAATTCTTCCTCTGAAGGTCCCACTGTGATCCAAAAGCTCGTCGCACTCGCTCTGAAGATGCCGTTCGTCATTCTAGCGACCGTCTGCGCCCTCGTCATCGCTGGAATGGGCGCCTACAAGCAGCTCGACATCGAAGCGTACCCAAACCCCGTGCCGCCGCTGGTCGAGATCATCGCCCAGCCGACGGGAAGCAGCGGCGAAGAGGTCGAGCGCTACGTCACTATCCCTCTCGAAGTGGGCCTCGCCGGCATTCCCGGTCTCGACCACGTGCGCTCCCAATCGCTCTTTGGCCTCGCAGACGTGAAAGTCTACTTTAAGTGGGGTGTCGAGTACGACAAGGCGCGTCAGGAGGTCATCAACCGCATCAACTTCACGCAACTCCCGGCCGGTGTCCAAGCCGGCTTGTCTCCGTGGAACGCCATCGGTGAGGTCTTCCGCTACACGGTGCGCGGCAAGGGTTTCTCGACGATGGACCTCAACACCGCCGAGAACTGGATTCTCGAACGGCAGTTCAAGCAGGCCGACGGCGTGATCGACGTCGTCAGCTTTGGCGGCGAGACCAAGCAGTATCACATCGGCGTCGACCCCTATCGGCTCAAGGGACAGAGCGTTTCCCTCAATCAGCTGCTCGCGGCGGTCGGCAGCAGCAATCAGAACGTCGGCGGCCAACGTCTCTTCATTGGCGAGCAGTCCTACGACGTACGGGGCATCGGCATCCTAAAGGACGTACACGACATCGAGAACATCGTCGTCGACGAGCAGAATGGGACTCCGATTCGCCTTCGTGACGTCGCTGGCGTGGACGTCGGGCCTGCGCCGCGGCTCGGCATCGTCGGTCGCGACGACGATCCGGACGTCGTGCAGGGCACGGTCCTCATGCGCTACGGCGGCGAGACGCCGAAGACGCTGGAGAGCATCTACAAGCGAGTCGAGTTCATTCGCGAGAACCACATCCTACCGCCCGGAATGGACATCGAGCCATACTACGATCGCGGCAAGCTCGTCGAGATCACGACGCACACCGTCCTCGAGAACGTACTCGTCGGCATGCTCCTCGTCTCCGTCGTACTGTGGATCTTCCTCGGCCATGCCCGCGCCGCGCTGATCACGGCCATCAACATTCCGATCGCTCTCCTCATCGCGTTCGTGGGGATGGTCGCGACGGATACACCCGCCAACCTGATCTCGATTGGGGCCGTCGACTTTGGTATCGTCGTCGACTCGACCGTAATCATGACGGAAAACATTTTCCGCCACTTGGGCAGTCACGGTAAGGGTTCGATGAGCGATCGAATCCTGGCCGCGTCGCGCGAGGTGGCCTCGCCGATGGCCTTTTCGACGGTGATCATCGGCGTCGCTTTCCTGCCGCTCTTCACGATGACCGGAGTCTCCGGCGTCATCTTCTCGCCGATGGCGCACACGTATGCCTTCGCTATCGGCGGAGCGATTCTCCTCGCCCTGACTCTGACGCCGGTGTTGACGCAGAAGTTCATCAAGCCGGAGACCGAAGAGACGGAGAGCGCGATTATTCGCGTGCTCCACAAGATCTACGCGCCAGCCTTCGACGCCGCGCTCAAACGGCCCTCGCTCGCACTCGTCTTCGGTCTCGTGCCCATCGTGCTGTGCGTCATCCTCTTCCCGCTTCTCGGTCGAGAATTCATGCCCAAGCTGGAGGAGGGCAATTTCTGGATCCGTGCCAGTTTTCCCAGCTCGATCTCGCTCGACCAGTCGGCGAAATACGTCGGCCGCATGCGAGCGATCCTCCGCGGCTGCCCGGAGGAGCCGGGGGTCGCCTGCAACGATGCCAACCGGAAGTACCCCGAGGTCCTCACCGTGGTCTCACAGCTGGGGCGACCTGACGACGGCACTGATCCGTCTGGCTTCTACAACGTCGAGCTCTTCGCGCCGCTGAAGCCCTTCGACGAGTGGCGCAAGGGGGTGACGAAGGAGAAGTTGACCGAAGAGCTCAACACCAAGCTCCAGGAATCGTTCCCCGGTGTGGTCTTCAACTTCTCGCAGATGATCAGCGACAACGTCGAAGAGGCGATGTCCGGCGTGAAGGGTGAAAACTCAATCAAGATCATCGGTCCAGACCTCAGGGAGAATGAGAAGAACGCAGAGAAAGTCCTCGAAGTGATGGAGACGGTCCCCGGAGTGAAGGACCTCGGCATGTTCCACTCCCTGGGCCAACCGAACGTGAGGATCGTCCCTGACCGGGCGGCGTGCGCGCGCTACGGCTTGAACACGGGCGACGTCGAGGCCGTCGTCGCAGCGGCCATCGGCGGCCAGGCAATCACGCAGGTATACGAGCGCGAGAAGTATTTCGATCTCACCATTCGCTGGCTCGAGCCGTACCGGAAATCCATCGAAGCCATTCGCGAGATCAACATCACCTCCAAGGATGGCGTGATTCCTCTCGGGCAAATCGCCAAGATCTCGGTCGAAGACGGCCCTGTCGTCATCTACCGCGAGGACGGGCGCCGCTATTCACCGATCAAGTTCTCGGTGCGTGGACGTGACTTGGCCTCCACCATCGCCGAGGCGCAGAAGAAGATCGCAGAACGAATCAAGCTCCCCTACGATTCGCACCTCGAGTGGGACGGCGAGATCAATCAGCTCAAGGAGGCCGAGGCTCGGCTCCGCATCATCATTCCGGTCACCCTGCTGCTCATTGGGTTCCTCGTCTACAGCTCTGTCAAGACGTGGATCGACACCCTTATCGTCATCATCAGCATCCCTGTCGCCTGCACGGGCGGCGTGTTGGCGCTCCTCATCACCAACATCCACTTCTCGGTGTCCGCGGCGATGGGTTTCATCTCCATCTTCGGGATCGCGATCCAAGACGCGATCCTCGTGGTCACGTATTTTCAACGGCTCCGCGAAGTCGAAGGACTCGAAGTCGTACAGGCCGCGCGTGAAGCCGCCGAGAAGCGCTTTCGTCCGGTGCTCATGACCACCTTGGTGGCGACGCTCGGGCTCCTTCCGGCCGCCATCAGCAATGGGATCGGCTCCGAGACGCAGAAGCCACTCGCGATCGTCGTCATCGGCGGCTCGCTCATTCTAGCGGTGCTCACGCGCGTCCTTCAGCCGCCGATGCTGGTGCTCGCCCATCGCTACTTCGACCGCCCCAAGAAGAAGGGCCCGCCGCTCGCCGAGAGCGCAGAGGAGATCGCTCCGACGATCGCGGCCGAGGCGCCATGAGAAGCAAACTACGCTGCCCCAAGTGCGAGTGCAAACAAATCATGCACGTCCCCGTCGTGCGAGACAACGGATTCAACCGACTGATGGTCGAGTGCCGAACGAGCTTCTTCGGCGACCAAGAGTACGGCGAGTACGAGGCATACATCTGCCGCGCATGCGGCTACGCCGAATTGTACGTCAAGGGAGTCCAAGGCATCCGCATCGAACAGGTCGACGGGGCGACCTTGATCGATGGAGAGAAGGAACACAGTACGCCGTATCGATGAGCCATTCACCGTAACGCGCGAATACCTAACAGGATTGGGCAAACTCCATGCGATTTCATCGTCGTTCCATCGTGATCGGGCGCTCGTTCTCCGTCGCCATTTCCGTCGCCCTCGCGGCATGTGCGTCGACGGCTCCGTCGCCGGCGAATACGAACAGCGCATCGACCGTCACCAAGCCCGCTCCGTTCACCAGCCCCGACCCGACAGTCGGCGAAAAGGGTCCATCGCTCTCATGCTCCTTCGGCGACGCCACCAAGTGCGAGGAGGCATGCGCCAAGAACCAATGGAGTGCCTGTGTGACGCTCGGGCGCATGTACGAGGACGGCAAGGGCGAGAAGCGTGACGAGGTAAAGGCAGCTGCCACCTACAAGTTGGCGTGCGACGGAGGGCTGGCGGTGGGGTGCGTCGAGCTCGGCTACATGGTCCAGCACGGCAAAGGCGTGACGAAAGACGAAGTCGCCGCCGCGGCGACCTTCAAGAAGTACTGCGAGCTCGGCAACGCGTACGCCTGCGCGCGCGAGGGTGAGGACTACGAATTCGGATTCGGCGGCGCCGCGAAGGATCCGACCAAGGCCACCGAGCTCTACAAGAAGGCCTGCGACGGCGGCGACTCTTGGGGATGCACGCACCTCGGTGCGATGTACGAGTACGGCCGGGGCGGCCTCGCCACCGACGAGAAGAGAGCCTTGGAGCTCTACATGGAGGGTTGCACGAAGAAGGCCGCATGGAGCTGCACGCACGTCGGCGCCATGTACGAATACGGTAAGGCCGGTCTCGGCAAGGACCTGGCGAAGGCAATGTCGTATTACGCACAGGCATGCGAGGACGGCGACGGTCACGCCTGCATCCACGTCGGCGCGATGTACGCCTGGGGCAAAGGTGTCGCCAAGGACGAGTCGAAGGCGATTGGCATCTACGAAGATGCGTGTCATCGAAAGTATGCGTTCGGCTGCGAGGAATTGGGTGTGATGTACGAGCTTGGCAAGGGCGTGCCGAAGGACCCAAAGCACGCGTTCGAGCTCTTCAAGGCGGCGTGTGAGGAGCACGATCCCGAGGCGTGTGTGCGAGTCGCGCACGACTACGAAGCGGGCCTCGGGACGACGGCCGACCTTGCGAAGGCCGTGTCGATGTACGAAGACTTCTGCCAGACGAAATTCCTCCTCGCCTGCGTGCACCTCGGCTGGCTATACGAGTCGGGAAAGGTCCCCGGCGTCGGCAAGGATCCGAAGAAGGCGGCCGACTACTACACGGACGGTTGCGATCACAAGGTCGTCGCCGGCTGCTACCGCCTCGCGAGGCTCTACGCGACGGGGAAGGGTGTCGCGAAAGACGAGAAGAAGGCGAGCGCGTTACTCCAGCTCGCCTGCGATCACGGCTATCCGACTGCCTGCGCGGAGCTCGAAAGCGAGAAGGCGAAAGGGCCGCCCAAGAAGCCGGCGAAGTAAAGCGTTATTCGAGTCGAGCCGCCAACCGTTCATGCCCGGAAATCACTATCCCATTGACGAAGCTCGACCTCATGATCCAACATCGGAGAAGTAGATTGCCGGCTCGCCGCCGGCCGGCCTCTGTCGAACTTCCCTATGCCCGACGTTCCTTTCGCGAGATTTGAGCCGCACGGCATGAAGTCTGCCGCAGTTGCACGCCCGTTTCGGTTCGTCCCCGCTCTGTTCCTCGCATTCACTTGCGCTGGTTGCAGCTTTCCGATCGACGACTTCGTCGTGGTGGACGGTGCATACGACGTCGCGCCCGACACAGCGGGCGGGAGCGATGTCGCCGTCGATGCGACGAAGCCGGACGGAGTCGGCGTCTGCCCGTTGCCGAAGACGTTGTGCGCAACCCTCTGCGTCGACCTGACGAGCGACGTTCATCACTGCGGTCAATGCGATCAGGATTGCGGCGGTGGCACCTGTCGTAGCGGCAAGTGCAAGGGGACCGGCGGCGGGGGATAGAGGCGGACAGGTTCGCTCCCGAGACGATCGCGTGTCTAGATACGCGGTGCCGCCAATGGGCCCCTGACGCTTGGTTCGTCAATTTCCCTCGCTCCTTATGTGGGGGAGGAGGCGTGTAACCGGACGACGATGATCACGGTCTCCGTGGACCAGGATGCGTCGAGCAGGTTTCGTCACCGCAGGGCGCCGAGAAGTGACCAACGTCGTCACGTCGGGAGTTGTGCGATGGAAGTGCTCAAGGTGGGATATGGCCCGAACTCCCCGCAATTTCTTGATTCCTCCGGAGTCGCCGTCGAGGCCGCTGTCGATGCGAGGTTGGTCCGTCGATTGCTCGTTGGCTTTCCGGACGGCGCACACGACGCCGCCAGAGTTTTCGAGGGGTCTCCCTCCGACGAACAAAAATCGGGTCTCCGTGAGGTTGGGTGGGTGCACGGCGTCGCTCCAGTCGCTTCTCGGGCCGGAGAATCCGGAGCTTGGAGCCCCCGCCGGCGGCATCCGTCTGCCCTTCGCCCGCGAGAATCGCGGCCCGCGGCGCACAGGACGGGTCAAGGGCGGCGGAGCCGGCGAGTGGAACGAGCGCACCCTTGACGCGTCCGAGCACCGCGGGACCCTGGCCTCGCGATGGGCAGCCTGCCGGCCCCGTCCCGGGCATCGTCTGCCTCACGAAGAGCCTGAATTTCGGCCATCGCCGCGGCGGCTGGCCATCGCCGCACACCCACCCAACCTCTCATAGAGCCCAAAAATCGTGTGGTCGCAGTTCGGTCTCGACCACATGGGTAGCGGCCTGACTGAACGAAAGATGAGGAGCCCCACCATGCGAAGCTATCTGTTGCGTATCAAGAAGAAGGATCACGGGTAGCCGCTACGCCAACAGACGTCCTTCCGCACGCGGCGTGGTGCGTTCATCTCATGGGCACAGGCTACTCGGCAGCGACGGCGGCGATCTGGTCTGAGCGAGTGCGCGCGTGGCGGGCGAGCGGTGAGACGGCGACGCAGTTCGCCGAAGGCAAAGGTTACGCGGGCTCGACGCTTCGATTCTGGTCTTCCCGCTTGAAGAGGACTCGGGCGGTGTCTGCGCCGCGTATCGTGGAGTTGGTGACGCGCAGGGCGGAGCGGGCGCGCGAGATGCTCATCGAGGTTGGCGCGGCGCGCATCCGAATC
>JANXMC010000662.1 GCA_025354825.1 Myxococcales bacterium
TGGACGCGGGCGCGTTCGCGGAATCGGTGTCGCTGCCGGCTACGACCTGAGGCTTGGCTCATTGCGAGCAGGGTGGCCGCTTCGCTCCCCAACTCGATTGCTCGTGGTGCTGGCCACGTCAGCGCGAGACGGCGTGCAGGAAAGCGCGTATCGAGCTGCCACTACTCCAGCTCGTGCAAACGATCCCACCGCGCGCCAAGCAGCAAGGTGAGACGAGTAGAGCCCCTCACGCCGAAGCAGCGCGCGGAGCTCACCCTTCTTCGTGCAGGCGTTCGCCTCGTCGAGGATTCGCTGCTTGTATGCCGCCGTGAGACGACGACGCGTTGTCTTTGGCGACGCCTGCGTCTCCGACGTTCGAGAGATGATCGACGATTGCGCCTGCACGAGATCCTTCGATCTCGCCCTCTACACTAAACAGGATGCGGGGCGGTGTCGCGGGGATCGTGTCGTCCCGTCTCATGGGATGCCCTTGCGATGTCGGCGCTCGTGCCTCTGCAGGACACCCCGGGGCCGTTCGCATCGCGTTGCTTCCGGCTTACACCTTCAACTCCACCCGAAAATCCCACAAACGCGCATGTCCCAGCCCACCAATCCCCCCGCTACAACCTCTATCTCGACGTCGACGAGCGGGGCGTCGTCACCATCGCAGGTCAGGCGTCCCGCCGGAAGAGCGCGTGCACTCGTGCGCGCTCGATGTCGTCGAGAAGGAGCCGGACGGACTCGAGGCGGGTTACCTTGCCGACCTGCTCGGCATCTCGCGTGAGCAGGTTGGAGGGCTTGCGGAGCGTGCATAGGCCGCCGTTGCACGAGACCGCGATCTCGCCGATGCTCATGAACGGACGAGTCCTCGCAGAGTCGTCCATGACGGCGCGCCTGTCGCTGCAGGATCGATCTCGCGGCGGCAGGCGCGCCCGTCACCTACGAACGGCGATGGTTGTCGGCGCTGCTGCGTGAGAGGGCGATTCGCGGGCCTTCGACCACCTCCGAGCTCGTCGAACTGCGCGGTTCGACGCATCCCGCCGGATACTGGTGGGTGCGTCACGTCTGCAGGACTCTTCGAGCCCGCGAGCACATGGTCTCGACGAGAGTTCAACGCGCCAAAGACGTCGTGACATTGGAATGGGCGGTGCTAATGACGGAAGTTCCGTCGTGAAGAAGGCACGCAACCTCAACGCACTCCTGCCGAGAAGCAGTCATGAACGCTCGTCTGCAACCCCGTCCGAACGGTCAGACTGATCACGCGCAAGAACTGGCCTCTTTCCGGCCGGTGGTGCGCCGCAAGGGAGCTCTGCGCGCGATGCTTTGGCATTGTCAGCGCGGGCATGACCATCCGTGGAACGACACCGTCCTCGCCGGTGAGCCCTGCCCGTTCTGCCGCGCCGCGCGGCCGACCTCATCCTCTCAGCCAACCGCGAACTTCGACGCCGCCGAGTAGAGGCGCACGACTCAGGCGACGGCTGAGACCGACGGTGGCACCACGGGCCGATCGCGCGCATTCTCAAACACAAGCGGGAGCGGCACGCGTGATGGCCGGCGCGATCATCTTCGCCCCGATGCCGCCGAGCCGCGAGCCCGACCCGCCCACCACGCTGCTCGAGGACGGCGCTCCTGAGATTGTCGTAGAGGAGGACGTGCGGCGTGCCGCCGAAGGTGGCGAAGGCATCGACGCGACCGCGCAAAAACGAGGCCATCGCGGCACCGGGAAAGAAGCGGAGAAAGATCTACCGCGACCACGAGAGGACCATGACGAAGGCGACGAGCGGGCGCTGCGCCTTGCCGATGTTGCGGACGTGAGGAAGTCGCGTCGTCCAGGTCAGCGCAGCGGCGCGCGACTTCGTCGCCACCAACGGCGGCACGCTCCTTCCTGCGCTCGTCGTCCGCGCCAACTTGCCGGTCTTCGCGTATGCGTGAGAACTCTGCGTACGTGTCGGGCTTGCTGCGCTTATCAACCGCGGTGAGCGGCCGTAGGTCGGTGACCGTGTTCTGCCATGCTCCTCTCCTCTCGAAGAAAGGTTGCCGAACCATGCGAACCAATGCTTCCGCGCTCCGACTGACGCTCGCATTGGTGACGGCTTGCACGACGACGGCGCTCGCAACCCGTGCATCCGCGCAAGTCTTCAGCGAGGACTGGGAGACGGGAAGTGGGAAGTGGTACGCGATCGACGCCAACCCGATCGTGTTGCAGTCGGATACTGGCGGCGTCTGCTCGTCGAACTACCAGCACGAGACGATCCTCTACTCGGCCGGGCGTGCTTTCACGACGGCGAGCTTTCCCGTCACGGGGAAGCGCCACGTACTGCATCACGTCCTGGGTGCGTGGCGCCACGGGCACCAAACCGTTCGTGGGCATCCGTCTCTCCGATGCGGCCGGCACGCGCGGCGCCGAGCACTGGCTGATCGGCTTCTCTGGGTTCGGCGACGGCTACGGAGGCACGGTCACGGCAGTGACCTCGGACGGCGCGTGGCATTGGTACAGCAAGGTGTTCAAGGTCGAGGCCTCGGCAACGTACCTCGTCGTCGAGGACGAGCTGTGGGGCGGCGGCGCGGCTGGAAACGGCGACTTCGACGACATCCGGGTTTACGCCGGCGCGTGTCCGACCGGCCCGCTTGGCGCACCACACCTGACCTGCAGCGGCGCGACGCCGATTTGCGCCGCCAGCGCGTGCGTGCAGTGCCTCGCCGATGGGGACTGCGGCGGCGCTACACCACGCTGCAACAGCACGACGCATGCCTGCGTCGGCTGTCTCGGGGCGGCAGATTGTTCGGGTACGACCCCCGTCTGCTCGGGTGGCACCTGCGCGAAGTGCGGCAGCGACGCCGACTGTGGCGGCAGCACGCCGGCCTGTCAGGCGAGCGGCGCGTGCGGACAGTGCTCGGCGACGAACAAGGCCAAGTGCGCCGGCGCGACCGCGGTCTGCGACGCGCCGAGCGGCTCGTGCGTCGGCTGCGAGGCGAATACCGATTGCGCCGGCAGCACGCCGATCTGTAACACCAGCGCGCACACGTGCCGCGCGTGCGCCTCGAACAGCGACTGCGGCGGCACCACGCCAGTATGCGCGACGAGCGGCTCGCGTGCCGGGGCGTGCGTGGCATGTGCCTCGAACAGCGACTGCAGCGGGAGCAAGCCACTCTGCGACACGCCGACCAACACATGTGTCGCGTGCGAGAGCAAGACTGACTGCAGCGGCGCGACCCCCGCGTGCGATGCCACCACCCACACCTGCGTCGCCTGCACCGACGCGTCGAGCTGCTCGGGAACGAAGCCGGTGTGCGCGCTTCCCGCCGAGACGTGCGCGGGGTGCTCGAGCGACTACGTCACTACGAGCCCGTCCGCGGGCGCGTGTCCGACGGCGGCCGCTCCAGCGTGTCAGCCCACCGGCGGCGCGCTCGACGGGAGCTGCACGCAGTGTTCGGCGACGAACGGCTCGCTTTGCGCCACCGATCCGGCGCACCCGCGCTGTCAGGTGGCAAAGGGCACGTGTGGCTGCGAGGCCGACGGCGACTGCGCGAAGGGCACGTACTGCGAGACGACGGCAGGAACGGCCGGCGCATGCGTGAGCGGCTGCCGTGGCACTGGTGCCGCCAACTGCACGACAGGGCAATACTGCGACGGTGCCGGGGCCGCTGGCGTCGGCACCTGCAAGGCCGAGCCATGCCTCACCAACGCTGCTTGCACGGGCGCGTCGAAGGTGTGCAACACAACCGGCGAGCCGCACGGGTGCGTCGCCTGCCTCGTCGACACGGACTGTACGGGCGGACTCGTCTGCGACACCGCCACGCACGCCTGCGTCACCTGCGCGCCAGGAAAGACGGGCGCGTGCACCTCGAGCCCGCTCGGCAGCAAGTGCCTCACGACCGACACGTGCGGCTGCGCGACCGGCTCCGATTGCCCCGCGGGCTCGGCGTGCAACGCGACGACGAATACGTGTGTGGCGAGCGCGGATGCGGGCACCGACTCGGGCGCGGATTCGGGCAGTGAGACGGGCAGTGACGCGGGAGCGGACGCGGGCGCGGACGTGGGGAGCGATGCGGGGGCCGACTCCGGTCCGCGCGACTCCGGCAGTATCGACGTGTCGAGCGCGGACACGGCCCTCGACGATACTGGCGGCAGCTCCGATGGCGGAACCGCGAGCGGTGGCGGGTGCAATTGCACCAGCGCCGGCAGTGCGCCGACGTCGAACGGCGGTCTCGCGGCAATGTTTGCAGGCTTGGCTCTTGCGGCGGTCCTGACGCGGCGTCGGCGCTGAAGTCGCGCTCGTTCGTCGACGACGAGACGCCGGCGGTGCGACGCGCTTCCTTGGCCGCGGCCGGGCGCCTGAAAGATCGCGCATTTCGCGACACCCACTTGGCCAATCGGAGGACCGTCGTTTCGCCGAGACGGCGGCAAGAGCGCTCGCGCTTCATGGGGAGATCGTTCTCGACGAGGTCCAACGTCGGCGGTTGCAGACGGCGTCAGCCGCCCCCCGTGCGCAATTGCCTGTGTCGTGCGAGCGCGCACAGGCGAAGCTTCCGTCAGACTTGCAGTCTTGCGATGCCAACACGCAATCGCCTCTTTGTCGTTTCATTCGTTGCTTTCACGCGGCACGGTTCCGTGCGCCCGTAGCGCGTCGGGGGTCTTCCATGTCGTCACGTCGATTCATTGCACCGTGCTTCCTCGTTCTCGCGGCCGCGCTCTTCGCCATCTCGGGATGTGGACGCGCGGACATCGGCGACGACGCCGTTGGCGACGCCAGCACACTCCCGGACAGTGACGCCGACACCATTCCGCCCGTGAAGTGTTCGAGCGCCACCGAGTGCAACGACGGCATCACCTGCACCGACGACTTCTGCGTGGGCGGGGTGTGTACTCACAAGAAAAAGGACACTGATCACGACGGCTTCATCGACGCGCTTTGCGGCGGCGACGATTGCAACGATCTCGATCCGACTGTGCACCCCGGCGCCAAGGAGATCTGCAGCGACGGCAAGGACAACGATTGCAACGGACTCATCGACTGCAAAGACCGCGTGTGCACGACCGACCCCGTGTGCAGCGGTCCCTGCGTCGTCGACCCGATCGGCGGCGCTGGGGGTATCGAGCGCAATTGCGTCGATGGCCGGGACAACGACTGCAACGGCGCGACCGATTGCAAAGACAAGGCGTGCACGCCCGAGCCCACCTGTCGCAGCACCTGCGGAAAGGCCGAGATCTGCAGCAACGGTCTCGACGACGATTGCAACGGACTCACCGACTGTCGTGATCCGGCGTGCAAGGGAGATCCGACGTGTCCACCCGTGTGCGCGCCAGGTCCCGAGATCAACTGCACCAACAAGGTCGACGACGACTGCAACGGCGTTACCGACTGCGCCGATCCCGCGTGCAAAGTGAGCCCCTCGTGCGGCACCTGCGGTATTTCGGAGATTTGCGGCAACGGCAGGGACGACGACTGCAACGGCCTCACCGACTGTGCGGATCCGGCGTGCTTCGCCGGCTGCAAGTGCGGTGGTTCGGAGATCTGCGGCAACGGCGTCGACGACGATTGCAATGGTCTCGCTGACTGCGCCGACCCAGCGTGCAAGACGGACCCCACGTGCGGCTCCGTGTGCGTGCCGCCGGGTGACTGCAGCTTGCCGAAGTGCGCGGGCAATCCTGCGTGCATGTGCCCGACACCGGTCGACTGTACCGATCCGCGGTGCAAGACCAATCCCTCGTGCTCTTGCCCGAGCCCTGTCGATTGCACGAACCCCGCGTGCAAGAGTGATCCGAGCTGCGGACCGTGCCCCACGCCCGTCGACTGCGCAGACGCCCGTTGCAAGACAGATCCGTCCTGTTCGTGCCCGACGCCGGTCAATTGCTCGCGGCCCGCGTGCAAGTCGAATCCAGCGTGCTCGTCCTGCGGGACGACCGAGATCTGCGGCAATGGCAAGGACGATGACTGCAATGGCCTCACCGATTGTGCCGACCTTGCCTGCAAGAGCTTCCCGGCCTGCATCGGATGCGGGCCGAAGGAAATATGCGGCAACGGTAAGGATGACGACTGCAACGGCCTTACCGACTGCTCGGACCCCGTGTGCAAAAGCGATCCGACCTGCACGTGCGGTCCGAAGGAGATCTGCGAAAATGGCAAGGACGACGACTGCAACGGGCTGACCGACTGCGAGGATTCGGCCTGCAGCAGCACCGCGACCTGCGCCTGCCATCTTCGAATCGAGAACTGCACGAACAAGGTCGATGACAACTGCAACGGTCTCGTCGACTGCTTCGACCCCGAGTGCGCGACCGATTCCGCGTGTCTCTGCACGGCCGGCGCGCTCGAAATCTGCAACAACGGCAAGGACGACAACTGCGATGGGAGGGTCGACTGCGCCGATCCGACCTGCGCCTCCGATCCGAGCTGTAGCAAGTGCGTCACCGAGATCTGCGACAACGGTATCGACGACAACTGCAACGAGCTCGTCGACTGCGCCGACCCAGCGTGCATCCTCGCCACGAACTGCCGGACGGCGGTCGAGGTCTGTGACAACTTCAAGGACGACAACGCAAACGGGCTTGTCGACTGCGACGATCCGGCGTGCTTTCACACGAAGTGGTGCACCGACCGCCACGAGAACTGCAGTACCGCTTTGACCGTGACGGCGAGCGGCACGTACTTCGGCGACACGACGACGTTCTGGAATCATACCGAGGGCTCATGTGGCGGCGCTGCCGGTGAAGCCGTCTTTCGGATAATCCTCACCGCGCCCGCACATCTGCGGGTCGACTCCGACGGAACCCCCGCGCCGCCGCTCGACTCTAACGGGTATCTTCGCCACGGAGGTTGCCGCCTCGGCTTCGAGCTCGCATGTGTCGACGACTCACCCGGCGTGTCGAGGAACGCGTTCTTCATCGACGAGCCCGTCCTCAAGGGGGGCACCTATTACGCCTTCCTCGACGGCTTCGCCTTCAGCGACAAGGGCGGATATCACTTCAACGTCACGATCGACTATGCGCTGAAAGAAGTCTGCAACGACAAGCTCGACGACGACGACAACGGCTTCGCCGACTGCGCCGACAAAGCGTGCACGAGCTTCGCCGGTTGCGCTGGAGCCACGCCGGAGGTCGGCGTGGCCGCGTGCACGGACGGCATCGACAACGACAAGGACGGCGCTATCGACTGCGCCGACTCCGATTGCCACGCGAGTGCGTTCTACAAGGACGAGTGCTGCAACGGGCGCGACGACAACGGCAACGGGATTGTCGACGAGTACGCCTGCCATTGCACGGGCCCGGGCGCGAAATGCGACCAGCCGGGTGACGTGTGCAACTGGACGACCACCGAGTCGTGCGCCCCGCCGTGCAACCTCATCGTCGGCGCGTCGATTTGTCCGGAGGTCGCGCCTGGCACCCAATGCGATACGGCCACGGGTCAGTGCGTTTGGCCTACGGGCTCGTAGACCCGAATACGAATCCTTCGAGCTCGCCGTCTAGACTAAACAGGATGCGGGGCGGTGTCTCACGAACGTTGGCAGAGAGGGCTGCTGTTGCAGTTCCGGAGCCCCAGGTACATTCCGGCCATCTATTGGCGGCTGTCGTGTTGGTCAGCGTCTTCGGAACACTCGTCACCGACATCCTCACTGACACCCTGCGGTTTCCACTCGAGGCGCTCGAGGCGAGCACCGTTGCCTCCAGCGTAGCCTTGGGAATCACCTTCGCGCTTCACGCCCCCTAACGCCGAGTGAGGCTTCGCGCCCGCCATTCAGGAGTCCCGGCAGGGCCTGTCCAATTGTCCAACCGTCCGGGCGCTCCACCCCTCACGCCGACCGCCGCCCTCTCCGGCGCCTCGCCGGCTCCTCCCCCGTGCTCAGCCACTCCTCGAAGGCGGCTCGATGGATGAGGATTCGTGCCCGGCGGCCGCTCCCGACCCGCCTCGCGGGGGGCCCGGACCCGTCCGCTATCATCCTGCCGAGGGTCGCCCGGTGAATCCCAAGGCGTTCTGCCGCCTCCTCGACGGACATCACAGCGGTCCTAGATGAGGGGGCTTCACCGAAGCGGACTTCCCCGGAGCCTTCGGGGGACTCCCCGCCCGCCAGCAACACCGGCGGCGTCGTGACCGGGGCTCCCCCGGAGCCTTCCCGGCACACCCCGCCGACTCCGAACGTCACCGGATGCGCACCTGGCTCTGCCACCGGAGCCGGCCCTACCGCGCCACCTTGGACACCAACCGATGCGGCCGAACCCACCTGCGGCGCTACGCCAACCAGGTACGCGTCGAGGTCCTCGATGCGCCACATGAAGTGCCGGCCGCCTCCCCGACGGCCGGCGGGACGAACGAGGCCGCGCTGCATCGCCGACCGAAGCCCCTCGGGGGTCAGCGAACAGTAGGCCGCAGCCGCCTTGGTGGTGAAGTAGCGGCGCAGCGGTGCGTCGCTCGACGAGCTCCCGTTGCTCACGTCGGTTGCGGGACGCGCCGCTCGAAGCGCCACCGCCCCCCGATCTTCCAGGCCACGAACGGTCCGAGCGGGATGGGACGACCTGCGCCGAGACGATGGCGCTCGCGTTCCAAGCGTTTGCGCAAGGCGCCACTCGTCCATCCCATGATACCGCCCGCCGCAGCGGTATCGATCATTGTCTCCGCCTGCGGCGTCGGTGTCGACGTCGGCGCGGAAGCGGGAGTACGGGCGAGCGACGGCGGACTCGCGACTACGAAGGGAGCTACTGGTTGATTCGTACGGAACGGGTTCTTCGTGAAATGCAATGGATCCTCCTCTCACGAATCGGACGTTGGGGTTGTCCGATCCGCGCGGGGGACCGCGGGGTGCATCGACGAAGTGGTATTCGTGCGTACTGTCCGCGAGCGGTGGCGCTGGCTCTGGGTCGTCGCCCGACTGCGCGACGCGCTGAAGGCGAACGCTCAACCGACGCGCACGCCGCGCGCCCTTCGGCGCGGCGACGCGACCCCCGACCTTGCGCGCGATTCGGGGAACCGTGCGACGAAGCGCATGAATCAGTCGCGCGGCGGGTTCGGTTCCGCGGTGGTCGCGTGCGAAGAGTCGCGCGCGGCGACGCAGCCGTGCATCAAGCACGCGAGCCGAAATGGGCCGGCCGCGTTCGTCGACGGCACGAAGGACGCGTCCCGTCTTGTTCGATCGGACGGCCAGTCCCGCGTTGGGAATGATCGAGAGCGCGAGCTCACTCGCCGGCGACAGCGCCGTGCCCACCCCGTTCTTCACGGCTCGGAAACGCGCGAGTTCTTCGTGCAGTGCGTATTGGACGGCGAAGTTACTGAGGTCGCCAACGATGGTGCAGGACTCGTCGCCGACGGCGCAGTCTCGTTGGCCGGACCAGCGTTCGACTTGAAATGTATAGAAGATGATCAGGGGAGGCGCCGGATCGTCGAATCTCCCGCACAGCCGCGAGTTCGCGTATGCAGCGACCGAGACCGTCGTGGCGATGGATTCGAACTGCTTCATCGAACTAGTCAACGAGCCTAAAGCATGACTTCCGACGGCGCCAGTCCGGGGGGGGTATTTGCCGTATCGAAAAACGCCGAGCCGAGTGTCCCCGTGCCTGAAACTACTGCTGTGCGCACGTCATTACCAATTAGTTGGGGGCCCCCCCCTGGGCTCGCCACGAGTTGCACTGTCGCGTTGCACATTTCTTTGCTTAAGTAGATTGCGCGAGGCGCGCATCGCCGTCATGGTGGCGTGAATCTGGCGCGCCGAAAGTGCGACGCCAGACCCATCACACCTCGAGACGCTCCACCCATGACCGAACTTCGAACCTCGAGCGCGAACGAGCCGCACGCTCGCACCCAGTTGGCGGCGTGCGTCCGTCGCCGCATTCGCGAGGACCATCAAGGAGTGCTCTCCGAGGCGGAGCTCGCACGCCTCACCGGTGAGGTACTCGCGCACGTTCCGCCCGACCAGGCCGAGCCGCAGTGGGAAGCGGCGACGACGCTGACGATCGAGCAGCTCCACCGCGTGCCGATGCTCGGCCTAGGAGCCCGCGTGCAGGCGCGCGTGCTCGACCGATCGCCGACCGCCATCCTCAGGAGTGCTTCGGCCGATGCCGACCAAGTGAGCCACGAGGAAGTCGTCGACGTTCGCCTCGTCGACGATACGGGAGGCTGGATCGACTCGCTCGACGTTGAGGGAGCCACGCTCATCGACAAGCTCGACAAGGTCTGCCGCTCCGGCAACTCCGCCGAGTTCCTCGTGATCCCTGTGCCGATTCCGCTCCCGGGGGCGGGTCGACGGCCGACCCAACCGACTGCGGACGACAGCCGCCATCGCGTCTGCTTCCACCTCATCGACGTGCGTTCGATCACCAGTCACCTCGACATGATGCGTGCAACGGCCGCGGAAAGGGAACAAGCTGCGAATCTCTTGAGCCGCATGCAACAGTGCGGCGTCTCCGCAGTCGACTATCTACTCGGCGAGGCCGTGAAGGTTCTCGGCATCGCTGGTCTCGACAAGGATCCTCTCCTCGAAAAGCTACTGCGCTTCACGATGCAGCAGGCGCTCTCCTGCGGATTCGTCGACCAGAGCAGCGCGATTCTTCACGCGATCGTCGTGGGTCCTCCGGGAAGGGGCAAGAAGATCCTCGGGCTCGCCGCGCGACTCGTGCAGCCGGTGAGCATCGAGATCGCACCCTCCAAGCTGAGTCTCGCCGGGCTCGTGGGGCATTCTCATCCCCAGCGCGGGGGGTGGAAGTCCGAGCCTGGCCTGCTGGCGCGCGCCGCCCACGGCATCGCGCACCTCCAGGACGCGCACGCCTGGTCGGCCGCCACGGTCTCGAACTTGGCCCCTGCGCTGCAAGAGGTCATGGAGGACGGCGTCGTCCGCGACAGCGTGGTCGGCGGGGCCACGCGCGATGCGCCGACGGCTTTACTCATCGACCTCAACCGCAGCGAGCACACCGGGCGCTTCACCGCGACACCGCTTCTCGCCGCGCGTCCCGTCCTCTCACGCGTCGACCTCCTCGCAGAGCTGCCCAACGACGCGGGGCAGATGTGGAGGACCGGCCAGGAGATGCTCACCCGAACCAGCAGCCCCATTGCGACACTCGAGACGAACGCGCACGTCCGTGTGCTTCGGACGATCGTCGCCATGCTCCGCGATCGCATTCCAACTGTCGACCTACGGCCTGCCCTCGAGCGGATGCGCGCACGCTTCGACGAAGTCGGGCGCTGCTGCTCCGAGATGATTGCTTCAGATCCCGAGGCGGGTGACCTGCCGGCGCGTCTGACGCTTTCGATGAAGCGCTTCGCGACTGCGGAGGCGCGCGGTGGGCAACGCAGCGTCGCGATGGCTGCCGATGCCGACGCCGCCCTGCCCTTCCTCGAGATGAAGATAGGGTTCATGAAGACGCAGTTCGCCGCGAAGAAGAGCGAGATGGGGATCGACGAGTTCATCGTCCGGGCGGCGGCACGGGGTCCCGTTCGGGTCAGCGAGCTCGCGGCGGAGTACGCCGCGCGGACGGGGACTACGTGCTGTGCGAGGACGATGCGACGACACGTCCTGAGTCTTGGAGGAAGGCGCACGAGCGGTGCGACCTACGTGCTCGGCGGGGCACGAGGCCATCGGACAGGCGGACAAGTGGACATGGATGCGACGCCAGGAGGCAACGCCATCCGGTAGCGCCTGCAATCTGCCACCGCGAATTCAATCGCGGAGACCACGCCGAATTCTGCGCGCTTTTCAAAAGCTGCATGGGCAAAACCTCAAAGGCGCCACCGTATACACAACCCTTGAGCCCTGTACGACTCGAGGACATGACAAGACCGCATGCGCGAAGCGCATTATCGACAGCCAAGCGTCTGAAGTCGTCATCGGGATCTACGACCCAGATCCCAAGGTCACCGTCCCACGCCGTCGACCAAAGATTGATCGCTCGCCGGCACGGCGAGCCGGTACTTCGAGCTCCGCGAGTCGCGCGCCATCGCCCGAAGCCATCGCCAAGGCGCTGGAGATCCCCCGGTTTTGCACCTAGCTCGCACGGGGTGCACTTGCAGTGCAGTAGGTTCTTCGTGGTTCATGATCATCCCCCCAGCGCAAGCGTAGGCCGTCGAGCCCGAACCGTCACGGGGCGTCCGCTCGTCGACGAATTCTTGCGAGGTCATTGAGGGAGAGCAAAAATCCCTTAATTCCTCGCTCGATCTGGCCGTGTTCCCCGTGGGGGTGGCACATGAAGGTAGCGCAGCGCAGTTGGACCGCCGAGCGCGGCTGGCACGGAGTGCGCGGCGCCTGGCCCAAGACGCCGCAGGTCGTGCTCGTCTTCGGTGCCCGCGACGTGCTCGAATCCGACGAAGTCCTCTCCACGATGCGAGAGAGTGCTCCAGGTGCGCACGTGCTCGCGTGCTCGACCGCGGGAGAAATCCACGACGTCGAGGTCAGCGACGGAACGGCGGTGGCGACTGCGATCGAGCTCGAGCATTCCTCGGTCCGCGTCGCGAGCGTGCGGCTCGCCGATCACCCCACGAGCCACGCGGCTGGCCTCGCGCTCGCGAGAGCCTTGTTGCCCGCCAACGAGCTGGTGCACGTCTTCGTTCTCTCGGACGGTCTCGACGTGAACGGAAGCGAGCTCGTCGCGGGTCTCACGGGCGTGCTTCCTCCAGGCGTCACAGTCACGGGCGGGCTTTCGGCTGACGCGGCACGCTTCGAGCGTACGTTGGTCGCCCTTGATGGACCGGCACGATCGGGATGTATCGCAGCCATTGGCTTCTGCGGAGGACGACTTCGCGTCGGCTGCGGATCGATGGGTGGATGGGACGCGTTCGGTCCCGAGAGGCTTGTTAGTCGCTCGGTTGGCAACGTCGTGCACGAGCTCGACGGCGAGCCGGCCCTCGATCTCTACAAGTCCTACCTCGGCGACTATGCCGCCGACCTTCCCTCGAGCGGGCTGCTCTTTCCCCTGAGTCTTCGCAGCGACGGCGGCATCGGAGTCGTGCGTACCGTCCTTGCCGTCGATCGGGAGACCGGCACCATGACCTTCGCTGGCGACGTGCCCCAAGGCAGCTATGCTCGACTGATGAAGGCCAACGTCGACCGATTGATCGACGGTGCCACAGGTGCTGCCGCGCGCTGCAACGAAGCGTTGGCCGGCGTCGACCCGGACTTGGCGATCCTCGTCAGCTGCGTCGGTCGCAAGCTGGTGCTGAAGCAACGCATCGAAGAAGAAGTCGAAGGCGTGCGGGACACCCTCGGTCCGCGCGCAGCGATCACTGGCTTCTATTCGTACGGCGAAATCGCCCCGTTTGCTCGGTCGGCGAAGTGCGAGCTGCACAACCAGACGATGACGATAACGACACTGAGCGAGGTCTGATGCACAAGCTGCTTGCGCGTCAGCTTCGTCGCGCGGGAGTGTCTCCCGAACACCTCGTCGATGTGCATGTGCAGAAGCTCCTCGAGCTCGTCGACGAAGCGTACGTCGCGAGCGACGCAGATCGTACGTTGGTGGAGCGCTCCCTCGAGCTCACGTCGCAGGAGCTGCTCGGACGCAACCGTCGGATGCAATGCGAGCTGACCGCGCGTCAGCGAGTCGAGAGCGCTCTTCGCGGCTCCGAGGTTCGATATCGCGCGCTCTTCGACGCGAGTCCGGTGGCGGTGCTGGTGTTCGACGCCGCGACCTTGCGTATCCTCGAGTCGAACGCGGCAGCGCTCGCGATGTATGGATATTCGCGCGAAGAGCTGGCAACGATGCGCATTGTGGATCTCAAGGTGGAGCCGGACGATCCCGACCTGAAGTGGGTTGCCGAAGAAGATCCGCCGACCTGGCACGGCACCAAGGCGCACCGCCGCGCGGACGGAAGCTTCGTCGACGTGGCGATCACCGCCCAGTCGATCGTGCTCGATGGCCGTCCGACGGTATTGGCGATGGGCGTCGACGTGTCCGCGACGCGACGCCTCGAAGAGCAACTGCGGCAAGCTCAGAAGATGGAGGCAATTGGTCGTCTCGCGGGTGGCGTCGCCCACGACTTCAA
>JANXMC010000687.1 GCA_025354825.1 Myxococcales bacterium
CTGAAGTCGAGTCCAGCGTTGCGGCCATGCGGCCCGCCGAGCTAGCCGCGAGCCGCCCGCTCGCCTGGACACGTCCTGACCCCTCCGCTCAGGCCGCGCAGGCGCGCTCGATCTCCGCCACGGTCTTGGGGATCGACTCGGTGAGGTTCATCGGCGCGCCGTCGGTGACGAGGATGTCGTCCTCGATCCGGACGCCGATGCCGCGCCACTCGGGCGCGACCTTGTCGTACTCCCTCCCGATGTAGATCCCCGGCTCGACGGTGAGCACCATCCCCGGCTCGAGCTTCCGCGGCTTGCCGCCCACGAAGTACGCGCCGACGTCGTGCACGTCCATGCCGAGCCAGTGCCCGGTGCGGTGCATGTAGAACGGCTTGTACGCCTCGTCGGCGATGAGCTTCGCGGGCTCGCCCGACAGCAGCCCCAACTTCACGAGACCTTTGGTGATGACCTCGACGCTCGCCGCGTGGCCGTCTTCGAGGGTCGCGCCGACGCGCGTGGCGTCGATGCTCGCGAGCTGCGCATCGAGCACCAGCTCGTAGATCGCACGCTGCTCGCGGCTGAACGTCTTGCTGACCGGGAAGGTCCGCGTGACGTCACTTGCATAGTACCCGTATTCGCAACCGGCATCGATGAGGAGCAGCTCGCCCGCCTGCATCTTGCGGCTGTTCGATCGGTAATGGAGGATCGTCGCGTTGGGGCCCGAGCCGACGATGCTTCCGTAGGCCGCACGCTCGGCGCCGTGCCTGCGGAACGTCTCGACGAGAAGCGCCTCGATCTCGAACTCGTGCATGCCTGGCTTGGCCGCGGCCATCGCAAGCGAGTGGGCCTCTTTGGTGATGGCGCAGGCCTGGCGCATCTGCGCGAGATCGTCCTCTGTTTTGAAGAGGCGCATCTCGTGCAGGATTTTGCCGGTGTCGACCATCTCGGTCGGCCACGTGATGCCGCGCCGCGCGCGGCCACGAAGCGTGTCGAGCGCCGTCAGGACGCGCTCGTCGAACCCCTTGTCTTTGCCGATTCGGTAGTAGAGCCGCTGCGTGTTTTCCATGAGGCGCGCAAGCTCGGTGCTAAGCTCGGCGATCACGAACGACGCGTCCATTCCGTAGTCGCTCTTGGCGCCGTCGACGCCTGCGCGCGGGCCGTCCCAGATCTCGCGTTCTTTGTCGCGCGGGCGGAGAAACAGCGTCGCTTTGCGGTCGCGCAGGCTGAGAACGAGCACACTGGAAGGCTCGTCGAAACCCGTCAGGTAGTAGAGGTCCGAGTCTTGGCGGTAGTCGTGCTCGACGTCGTTGTTCCGAATGAAAACCGGCGCCGACGGGAGCACCGCGATGGCGTCGGTGGCGCCGCCTCCGAGCTTCTCCATCTCGTCGAAAAACGTGGCTCGGCGGCGGGCAAAGACCTCACGGGGCGTTCGCGACATGTTGACCGTGGGTGATACCACACGCGCGCACGGCCTTCGATGCAGCGGGCCGCGACGCGACGTGCGATGGAGTGCGGGGCCGTGAGAATTTGGCCCACACGGCCAATGCGCAGGAAGATTCGCCCCACGTCGCGACAGCTCGCGCGCTCGCGCGCCCGCTCGAAGACCGGAGGAATCGCCATGTCGGAAGCCATTCAAGAACGTCGCACCAAGCGGAGCGCCGATCCGCTCATCGCGCTCCACTACCAGCTCGCCCAAGTGCGCGACGGCGCGAACCTCGACGTGCTGGTCCTCGCCGAGCCTTCGGGCCTCGTCGTCGCCGGCGCCGGCTCGTGGCCCGCGTGCGAGGAGCTCGCGGCCTACGCGCCGTTCTTCGTTCAGGCCGAGGGGAACGACGCGCTCAGCCTTCGCGTCGAGTCGATGCGCCCCGAGGTCGAAGTGCTGACGATGGTCGTCGACGGCCAGGAGATGCTCCTTTGCGCGCGGGGCGGTCGGGGTCGGCGTGAGTCGGTCGCCCTCGCTGCCGTCGGCGTCACGCGCATTCTGCGCGCGGCCTGAGACTGCGCTCGCGATGCGCTTCGAACGCTCGAACGAGGCCGCCGTTGACCGCACCCCTCGCCGAGAGCTAGCAACAGGTCATGTCGGATCGTGAACCCGCCGACCCGAAGCGCCGCCGCCTCGACGGAGTCATCCCCGAGCTGCTGAAGCGCGCTGTCGAGCTCGGCGTCGAGAAAGCGACCGAAGCGCCCGACTCCCTCAAAGCGTTCGTCGGCGATATGAAAGTGCCAAAGGAGATCGCGCACCTTTTGCTCACGCAAATGGAGGACACGAAGAACGGTCTCTTCCGCGTCGTGGCCAAAGAGATGCGCGACTTTTTGGAGCACACGAACGTCGCCGGTGAGATGAAAAAGATGCTCACGACGGTGCAGTTCGAGATCAACACGACGATCCGATTCACACCCAACGACGGGAGCGACGGCAAGGCGGGCGAAGGCGGCGCCGAGGGCGACGGGACCAAGGGCTCCGGAGAAAAGAAGCGCGACACGATGCCCCCCGCATCGATGCCAAAACCCGAGGTTAAGACCGAGGTTCAGGTGACGGCGAGGGAGCCTCGGCCGCGGCGGCGCTCGCGCGAGTAGCCCCTTTAATGCCAAGATGGGCGCCTGATGAGTAACAAGCCACTTCGCGCAGGGGGCGAGGTCGATAGCTGGTGCACCAAGTGCCAACTTCTCCTCGGTCACCGTATCGTCGCCATGAATGAGAGCAAGCCGGTGAAGGTCGAGTGCCTCACCTGCCGCACCGTTCACATGTTCCGCGCTCACGCGCCTGGGCAGAAGCCCACGGCCTCGGGGTCGTCGTCGAAATCGTCCGCTACGGGCACGACGCGCGCGAGCCGCGCCGCCGCACCGACCAAGGCCGCCCAGGCCGAGGCGCAGCGCACGATGTCGTGGGAGAAGGCCATCGCCGGCAAAGCGATGGGCGACTTCCGCGCCTACGGCATCGCCCACGGGTTCGAAGAGGGCGACCTGGTTCGCCACACACGCTTCGGCGACGGCATCGTGATCCGTATCCTCGACGCCAAGAAGATCGAAGTCCTGTTCAAGGACGACACGAAGACGCTCGCGCAAAACCTCACGGACTGAGGCTGCGATTGCTCGTGGTAGCCGCGTGAGAGCGCTGTGACCACAGCCCGCATGCGTGTCGTCGTGGTGGTCTTCGCCATCGCGACCGCGGCCTCCGAGAGCGCCCGTGCGGACGGACCACGCGCGCCGGCTTCGCCCAATGAGCTCCGCATCGCCCCGTCGCGGACGGGGCGCTTCGGCGCGTGGCTCGTTGCGGGCCCGTTCAAAGGCGACGTCGTCGCCGGCGGCTCGAAACCGAAGGCGAAGCCGGGCGTCGTCACGCCCGTCGCGACCGCCGTGGCGGGCATCGACGAGCGGACGCTCGCGCCCCGCGTCGGGGCCCGCGCGACGACGGCAGCGACCTCTCCGTCGTGGCTCCTTGCGTCCAGCGGCGACGGCCCCGTCGACGTGCGCGCGGCCCTCCACACGGGCGACAGCGACGTATTCGCCTACGCCGCCGGCACCGTGCACATCGAGCACGGGGGCAAGCATCTCTTGCTTCTCGGCGTCGACGACGGCGTTCGCGTGTTCATCGACGGCCGTGTTGTCTTCACGCACGACGACGCGCGCCCGTTTCGCGACGACGACGACGTCGTGCCGCTCGATCTCGACGCGGGCGACCACGCGATCGTCCTCAAGCTCCACCAACGAGACGGCGCCTGGGTCTTCCGCGCGCGCATCGTCGACGCCCAGCTCGCCGCTCCCCGCGGCGCTTACCTCGCGCTCCCTGGCGGCACGCTCGACGACGCGCGCGCGCTTGCCGCGAAGATGTCGTGGGTCTCCGTCGATCGCGGGGTTTTCGGCGGCGGCTACGCGCCGCGCGTCACCGTGAAGTTCCCCGAAGGGGCGCCCGTCGGTGCGCCGCTCCACGTGAGAGTCGCTCTTCGCCGCAAGAACCGCGCGTCGCGCGAGGATGCCGACGCGGTCGTCGATGCCGGCGACGTCCGCGTCGACGACGGCGTCGTTGGCGAGGTCGAGGCACAATTCCCCGGGATCGCCGGCGTCGGCGCGGTCGATGCGAAACGTGTAGAGGGCACGGAGTACGTTATCGAGACCGAGGTCGCGGGCCGCGTCGTGAGCTCGCCGTTCGCGCCGAGGGGCAACGTACGCGAGGCGATTGCGCGAGCCGACACCGCGCTCGCCCGCCCGGCCGCGTTCGTTTTTCCCGCGACCGTCGAGACGATCGCGCATCTCCGCAACCGCCTCGCGCGCCTCGCCTCGCGCGGCGACACCGACCTCGAAGCCCAGTCCGTCGAAGCGCGCGAGCTCGACGCCGCGGCCTCGTCGCTCCTTCGCGGCGTCGATCCGTTCACCGCCGCCACAGGGCCAATGCGCCGCGCGTACCTCTCGCCCGTCGACGGCGAGCTCGCCGAATTCGGCCTCTACGTCCCACCGACCTACAAGCCAGGATCGAGCCGTAGATATCCGCTCATCGTGGCGCTCCACGGCCTCAATGGGCCGCCTATGGCGATGATGCGCTGGTTCTTCGGAGGCGACGATCCGAAGCGCGATCAGCTTTGGGAAGACCGCCATCTCGACGCGCTGCCCGCGCTCGACGCGTTCGTCGTCACGCCGTCGGGCCACGGCAACACGATGTACCGCGACCTCGGAGAGGACGACGTCGTTCGCGTGATGGACTGGGCGTTGGCAGCCTACGGGAACGCCATCGATCGCACGCGCGTGACGATCACCGGCCCGTCGATGGGCGGCATCGGCGCCGCGGCGATCCCCTTCCATCGGCCCGATCGCTTCGCCGCGGCGGCCCCGCTGTGCGGGTACCACAGCTACTTCGTGCGCCGCGACATGCTGGGCCGCGCGCTCAGGCCCTGGGAGCGCGCCGTGGCGGAAGAGCGCTCCAACGTGCAGTGGGCGTGGAACGGGCAGGACCTGCCGCTCTACATCGTTCACGGCACGCTCGACACCCCCGAGGCGAACAGCGGCGTGCTCATTGATCGCTATGAAGAGCTGAAATACTCGGTGCGCCACGAGCACCCGAACCTGGGTCACAACGTCTGGCAGACGACCTACGAAGATCTCGCCGGCGCGAAGTGGCTCATGAGCAACCAGCGCGACATGCACCCCGCGTCCGTGCGCTTTCGCACGATGCGCCTGCGCTATTCCGACAGCGCGTGGGTGCACATCGAGGAGCTCGCCGCGAAGGCCGGCGCATGGGGCGAGATCGAGGCAAGGGTCGCGGGTCGAACGCGTATCGAAGCGAAGACGAAGGGGGTCGTGGCGATACGCTTCGATCGCGACGACAAGCTCGTCGATGGGCGCGTGGCCACGACGGTGACACTCGACGGCACGCGGCTGTCGTTCCCGCCGGCCGAGCCGATCGTCGCGCACCGCGTGGGCTCTCTGGCGACGGGCGCGTGGGAGGCGGGCGAGCTCACGCACGACGGGCCGTGGAAGCAGGCGGAGACCGCCGGGCCGATTCGCGACGTGTTCCACGCGCCGATTCTGTTCGTCTACGGCGCGAGCGACCCCGCGCAGGCCCAGGCGAACGAAGAGATCGCGCGGGCGTGGGCCTCGATTCGCGCGGGCGTGACGGTGAAGTATCCGGTCATCAGCGACGCCGAGTTCATCGCGCGAGGCGAAGCGCTGGCCAACGAGCGCGCGCTCTTCCTCGTGGGAAACGCGCGCACGAACCGCGTCGTGCGCGCCCTCGAGAGCGACTTTCCGATTCGCGTCGACGGAAACGCGATCGTCGCGGGCACCGAACGGTTCACGGGGAACCAGCTCGGCGCGGCGTTCATTCGCCCGAACCCGAAGCGCGCCGACCGCTACGTTGTCGTCGTCGAGGGTATCGACGCGCTCGGGACGTGGCGGTCGCTGTCACTCCCCGAGCTGCTGCCGGACTTTATCGTTTACGACGATCAGATCGCCCCGGCGCGCGGTCAGATGACTCTCGGCGGGGCGACTGCGAAGGCCGCGGGCTTCTTTCAGAACGATTGGTCGTTGCCGGCCCACGTCCGCGATCCGAACGCGCCTCTCGGCCGTCGCGCGACGCCGACCCTCCGCGAGGTGCCGGCCGAGCGCGAGACGAAGGAGAGTCCGAGCCCGACTCCCTAGGTGAATACGGCGCCGGCCCGCCGCGCGAACCGCCGCGTGCGCCCCCACGAGCCCCGCCGCGCGATTGCGACGGACCGGAATCGCGACGCGATGTCGGTGCGCCCTCGCCCGCGCGCTCGGGGCGACGGTCGCGCTCACGCTCACGCCCGCGACCGGCCGCTCGCCCGCCCGCTTGCGGACGGCCATCGGCGCTCCGCGCGGGACCGCGCTCTGCGCCGCGATCGGCGCCACGCGCGCCACCACGACCGCCTCGCTCTGCCCGCTCACCGCGCTCGCCACCGCGGGCCGGCCCACGCGCTGCCGCGCGCTCCGCCCCGCGATCGCCGCGCTCACCCCGAGCCGGCGGACGGTCCCCCGTTCGCTCGCGGCTCGCACCGAAGCCGCCGCGCTCACCGCGCTCGGCCGCGCCCCGCGTCGGCGGCCGGTCGCCACCACGCGGACGCGTACCGTCGCCGCGCTCGGCGCTTCGCCCGCGCGCCGCTCGGTCGTCCCGCGGAATTGCGCGACCGTGGCCGTCGACGGCGAGCGCCAGCGGCTTCCGACGATCGAACGCCGCTTCGACGGGCGCACCCGTGATGCGGCGCGGAACGCCGAACTCTTTCTTGATCGCCGTGAGCTCGTCGCGGTTCATCCCGCGCCACGCGCCCGGCCGTAAATCTTCCGCGCTCACGCCGGCGAACGACATGCGCGCGAGCCTCATCACGGTGAAGCCGGTCGCGTCGCCCATGCGGCGAATCTGCTGATTTCGCCCCTCGCGAATCGTCAGCTCGAACCACGTTTTGTCTTCTTCGTGGCGAACGAGCTTCGCTTCGGCGGGCAGCGTGACGCCGTCTTCGAGCTTCACGCCCGTCTGCCACCGCTCGAGATCTTCGGTCTTCATGAGACCTTTGACCTTCACGATGTACGTCTTCGGAACGGCCTTCTTCGGGTGCAAGAGGGCGTCCGCGAAGTCGCCGTCGTTCGTCGCGAGGAGAACGCCGCTGGTCGCAAAATCGAGCCGACCCACCGGGAAGACACGCTTTCCGATGCCGTCGAGGATCTCCTTCATGCACGGGCGACCTTCGGGGTCGCTCATGGTGGAGACAACGCCCCGCGGCTTGTGCACGACCACGTAGACCGGCGACTCGGCGACGACGCGCTTGCCGTCGAGCTCGACCTTGTCCTTGAAGGGGTCGGCCTTTGCCCCGAGCTCACTTACGACGACGCCGTTCACGCGGACGCGCC
>JANXMC010000694.1 GCA_025354825.1 Myxococcales bacterium
TGCGGCCTGCCTGGAAATAAGAAACGATCACCTGCGCCGGATAAGTAGGGCGGATAAATCCGCGATCCAGTTGCGCAACGGGGAGCAGCTTCTTTTTTTCGATAGCGTCGATGGACAGATGCGTCAGCACCACGCCGAGGCTCGTCCGCGCGCCGTTGTGGCGGCGCAGCTCGCCGAGCTTCGGATGCTGCTCCAAGTGCACGCGCAGCGCGGTCGCGGCGAGGGTCGCCTTGTGATGCTGAATCGGATCCTCGCACCAAATACGAAGCCTCTTCTCGGCGGCGCTCCCCGCCACGTTCACGAGAAGCTCCTCGGGGCGCAGGCCGATGAGCGTCGTCGCGACGGCGTTCTTCCCGAGGGCGTCTTGAAGGCGCTCCCGATGATCACCCGGAAGGTCGCGCAAAAACGCCTCGAACGACTCGAACGTGAACCGTCCTTCGTCGGCGAGGACGCTGATCTCCGGCCCCTTCACGGCGGACATCACGCGCTGCACCAGCTCGTCGATGCGGTCCGTCTGCCCCGCGTCGCGGTACCGCTTCATCACGGTCGCCGCAGGGCTGCCGGGCGCGTACGTCGCGAGAACGTCGCGCACGTCGACCTCCAGCGTCTGCGCCCAGGTCGCGCGCGTCGCGAGAAGCGCCTCGCACCAGACCGACGGCAAGTAGCCGCCAATCACGTCGCGCAGAAGCGTCTCGTCGTGAAGCTCGCGCGACGTGAGCGCGCGAAGAATATGCGAGACGTACGTCCACGTTCGCGGGGGGATCTCCTCGAGCGCCCGCTCGTGAGCGCGCACGAGCGCGACGACGGCGGCGTGCACTTCCGACCGCGAGGCCCATGCCAACCAGGACGCGCGATCGGCCCGCACGCTCACGTGGAGAAACCGCGCCCGCAGCGCGCGGTCGAGCGGCGTCACGTGGTACTCGCCCGACTCGGGGTTGATCGCCGCGAAGCAGACCCACCCCGGCGGAAGCACGTACTCGTGGAGACGTCGCGCCGAGAGGAGCTGCAGCGCGGGCTGCTGAATGTACCGCTCGGCGCGATTGAGCTCCTCGAGAAGGAGAATCCCTTCTCCGTCGCGTGGCAGCACCGCCGGCGTCGCATAGCGCGTGACGCCGTCTTCGAGGCGCGGCAGGCCGACGAGATCGGGCGGCTCGAGGAGGCTCAAGTCGAGCACCACGGTCGCGAGCCCCAGCTTGTCGGCCACGGCTCGCACGACTTCGCTCTTGCCGATCCCGGTCGGCCCCTCGAGAAGCACCGGCCGGCGCGCGCGGTAGCCGAGCTCGAGAACGGCTTCGAGGCGCGGCCCCACGGGCACATCGGGGTAGCGGTTCGTGTCGGGCCTTTGCTTCGTCGTCATCGCCGAGCAGCATAGCGCGCGTGTCCACACTCTCTGAGCGCGCGGCCACGCCTGCTCGTGTGCCGCGTCATGCGTCGTCGAACGCCACCTCGCACGTGACGTCGTCCCCTTCGACGAAATGCGCGAGCGTGAGCGCTTCCCCTTCGAGCGCCGTGCGCGTCTTCTTCGCGAGCGTCGAAAAGCGAGTGAGCGTCACCGTCGCCGTCTTCCGCGCACGCTCGAGCCTCCACGTTCCAGCGACGTCGCCATCGACCAAAAACGTCGGGCGCACCTGAGTCGACGTCGGCGAAATCGCCTTTGCGTGGGCCGCGTCGACGACCCGCGCCCGGTCGGCGTAGGCGAGAAGCAGATTGTCGAATTCGGGGAGAAAGCGCACGGGCGCCGGCGTCTCTTCGTCGGGACGCGGCGCCTTCGGGAGATCGAACAGCTCGCGCTTTTTGCCATCGTGGAACGTCACGAGCTTCGTCCGCAGCGCTTCGAAGGTCGGCGCGAGGTTCGCGACGCCCGACCACGCCTGCGCGTCGCGAACAGACGCAGGGCCGAAGGCCGCCAGGTACATCGTCACGAGCGCCTCCGACGCTGCGGGGCTCGCCGCGGTCGCCACGGGTACGCCGAGATAGCTCTCGGCCACGGCCCAATCGGTGGTCGGCGCATAGGACCACCGCGTCTCCGTCGGCACCATCACGAGGGGGACATGCATTCGCGCGGCGTGGCCGAGCGCCCGCTCGTTCGCCGCCGGGTGCAGCGCCTCGAGGCGCGTTCGAAGCTCCTCGAACGTCCGTGGCTCTTCGTCGAAGAACGCGCGCGCGTCGCGCACGACGGACGGCACGTCGAGGCCGTCCATGCGACCGCGCAGCGCCCCCTCCATCCCCTTGGTCAGCATCGCCTGAAGGGCGCCGCGTATGGACACGTAGTCGCGCGTGGTCATGAGGTGCAGTGTGCCGCGCATCGACGTCACGCGAACGACCTCGCGCGCCGCAATCGCGCCCGCGAGCGACGCGCGCGTGAACCCCTCGAGGCGCGACCACAGCCCCAAAAATGGCGGCCGCGGCAGCTGCGCTTGAAGCCCCGCGAGCTTCGAAACGGCAGCACCCACACCCGCTTTGGGCGTGGCTTCCCGCGCGAGCAGCATCTGCCGACAAAGGGTCGCCCGCTGCAGCGCGCGCCGGGACAGAGAAAGCGTGGTCGTAGCCATCGGCGAATGTCTTACCGCGCCCGCGCCTTTGCCGACATCGGCGCGGCGCCTAGGCGCATACGTATCGTGGCCAATCGACGCGCGGCGCGTCGACGCTCTCGGGGGCGCGGTCTACATTGATGAAAAGCGCGGTCGACGCGCTTATTGGGAGGGCTACGTGAACGAAGACGGAACGAGCGTCGAAGAGATGGTGAATCGTATTTCGGATATGGACGCGGAGTGGTGGCCGTTCCTTTTCCTGCGACCAGAGATCGACCAGCGGCTGACCGACCGCCGCGTCGCCGGCATCGCGGTGCTCTACGGCGTCTTCGTCGGCATGCTCGCGAACGCGGGTCTCGCCATCACGCACCACTCCCACGCCGTTCACGTCGCGGTCTTCCCGCTGGCCGCGACGGCCGCGTTCTTCGTCGCGTTCCGCACCGTCGTCGCGCACTTCTGGAACCGCCGCGCCCAACGCCTCGCGGTGCCGGCACGGCGCCTCACGCGCGACACGTAGCCCCTCGTTACGCTCCGGCGTTGACGAACGCGGTGACGAGGTCGAAGGACTGCCTCGCGCGCGGGAGAACCGACGCGAACATCGGGAAAACGTGCGGCATATGCCGATACACGTGGAGCTCCACCGACACACCCGCGGCGCGCGCACGCGTGGCGAGGGTGCGCACGTCGTCGAGAAACACTTCGGTCGCGCCCGCGAGCAGGAGCATTCGCGGGAAGCCGTGGAAGTCGGCGTGAATCGGTGAGACTTCCGGGTCCCGCGCATCGCAGCCGCGCGTGAGGTACGCGCCGAGGTCTCGAATCGCCCCAGCGTCGAACATTGCGTCGCGACGCCTGTTGGTCGTGAAGGTCGTGCCACCACAGGCGAGGTCGACCCAGGGCGAGAAGAGCACGAGCGCACCAGGCATCGACGCGGCCATCGTGGCGCCTTCGCGGCGAATCCGATGGGCCAGCGCCAACGCGATATTCCCCCCCGCCGAGTCGCCCGACAGCACGATGTCCGACGGCGCGTAGCCGCGCGCGAGAAGTTCCGTGTAGACTGCAAACGCATCGTCGAGCCACGCGGGGAAGGCGTGCTCCGGCGCCTTCCGGTAGGCGACGGCGAGCACCGGGCAGTCGCACGCGCGCGCGAGGCGCCACGTGAGCGGCCGGTGGGATGCGGGCGAGCTCATGAAAAAGCCGCCGCCGTG
>JANXMC010000697.1 GCA_025354825.1 Myxococcales bacterium
CGGACGCGGTCACGCAGCCCGCGGCGCTTCCCGCCATCGTCGTCGTACTTGCCATTGGCGTCGCCATTTTGGCGCCGTCGCTCGCGTATCTCTATCGGATTTTCAAGCTCGAAAAAGGCACGGGCCGCTCGCCATGATCGACGCCACCACGCAAAGCGGCATCCACTATACGTATGCCGACGACGACGGCCGCGAGCAGCCGACGTTGGTGCTCGTCATGGGGTACACAGGCTCGGGCAAAGCGTGGAACGCGCGGTTTCTCGAGCTTCTCGCGCGCGACACCGGCACACGCCTGCTCATCGTCGACAACCGCGGCACCGGCAAAAGCGTGAAACCGAAGGAGCAAGAGGCGTACGCCATCGGCCTCCTCGCTCAAGACCTCGAAGACGTCCTCACCCACGCCGGTGTCACGCGCGCGCACGTCTTGGGATACAGCCTTGGCGGCTGCATCGTGCAAGAGCACGCCTTCGCCCACCCGGCGCGCGTCGCGTCGCTTTTCCTCGTCGCAACGACCGCGGGGGGCGCGCTGTACACGGCACCAGCCCCCGAGGTGATGGATACGCTCACGAACCCTCAAGGCGACACGATCCTCGAAAAGCTCCTGGCCACATGGCGCGTCTGCATGGGGCGCGGAGCGCTCCGCAGGTACGAGCTCGAGCTGGTTAAAAACTTCCTCGATCAGCTCCCCGACGTCACTCCTAGGTACGTCTTCTTCGGCCACATGCACGCCTACAAATCGTTCGATCGCTCGGGCGAGGTAGGGAGCCTCACGGTTCCCGTGACGGTCCTCACGGGTGCCGACGACAGGCTCGCGCCGCCGCAGAACTCGTTGGACCTCGCCGCTGCGATTCCCAACGCAACGCTCGTGACCATCCCGTCGTGCGAGCACATGCCCCACTTCGAAAAAGCGCCGGACCTCGTCGCCGCCATCACGACTGCCCTTCGATTGCTGCACCCTTGAGTGGGAGAGCCGAATCTTCTCATGGAAAGTCAACATGTTGCGAAAGGTCG
Organism: Myxococcales bacterium; assembly: GCA_025354825.1. Taxonomy (GTDB): domain Bacteria; phylum Myxococcota_A; class Polyangia; order Polyangiales; family Polyangiaceae; genus JANXMC01. Next base: position 1,012 of record JANXMC010000697.1, read on the forward strand.
GACCGGAGGGTCGTGCCTCACGCAGGTCGGGCACCTACGCCGATGGCGATTGAAGGCCGTAACGCGCGACTTCACACTTCTTCACCGAATGCCGACGAAGGCTCTGCAGAGCCGTGGGAGGCTTCATGAATGGAAGCGGAGAAGCCGAAGCCCGACCTCGATGCGAAGAAAGCCAGGCGCGCGGCGAAGCACCCAAACCGGCCCGGCGAAAAGTGCAACGCCGCGCCGGGCGCCTACAGGCCCATTGTGAATCAGGCGAAGTGCGAGGGGAAAAACGACTGCGTCGAGGTGTGTCCCTACAACGTTTTCGAAGTACGGCGTATCGACGATAGCGACTTTGCGAAGTTGCCAATGCTGGCGAAATTAAAGAGCATCGTGCACGGTCGCAAAACGGCCTACACGCCGAACGATGACGCGTGCCTCGCCTGCGGACTGTGCGTCGTGGCCTGCCCAGAAGGCGCGATCAAGCTCGCCCGCGTGGCGACCTTGCGCATCGGCTAGCGCGCTCACGAGGTCGTCGTGCGGGCTCGCGCCCGGGCAGGGCTGCACTTTCGGCAGGGGTGGTTAGGATGGCGTAGCCGTGCCCAACGCGAACGCCCCTCCGACGACGATGGCCCCCGAAGCGGCCGCGAAGATTCTCACGAAAGCGCTCGAAACGAAGGGGGAACGGCGCCCCTTGACGATTGCCGACGCCGCCGCGGCGAGCGGCCTCGCGCTCCGCGATGCCGACCGCGGCCTGCATTTCTTGACGCGCGAATACCGCGGCCACCTCCGTGCCACCGAAAATGGCGACCTGCTGTTCGTCTTCCCCACGGGCTTCTCGAAGCCTTGGGAGACGCGCGACGCCCTCACGCGGGCGTTCGCGTCGCTCGGCCACGCGCTCACGGGCGCGCTCCGCTTCGTCGTCCGCGCGTGGCTCACGATCGTCCTCGTTGGCTATGCCGCGCTCTTTCTCGCCGTCATTGTCGCGCTCACGTTTTCGCGATCGAGCAACGACAACGACCGCGGCGCGCCGCCCATCGGCGCGATAGGCGGCGCGTTCTTCCGCGCCCTCGGCGACGCGCTGTTCTGGACGTTTCACCCGTTCTCGCCCTTCGCCGTCAACTCGATTTACGACGGCGGCTTTAACGGCAGCCGCTACGGAAGCGTGCAGAGCGCACGCAATTTACGAGGCGCGAAGCCGAAGGACGACACGCCGTTCTACGAGAAGATCAACCGTTTCTTCTTCGGCCCCACGGAGGCGCCGGAGGATCCGCTGCTGCCGATGAGGCGCGTTCTCGCCGAGATCCGCGCGCAGAAGGGGCGCATCGGCCTCGCCGATGTAATGCGCGTGACGGGGCTTCCGCGCGAGGCGGCCGACCCGCTCATGGCGAAGCTGATGCTCGACTACGATGGCGACGTCATCGTCTCAGAGGAGGGCGGCATCACGTACCGCTTCCCGGATGTTCGCCGCACGGCGATCGAAGACGGGACCCCCGAGGCGCGCCCGCAGCCTGCGTGGTCGCGGCCGGCGCGCGTGGCGCCGCTCACCGGGAACAGCTTCGAGTCGAACGCGCTCATCCTGGGGCTCAACGTGTTCAATATGGTGATGGCGGGCGTTGCCATCGAGAAGGGGCTGACGCTCGACAATCTGCAGCTCCTCTTGCACCGCATCCCCGCCGCGGCGTTGCCGCACACGTCGACGCCGCTCTTCTTGGGGCTCGTGCCGCTGCTCTTCTCGCTCGCGCTATTGCTCATTCCGCTCGCACGCGCGATTGCGCGCCCCTTTAAGGAGCGCGCGGCGGCTCGCGAGAACGGTCGCCTTGCCGTGCTCCGCGAAGTGCTCGCGCGGTCGTCGAGGAAAGAGCCGCTCGCCGAAGAGGCGCTCACCAAAGCTTGGACAGACGCGGCGGGCGCACCGCCCGAGCCGAAAGAGCTGACGCGTGTCGTCGTCTCCTACGGCGGCGACGTCGACGTCGAAGCGAGCGGAGAAGACGGCAACGTTCGCTACCGTTTCGTCGACCTAGAGGCCGAGGCCGCGGCCCTCGAGGCCGAGCGCGACGCCGCGGGCGACGCGGAAAAACGCGTTGGCAAAGTCGTCTTCGCCTCCGACGCGAGCTGAGTCGAAAACACCACCACGGCGGCGACGACGAGGCGCGACGAGCAAACGTTCGCCGCGACGATGTCCGCGCGAAGCCACGAGGTACACGGTGTGACCTTTTTTTCGAGACGCGACTCGCCCTTGACGACGCGCCGTGGGAAGGTAGAACCCGCCTCACCTATGAGTTACGCTTTTCGCCGCACCGCACCCCTTGTTTTCTCGATCTTCTCCGCGGCCGCCTGCGTGTCGCCCGCGCCGAGCGAGGCGGACGACACCACCCGCGCCACGTCGGCCCTCGCGGCGTCGACGGTGACGGTGACGTTTGGTGCCTCGGGCGCGCCCGTCGTCACCGGGGCGCTCACCGTGGGCGAATCGCTCACGGTCGCGTACGACGCGGCGCGCCTCACAGGCTGCCGCGGCGACACCAACGGCCACGCCGCGTGGGTCGTCACGGGATTTTACCAGATCAACGGCGGCGCCATCGGCGCGGTCGACGTTGGCGGCTACGTGCCGCCCCAAGGTGCCAATGCCACCTTCGCGCTCACGCAGCCCGGCACCCTCGATATGTGGTTTCAAAACACGAGCCTCTGGGGGTGCTCGGCGTGGGATTCGGCTTTCGGCCAGAACTACCATTTCACGATCCTCCCCGCGGCGAACGCGCCAGGCTTTTTAGGCAACGCCGTGAGCGTCGTCTCGCGCGCGACGTGCAACAACGGCGGCCCGTGCGACGCAGATCGCGCGGCGCTCTCGAAGGGCTTTCATTACGACACGTGGGCACGGCAGCGCGCGGCAATTCGAAATATCTATTTCGATATCTGGAAAGAAGGCGTCACCGATTTCGACAATGCCAACTTGTGGCAGCAGCTCGACGTCGAAGTGCACTCCCGCGTCGTGGGCGAGGCCGCGTTCACCACCCGCTACGTCGCGTTCGACCACCGCGTGGGGCACGACGCGCGCTTCGTCGTGCCGATGGCGTCACTCGACCCCCTCGGCGGCGGCCCCAACGGCTCGTCCATCGCGAGCGCCGCCGACTGCCCGACGTTTGCGACGACGCTCAGCGGGCCGCCCGGAAGCCAGTACATCGACGCCGACGTGGAGATGTACTTCACCGTGAACGGGAGCGAGCTCAGGCCGACCGGCGGCGGGCTCTTTCGTGGGACGTTCGAGAACTACGAAGGGCTGTACGCGGTTTGTAGGAAGTGACCGCAGGGGGGAGGGCGGCGTTACGTAGGACCGCTTTCGAGCCCGATTTCTGGGCCTCGCCCCTCCCTGCGCTAAGCTCACCCCCATGCCGGAAGACACTCGCGACTTCGCTGTCGATTACGAACCGGCGGAAGATCCATCTCAGGACGACGAACGGGCGACGGCTCCCGCGGTTCCCGTCGAGATCCCCCTCGAGGCTCTCAGCCCCGAGGCCGCGGCCGGGATCATCGACGCATTCATCTTGCGCGAGGGGACGGATTACGGCGCCGTCGAGGTGAGCCACGACGCGAAGGTGGCGCAGGTGCGACGTCAGCTCGAAAAGGGCGAGGTGACCATCACGTTCGATCCGGCGACCGAGTCGGTGACGCTGATGACGCGCGCCGAGTGGGCACGGCTCGGGAGACCTTGAGCGAGGGGGCTCCGCGCGCTAGGTACCCGGCATTCTGGTGCCCCAACCCCCCTCGTCCGCAGTTGCCACGCTCGTCTTAGACCCTGCCGCCGTCGCGTCGTCGTTTCGCGAAGAGATTCGCCGCGAGGTCGCGACACTCGCCGAGCCCCTCGTTGTCGCAGGGTTTCTCACGGCCGAGCACGGCCCCTCCGCGACGTATGCAGAATACACACGCAAAGGGTGCGAAGACGTCGGCGTGAGGTTCGACCTCCGCGTCGTTCCGCGCCTCGAAGCCGAGTCCGCGATCATCGCCGCCAACGGCAATCCGGGCGTCCACGGCGTGCTTGTCTACTACCCTGTTTTCGGCACGGGCCAAGACGCGTACCTCCGCGATCTCGTCTCGCCCCACAAAGACATAGAAGGGCTCAATGCCGCGTGGGCACGGGCGCTCTACGAGAACCGAAGGTTCGCCGACGACGCGCAGACGAAGAAGGCGATTTTGCCCTGCACGCCGCTTGCGATTCGAAAGCTCCTCGACGCAGCCGGCGCATCGGTCGTCGAGAACGCGCGCCCCCTCGCGGGGAAGCGCGTCTGCATCTTCAACCGGAGCGAAGTCGTCGGCCGCCCCCTCGCGAGCATGATGGCCAACGACGGCGCCGAGGTCGTGAGCTTCGACGTCGACGGCCCGCAGCTCTTCACGCCCGCTCCCGCCGACGGCGCCCACGACGTTCACGAGACGACCATCGACCGCGCAGCCGCCCTCGCCCAAGCCGACATCGTGATCACGGGGGTGCCGAGCCGCGATTTCCCCCACGTATGCGCCGCCGAGATTCGCGAAAACGCTATTTGCCTAAGCTTCTCCACGCGAAAAAACTTCGACGACGACATCGTCGGCAAAGCCGCAGTCTTCGTCCCTCGCGTAGGCCCCATGACCGTCACGATGGCCCTACGAAACGCGGTGCGCCTCTATCGAGACACCCACTGACGCTTGCCGAGAATTAACGGGGAGGCGGTCCGCCTCGACGTTAGATTCCGAAAGGTCACCCCAGCCGCCCCAACGGCTTCATTCGTCATCACAAACACGCGTGTTTATTCAAAGACACTTGCAACCGGGCCATGGTGGGTCGTCCCCACGATGACCATTCGCCCTCGGTCTTTCGACGATCGCTATTTCGATATCGGCGCCGAAGGTGCGCTCGAATCCCCTCGCCCGTCAGGGTCGCCGTCTCGGCGCAACGCCGCGTAGCGCCGCGCGCGCAGCTACACCGACGCTGCGAGCGCGATCGCCGGCATCGGCAACGCCATCCGCACCGCGGTCCCGCCGCGCGGACGGGCCTCGAGAACGAAGGTCCCGCCGAGCTCCGTCGCGCGCTCGCGCATGCCGACGAGCCCTCGTCCGGCGGGCGCGTCCTCGGCGACCCCGCGCCCGTCGTCGGTTACGGTGAGCGTGAGCGTCGGCCCCTCGACGGCGAGCGAAACCTCGATCCGCTTCGCGCCGCCGTGGCGAATCGCATTGTGCGTCGCCTCTTGAAACACACGCGTGAGCGTGGTGCGCGCCGACGGCTGCAGCGCCACGTCGGTCGCCGAATGGCTCACGGCCAGCTCGATTTCGGCCACGTCGGAAAGGCGCGCGCCGGTCGCGCGGAACTCCGCCGCGAGAGACGACAGCGTCGCGGAGGCTGGCGCGATCCCCGTGAGAATCGCGCGTAAATCGGTGAGGCCGTCTTTCGCGGAGGCGCGGAGGCCGCTCGCGAGATGGGCAAGCTCGCTCGCCGGCACGCCGCGTTCGAGCAGCTCGCCGTACCAGGCCGCGACCGACAGCGCGGGGCCGATCGAGTCGTGAAGATCGCGCGCGAGATGCGTTCGTGCCCGTTCGGCTTCGAGGCTACGCACACGCTCGAGGGCAGCGTCGCGCTCGTCGCGCATCGCCATCGCCCCCACCGTGTGGAGCGCAATCACGTGGTAGCCGAGCGCCGACGCGCCCGAGGCCAACGCAGGCCCCGCCACCGACCACGTGGGGTCGGCGCCGCGCAGCAGGAAAAGCGGAATGGTCAAAAGTGGCAGCGTCGTCGCCGCGACCAGGCAACCGATGTTGGGGCCAAGCTCGGTCGATGCGGCGTTCATGCACGCGTACGCGCACGCGAAGCAGAAGAGCGGCGTGCGCGGATCGCCCGGCACGACCGCCAACGCGAGGGCGAGACCGGTGTTGAGAAAGAGATTCCCCACCATGATGAAGTGAAACGACCAGAACTGGGATGCGCTCCGCTGCAGCGCCACGGCGATCGATTGCCACGTGATGAACACGACGATGATCGCGAGGGCGACCCCAGGGCCGAGCCCGGTCGCGCGGCTCACGGGCGCGAAACAGAACGGGACGACGAGCACGAACGACGCAAGGGCATAGCGAAGCCACGTGCGGCCACCTGCACCGAGGGCGGCGATGTCGCGCGCGGGCGTGTAGGCGGGCCAAAGCTTGTACGGGAACGCGCTCGTGAGCTTCGGCTCGGTCATAGGCGACCGAGCCTATCTCGACCGCGCTCCGAGAGGAGAGCCTCGCCAGACCCGTGTATCCTTTGCGAATGGCGCCCGCTCCACGCCTGAGCCTCGCGCTCGTCTGCGCCGCGATTACCAGCTTTTTTTCCTGCTCCCGCGCCACGCCGATGCCGTCGCAGGCCGTCGTCGCAGAGCAGCAGACCCACGAGTCGGCCATCGACGGGCTCATCGATTCGTACGTACACGAGCGCGGCTTCGCGGGCGTCGTCTTCGCGGAATTTCACGACCGCCCCGTGCTCTTCAAGGCTTACGGCCTCGCCAATCGCGAGGAGGGCGTCGACAACACGAACGAGACGCGCTTCCCCATCGCGTCGATCTCGAAGACCTTCGTCGCCGCGGCCGTCCTGCGCCTCGTGGCCGACGGGAAGATTTCGCTCGACGCGCCGATTGGCAAATATCTCCCCTCGTTGCCAAAACGCATTGGCGAGCCCGTCACCGTGAAAATGCTCCTCGCGCACACCTCGGGCCTCCCGCGGGAGATGCCGATGGAGCCGACGGAGACGCTCGATCTGAAAACCCAGGTGTCGCGCATCGCCGCGCTTCCCTTGGGCCAAAAGCCCGGCCTCAAATTCGGCTACTCGAATGCCGGTTACGTTCTCCTCGGCGCCATTGTTCAAGCCACGTGCGGCCGCTCCTACGAAGCGTATTTGGCAAACGAGATTTTCGGCCGCGCCAAGCTCACGGACACGGGGCAGATTCTCGGCACGTCGCCTGTCGACCATCTCGCCGTCGGCTACGGCTTGGGCCGAACCGGGCTGACGCGGCCTCCGCGCGCGCGCCACCTTGGGATTTACCCTGCCGGAGGGCTCTATTCGACGGCCGGCGATCTCGCGCGGTGGGCCCACGCCCTCGACGACGGGAGCGTGCTTCCGCCCGAGCTGTCGCGCGAGATGTTCCGCGCGCAGGTGCGCGAGGGGGATTCGCCCGGCGACAGCACCGGCTACGGGTGGAGCCTTCGCAGCGACGCTTCCGGGCGCGTCTTCCGCATCATCGCGGGGAGCGGCGACGGCGGCAAAACGATTCTGCTTCGCGAGCCGACGCTCGGGCTCACGGTGGTCGTACTGTCGAATATCGGCGAGACGCCTATCGTGGATATCTCGAAAGGGATCGTCGCTCTTTTGATGGATCGCCCGGTGAAAAAGCCGCAAGCGTGCCGCGTCGCCGACGCGAGCGCCTTTCGCGACCTCGAGGGTGATTACGACTTCAGCGGCACAGGGCTCGACGTACAGATGGCAAAGAGGGATATGCGCGTCGCCCTCATCGAACAGGACGGCCGCTTCTTTCTTTGGGAGGCGAGCGACAACAGCGCCGAGCTTCTCTGCGAGAAAGACAAAGAGACTCTCGTCCTCAGCTACACGAACGAAATCGCGATTACCTTCGAACGCCCCGAAGCCTTCGATCCTGAGGCCGAAAAGGTCCACGACGCAAAGAGCACCACGCCGCAACCTACGATGGTCTTCACGTGGGACGACAAGGCCTACCGCGCCCCACGGGCCCCCTTCAACAACGCCCCTCGCAAGGCGCCACCGAAAAAACGCGCGCACTGAACGGTGAACGTCGCGCGGGCGCGAGACGCCGGGCTTGCCACATCGGAATCGCCGGGTGACGCTTGAAGCCTCGGACGGAATGCCGCTCCCCTATCTCGCCGAGCGTTTCGATGTGACCGCCCACGCCGGGCGCGGTGGAACGGCCGTCGTGTTTCGGGCGTTCGATAGGCTTCTTCGCCGTGACGTCGCCGTCAAAGTCCTCGAAAGCGACGACGCCGACAGCGCCTACGTGAGGCGCGAAGTCGAGATTCTCTCCCACCTTTCCCATCCTGGGATCGTGGCCTATCTCGATGACGGCAAAACCCACGACGGACGCCCTTTCGTCGTCACCGAATGGCTTGAGGGCGAGACCCTTCAAGCGCGCCTCAACCGCGGACCGCTCACCCTTCGCGAGTCGGTGCAGGTGGTGCTCGGCGTCGCCAGCGCCCTCGCCCACGCCCACGCGCGCGGCATCGTTCACCGCGACGTGAAGCCGTCGAACGTGTTTCTCCTACACGGCGATCCACGCGTGCCGAAGCTGCTCGACTTCGGCATCGCGCGCCCGCAGCACGCGACGTTCTTCACCGTAGGCACCGGCCTCGTCGGCACCCCTGGCTACCTCGCCCCGGAGCAGGCCCGCGGCGAAGAGGTCGACGCCCGCGCCGACGTCTTCTCCCTAGGCACGGTGCTCTTCGAGTGCGTCACTGGCCAGCCGCTCTTCGGCCGTGGCAGCACCGTCGTCGTCCTGTCGCGTCTGCTGCTCGACGAGATCCCTACGATTCGCGCGCTCTGCCCCGACGTGAGCCCCGCCCTCGATGCGCTCGCCGCCGCGATGCTCGCGCGCGATCCGTCGGGCAGACCGCGCGACGCACGCGCCCTCTTGCGACCCCTCGGGGAGCTCGGCGTTCTTCCCGACGCGCGCGCCGTCCCCGCGTCGCCGTCGTCGTCGATCTACTTCGAGCGCGAGCAGCGCCTCTACTGCGTGCTCGTCGCGGGCAAGTCGGAAGAGAAGCGCCCGTCGACGCCGGTCTCCCATCTCACACGGCGGGGCGACGCTCACGAGCAGCCGTCGCCCCTCGAGTCGGCGACCGTTCTCGCCACTGTGCGCGCCCCCACGCAAGGGACCCACGAAGGGCGAGCATCGGGCTCGACGCGCCCATCGAGCGCGGCGCCGAGCGTGCTCGCGTCCCTCGTCGAGAGCCACGGATTCCGCGCGATTCTCGCGGCGCGAGGCCCGCTTCTCGCCGTGCGCCCGGTGCTCGGCGTCGCCTCGGAGCACGCCCGCGCGGCAGCCCACTGCGCCGTCGCACTGCGCGAAGCCGCGCCCGATTTGCCCATCGCGATCGCCCTCGGCCACGCGTCGCTCGACGGACCCGAAGAGGCGGGCGAAGTGCTTCAACGCGCGCTCCTGCTCCTCCGTTCGGCGATGCGCGGCGGCGAGAGCCACGTGTTTCTCGACGACGCGACCGCGGGCCTTCTCGAAGGGCGCTTCGACCTGTCGCGGGCGGGCGACGCATCGGCGCGCGGCGACGACACGGCGACGCAAATTTGGGAGCTCGGTGCCGAGGCCGCCCACGACCGACGCGCCGTGACCACGTTCGCGGGCCGCGAGCGCGAGCTCCGTCGCATTCGCGAAGCGTTCGCCCAGGCCGTCGAAGAGAGCGTGCCGCGCGTTCTTCTCGTAACGGCCGACGCGGGCGCCGGAAAATCGCGCCTGCTCGCCGAAGGGGCGAAAGCCGTGCGCATCGACGCAACGCTCGAAGCGTCGAGCGCCGCGGGGGTGGGGCTCCCCGCGCGCGTCCTCTCGGTCACGGGCGACATCGCCGAGCGGGGCGTCCCCTATGCCCTCGCGCGGCGCCTTCTGGACAGCGGCGACGATGGCAACACGACACGCTGGGCGTCGCTCTTGAACGAGGTCGCGGGCGCGACCGAGGGCTCGCCTGCGCGGTCGCTCGCTCCAAAAAGCGACGAGGCGTACACCCCCGATCTGATGGCCCACGCCGACGACGTGCGCCGCGCCTTTGCGGCGGTGATAGCGGCGCTCGCCCGCGAACGGCCGCTGCTTCTCGTGATGGACGATCTCCACTGGGGCGACGCCGCGAGCGTGCGCCTCATCGACGACGCGCTCCGTGCCGCGCGCGGCGGCGCGCTTCTCGTCCTCGCCGGGGCGCGCCCCGATGTACGCGAGTTTTTCCCCGATTTATGGGCGTACCACGCCCGCGACGACCTGCGCCTCGGCCCGCTGCCGCGTGCGGTCGCTGCACGGCTGGTGGCCGACATCGCGAGCGCCGACCTCTCGGCGGCCTCCATCGAGCGCATCGTCGATCTCGGATCGGGCAACCCGTTCGTCCTCGAGGAGCTCGCGCGTGTTCGCCACGACGACGCGCCTGGCGCTCCCGAAGCGAGCATCGTCGCCATGGTCGGCGCACGCCTCTCGGCCCTCGACGACGACGCACGAAGGCTTCTCCGAGCAGCCTCGGTCATTGGCGATCGCTTCTGGATCGGCGCGGTGTCGGTGCTGGTCGGGCAGACGCGCGACGAGCTCGAAGCGCCTCTCGCGCGCCTCGAGGCGGCCGGCATCGTGCAACGCTCGAAGGAGAGCCTCGTGAAGGGCGAGCTCGAATTGCGCTTCCAGCACAGCCTCGTACGCGAAGCCGCCGAGCGGATGCTCTCCGCCGAAAACGCGACGGCCGTGCACGCCGCGGCGGCGCTTTGGCTCGAGACGCACCTCGCGTCCGACGCGCTCCGCATTGCGCGCCATTGGGAGTCGGCCCACGACCTCGCGCGAGCAAGCACGGCATTCTTGCGTGCGGCGCAAGAAGCCCTCGCTGCCGGCGATCTCGACGGCAGCATGCGCGCCGTCGATCGCGGCCTCGCAGGTGCGCCGTCGCGGGCCGAGGCCGGCGCGCTCCATCTGGTCGCGGCCGAAGGGCACTTCTGGCGAGGCGAGCACGCCCTCACGCGCGACCGCGCGACCGCCGCGATGGAGAGCCTCCCCGCGGGCACGGCCGACTACTGGCGCGCGGCGCGATCGATGGCGCTCGCCCTTGGCAAGGTCGCCGAAGTAAGCGCACTGCGGGCCTTGGGAAAAGCGCTCCTCATCGCGCCGGTCGCCGAGAAAATCCCCAAGAACGCTGACCCGCGCGCGACACTTCCACCCCACGCCGGCGAGGCCGCGGCCGTGCGGCTCGTGGCGCTCGCACGGGCGGGCTCCGAGCTCTTCGTCCACGGTGCGCTGAGCGACGCGCTCGCTCTCGTCGCGGCTGTCGAGCCGCACATCGACGCCTTCGTCGACACCCCCAAAGTGCAGGCCGAGCTCATCGACGCGGTCTCGGTGCGTTGCCTCTCGACGGGCGACATCGGCGGCTATCTCAAAGGGAAAGAGCGGGTCGTCGACGCCTGCGTGCGCGGCGAGCTCGAACGGGACGAAGCGCTCCAACGCGTGAGGCTCGGCTACGCATGCATGTGCGTGGGCGACTTTCCGCGGGCGAAGAGCGAGCTTCTTCGCGCCCTCGCCAAGGCACGCGCGCGCACCCTCGCGCAGGTCGAGACACTCGCGCTTCACAACCTCGGCCTCACGCTCGCCCTCCTCGGCGACACGAAGGCCGGGGCCGAAGCGGAGCGCGCGGCCCTCGATGCGGCGCTGCTCCAGGGCGACGTTCGCATCGAGCACGCCGCTCGCGTGTACCTTGCACGCATTCATTCGATGTCGGGAAATCCCGGCGCGGCGGAAGACGTCCTTGGGCCGCTCTTCCGCGCCACGGTGTCGCCGTCGCTCCTTAGCGAAGCGCTCGCCGAGCTCGCACGCGCGCAGCTGCTCCGCGGCCTCGAGGGCGAGGCGTTCGAGACGGCGACGCGATCGATCGCCCTCATGGATCCCGGAACGAGCGTCGACGAAGGCGAGCTGGTCGTGCGTGCGGTCTACCTCGAGGTCCTCGTCGCGACGGGGCGCATCGACGAGGCGCGCATCGCCGCCGCAGCCGCCGTGGGGCGCGTTCGCGAGCAGGCCGCGCGCATCGAACCTGCGACCCTCGCGCAAACGTTCGTGCGCGAGCAGCCCGATGTGCGACGGATCCTCGAGCTGGCAGCGCGCGTCGGAGGTGCAGACCCCGCGAAATCGAGCTTCGACGCCACGTAGCCCGGCCGCCCGCGGGGCGATCGAGGTATCGTGGAAATCGAATGGGGATTGGGGAACAGACGGTTCACACGCTTCGTGACATCGGCGACGGCCACGAAGACGGCCCGCAGATCCCTGGCGTCATCGCAATCTACAGCGGCGATCGCCCGATCTTAGAGGCCGAGCGGTTCGTCCACGGCTCTCTCGAGATCGGCCGCGGCTCGTTTCGCGGCGCCCTCGCGAAGGACGACCGCGTCTCGCGCAGACACGTGCGCATCGACGTGCGCGAGCGCGGCTACGCCATTACCGACTTCGGCAGCACCAACGGCACCACCGTCGACGGCACGGCGATCAAAGGCACGGTGCAGCTCGACTCCGTGCGCGTCGTTCGCACGGGCCGCTCGCTGCTCGTCCCCGTCGACAACGTGCTTCCGTTCGAAGGGGCCGACGTCGAAGACACGGAGCGCGGCGTCGCAGGCCCCACGCTCCGCGCCGCGTGGTCGCGCATCGCCGTCATCGCGCCCAAGGGCGAAATCATTTTCGTCCGCGGCGAAAGCGGCTCGGGGAAAGAGCTCGCCGCACGTCTGTTCCACGCCCTCGGGCCTACGGCTTCGGGGCCGTTCATCGCCGTCAACTGCGCGACCATCTCCACCGCCATCGCCGAGCGCATCCTGTTTGGCGCCAAAAAAGGCGCCTACTCGGGCGCCGACGCCGATGCCGAAGGCTTGGTGCAAGCGGCCCACGGCGGCACGCTGTTCCTCGACGAAGCGGCCGAGCTCGACCTCGTGGTGCAGGCCAAATTGCTCCGCGTGCTCGAGAGCAAAGAGGTCGTCCCCGTGGGCGCGTCGAAGGGGCGCAAGGTGAACGTCCGGTTCTGCGTCGCCACGCACCGCGATCTCCGCGACGAGGTCGCCGCCGGCCGTTTTCGCGAAGACCTCTACTTTCGAATTGGCCGCCCCGAGGTCGTTCTTCCGCCGCTGCGCGAGCGTTTCGAAGAGATCCCGTGGCACCTCACGCGCACGCTCCGCGCGGTGGATCCACAGCTACGCGCTCACGCCACCCTCGTCGAAGAGTGCCTCCTCCGCGCCTGGCCCGGCAACGTCCGCGAGATGACCGCCGAGACGCGCGTCGCCGCCGACAACGCCCGCGCAGAAGGGGCCGACGTCGTCACGCGAGCCCACCTCGGCGCCAACGCGGGCGTCGAAATCAAGCGCGCCATCCCCGCATCCCGCGCGTCGACCCCCTCGTTCCCGCCCGCCGCATCGACCACGGGCGAGCGACCGCGCGTCGAACGCGAAGCGACGCCGGCGCAGCTCGCCGACGACGCCATGTTCACCGACGCCCTCGCGAAATCGAACGGCAACGTCTCCCAAGCCGCCGTCCTCCTTGGGATCCACCGCAATCGCATCCGCCGCTGGATGGACAAGAAACGCCGCTGACCGTCCAGCGCCCCGGGACGTGGCGTGGCCGCCGTGAGCGTCTCTTTCCTCTCTGCTCTGTGGCGAACCGAGGTTAGGCCCGAGGCATTTCGCCAATGGCATACTTGGTTTAGCGCTCATTCGATGAGGCGATAATGCGCCTTGCGAGGGAGCGGCCGGTCGCGCACTAGAGAATTACGATGTACGTCATTTCGCTGGTTGCGGAGCTTTTTCGGAGGAGGGGGTTCGGCCGCGGATCGCGGCGGGCGCAGGCCGATGCGGCCGAGCGCTTGCAACGGCGGCGGCGGGTCCAGAAAAGTCTGTAGTTGGCCCGCGCCTACGCGTTCAGGGTCGCTCGTAAGCCGCTCGGTCCCCCCGGCACGACTGGCAAATAGCGCGTTGCGGAGTTGAAACGGATTGACCCTGTCGAGGCGAAGGTGAGATGACCTTCGTCATGGCCGAGCAGCCCACAGACGACGCGAGGGTCACACGCATTTTTCGAGAGCTTCTGTCGAAGGCGAAGCCGAGCGCGCCGCTAGGAAACGCAGCGCGGCTCTCGCGTGAGGCGATGCTCACGAATCGCTACCAATGCTCCTGCGTCACGAAGGACGGGCGGCAGTGCCGCAATTTCGTCCTCATCGGCATTGGCGACGGGCGGTGCAGCACGCACCGCCGTGGGTCGGCTTAAACGCGACACAGAACGCGACACAGGCCGCGACACAGAACGCGACGGAGCGCCTACCTGGCGATGCCGTCGGTGAGCTTGCGCGAGCGCACGAGGCTCCCGACGACCGTGATCAGCTCTGAGGGCTCGACGGGCTTGGGTTGATGAATTTGGTACCCCTCGCCGAGAGCGCGCTTGCGGTCGTCGGGCCGCGCATAGGCCGTGAGCGCAATGGCGGGGAGCCCCTTCGCGCGAGCATCGGGGAGCGCGCGGACGCGGCGAATGAGCTCGTAGCCGTCCATGTCGGCCATTCCAATGTCCGACACCAAGATATCGGGGATATCGCTCTCGAGGATCGTCAGCGCAACCGACGCCGAGCTCGCCGACTGCGTGATGGCGCCGCAGCCGTCGAGAATGGCCACGAGCATGTCGCGCGAGTCGGTGTCGTCGTCCACGACGAGAACGCGTAGCCCTTTCATTTCAGGCGGAATCTCGAGAGTCCCCGCGCTGGCCTTTGGCTTTTCGGTTCGGGGCGCGTCGACGGACTTGGGAAGAACGGCCGCCCGCGGCAGCCGCACCGTGAACGTAGCGCCGCGCCCTTCACCGTCGCTCGCGACGCCGATGCTGCCGCCATGGAGCTCGACGAGGTGGCGCGTGATGGCCAATCCGAGCCCCAGGCCGCCGAACCTGCGCGTCATGCTCGCGTCGGCCTGGCGAAAGCGGTCGAAGACGTAGGGGAGAAAGGCCGCGGGAATGCCCTGGCCGTTGTCGGCGACGACGAGCTCCACCACCGAATCGACCTGCGCGAGCGCGACGCGAACTTTGCCGCCGCGTGGTGTGAACTTCGCCGCGTTGGAGACGAGGTTCCAGACGATCTGCTGAATGCGCGCGCCGTCGCCGACGATGAGGCCGGCCTTGGTATCGAGCGTGGCGTCGAGCTGAATTTTCTTCGCGTCCATCGCGGGGCGCGCGCTATCGAGGGCCGCCTGAATAATTGAAATAGGCTCTACAGGCTGCACGTCGAGGCGCATTTGCCCGGAGACGATGCGCGAGACGTCGAGCAGATCTTCGATGAGCTGCGCCTGGGCGAGGGCGTTGCGCTCGATGACGGCGACGGCGTGGGAAATGCGCTCGTCGGGGACGGCGCCTTGCGAGAGGAGGCGCGACCAGCCGAGAATGGCATTGAGCGGAGTGCGCAATTCGTGCGAGACGCTCGCAAGGAATTCGTCTTTGGCGCGGCTGCTCGTTTCGGCGTGGGCAAGGGCGTGCTCGACCGCGGTGCGTGCTTTTCGCTCGGCTTCGAGAAGCTCGACGCGCTCACGCTCGGCGCGCTTGCGGACCGTGATGTTCGTGAGGCAGACAACACATCCGATAATCTCGCGCCCCGCCTCGCGCTCGCCGAAGAGCGGCGCAGACGCGCAAATCACATCGGTTGTCGGGCGGCCGCTCACGGCGAGGGTGAGCTCGAGCTCGGTGACGACGTGCCCCGCGAGCGCCGCGTCGACCGGGGCGGCGCCGTCGTTGGGATTGACGAGTGGAAACGCCGCAGCGAAGGGGCGGTGGAGCGCGCCGGGGGGCGATGAGAGCGCGATGGCGGCGTGGCTCGCGCGGAGGACGCGCCCTTCGCGATCGCAGACGATGATCGCATCGGCCGCCTGCTCGAGAATGGAGCTTGCGAGGCGCTCCGAGGCGACGATCTCTTCGTTCCGCTTTTGAACCGTGAGATTGGTCACGATGAGGCACGCGCCCGGCTCTTGGGCGAAGTCGTTCGAGGTCGCCGAGATGAACGCTGCGACGCGCGCGCCCGTGCGCGACACCAAGACGACTTCGTCCTCCACCGGCGCCCGCGACGTCGCGCCGAGAAGCGCGGGGACTTTCGGCTGGGAGCTGATCTCGACGAAGTCGAGTAAATCGCCGCCGATGACGTCGGCCAAGGGCGCATCGACCATATGGGCAAATGCGGCGTTGCTGTAGAGGAGCACGCCCCCTTCGGAGACCAAGAGCGCCCCCTCGTTCATCGTTTCGACGAGGCGGCGATAACGGTGATCCGCCCCCTCGAGCGTGAAGACTTTGGGCCCTTCGGGGGTTGTGACCACCAACGCTTCGATATGCCCATGACGAATGGCGTCGAGCGCCTCTTCGGCCTCTTGGAGGCGCGCGCGGAGGCTTTCGATCTCGGTGGGTCGTGTGGACCGGGGCGCCTTGGAGCGTGTCATGCATCCTCGACCTTGAGATCGAGCGCCGAGAGAACTCGGCGCGTGTCGGAGAGGTCGCCTATCACGCGACGGAGGGGCAACGGCAGCGACTTGATGAGCGTCGGCACCGCGACGATTTGAGCTTCTTTTGCGACGAGAGGCTGCTGGTAGACGTCGATGACCTCTAATTTGTAGCGACCCTTAAGACGCGATTCGCACAGCGCTTTGAGCGTTGCGACGGCGCGCGTCGAGCCCGGCGACGTCCCCGCGATGTAAAGACGCAGGACGTAATCCGCGAGCTCGCGCTTGGTCGCGGCGTCGGACGCAGCGTCTTCGAACGCCTTGGTCGATTTGCGGAGAGTCGCCATACCTTACGAAGGCGTCCCCGCGGGCTTGGCGACCGCCAGCTTGGCCGCCGAGGGCTTGGCTGCAGGTGGCTTGGGAAGCGACGTGAGATTGAGCCCCACGAGAACGCGCTCGGTGTTCGAAAGGTCGCCGATGATTTTCTTCATGGGCGGAGGGAGCTTTCGCACGAGCGTTGGAATGGCAAGGATCTGGTCGCCCTCGGCGAGCGTCGGGTTCTCGAGGAGGTCGACCACTTCGATCGAATACCGACCTTCGAGGCGCGCTTCGCAAATCTCCTTGAGGCTTTTGAACGCCTCCAGACAGCGAGGCGTTTTTCCGGCGACGTAGAGCCGCAGCTCCCACCGCTCGGCGTCGACGCCGAGGGAGCCGTCGGCATTGCGCGCAGCATCTTCGAGGGCGGCGAGCCTTTGGGGTTTCTTTCGCGGCACCACGTTAGGCCCCCTTCCGGCCGTGCTCGGCGTTGCGCGCAGACACTGGGCCCGTTCGGCTCGCGACGATGGCCGCCTTTTGCGCCAGCGACTGCTCGGCCTCGGACTGCGCTTCGGTCACTGCACGGTTCATCTCGTCCTCGTCGGCGGCGTAGGCCGCCTTGAGCGCCGCGATCTGCGCGCGCATCGCCTTTCGCTTTCGCTCGAGGGTGCGTGCGGCGCGCGCCGCGACTTCACTTTGGGCACGCGCGGTGGCGACGTCTCTCGCGTCTTGCATGACGCGGGCCGCGCCCGTCAAAATCCCATCGGCGCCGACATATACGTCGACGAGGTTCACGCCCTTTTCGCTGAGCGTGAACTCACGAACTTGGTTCGAATGCTGCATTCCCCGTGATTTAATCACGTAAAGGCCACGGGTCCTTTCCCCCATCGATTCAATATCGCGAACTTCGATCCACGTATCGATGAGGGACGATATTCCGATATCGGTCTCGTCACGCCGAGCGGGCGACGTAAGGAAAGTGACGATGCCCGTGACCCCCCGCATCTTCAGGCCGTCGAAGAGGCGAACGAGCATAGCTTTCACCGACTGGTCGCGGCCCTGCGTGTTGAAGCTGGAGATCGGATCGAGGACCACGAGGTCGGGTTTGAAGTCGTCGATGGCCTTGTGCATCCGAATGAGATGCATCTCGAGACCGTAGGACGTGGGCCGTACCGCGCGGATCTCGAGAAGCCCCTTTTTTATCCACTGATTCAGGTTGAAACCGACCGACTTCATATTGCGCGCGATCTGCGGCCCCGACTCTTCGAGGGCGAACAGAATGCACCGCTCGCCGCGGCGGCAGGCGGCGTCCACGGCGCTCGCCGCGAGCGTGCTTTTGCCCGTGCCGGCCGTTCCCGAAAGGAGGACCGTGCTCGCCCGGAAGAACCCTTTGCCCTCGAGCATTTCATCGAGCTTGGAAACACCCGACGAGATGCGCTCGTCGGATACCTCGTAATCGAGCTGGAGGCTGGTGAGGGGCAGTACGGCGACGCCGCCGTCGTCGATGAGAAAAGGGTATTCGTTCGTTCCGTGCCCCGATCCGCGGTATTTGACAATGCGTAATACACGCGTCGCGACGTTGTCGGCGACACGCTGGTCGAGCAGAATCACGCAGTCCGAGACGTACTCCTCGAGGCCGTCACGCGTGAACGTCCCGCTGCCGCGCTCGGCGGTGACGACGGCCGTGAGCTCGTTCTCGCGCAACCAGCGAAAGAGGCGCGCCACTTCTGCCCGCAAAATCGCCGTATTTTTGAGGCCCGCGAAGAGCACCTCGAGGGAGTCGATGACGACGCGCTTGGCACCGACCGACTTCACCGCATGGGCGAGGCGCACGAAGAGGCCGTCGAGCGAATAGCCGCCAGACTCTTCAATCTCCGCCGGGTCGATATGAATATAATCGACCGCGAGGCGCTTGTCCGCGCGCAGCTGCGCGAGATCGTGGCCTAAGGACGCAAGGTTTCGCGTGAGGTCGGCGACGCTCTCTTCGAACGCGAGGAACACGCCGGCTTCCCCGAAGCTCTGAATCCCGCGAACCAAAAATTCGGCCGCGAAGAGCGTCTTCCCACAACCGGGGCCGCCGCAGACGAGCGTGGGGCGCCCCTTGGGCAGGCCCCCGCCGGTGACCTCGTCGAAGCCGTTGATCCCGGTGGGCGACTTGTCGATGGGATGAAGCGACGCGTCGTCGGCGCCGCGAGGCGGAGTCTTGGAGGCAGTCATGCGCGGACGAGCTTTGCAGCATCCGTGCTCGACCGTTTCCCCGTGAAAGCAGGCTCAATTCGCGCGAGGCTGCCCGCGGCCGCACGGCCTCACCCGGCGCTCGATAGTGTGCAGACCGCATGTTTCCTCGCGTAGCGCCACACCACGCTGGAGCATTTCGCCACGCTGCAGGGCTCAGCCGACGGGTAGTCGCCTCTGAACGGTTAGCGCCCTGCCGCGAGCGCCACCACCGCCGCGACGAGCGCCTCCGCGTTCACGGGCTTCTTCACGTACGCGTCGACGCCGAACCGCTTAGCGTCGTCGGAAAGGGTTCGGCTCGCATCCCCCGTGACGAGCACCACGGGCGTCGTTGCCAATCGCGGCGTCTCGCGAATGCCACGGATGAAGTCGCGACCATCCGCCGCAGAGGGCATATGGAGATCGGTCAACACCGCCGTTGGCGTATGGCTCGCAAGCCAGGCTCGGGCGTCGTCAACCGAAGCGGCACCGTGCACCGTCGCCCCTTCAAGGGCGAGCCACAACGCGTAAAACTCCAGATTGTCCTCGTCGTCGTCGACGACCAGAAGCTGCATATCGGCGAGGCGCTTCACGCTTTGCGGGCCAGCTCGGCGAGGTTCTGAATCGCGCCGGCATGCCCGAGAGCCGCCGCTCGCGCGTACCAATCGGCCGCGGTGCCGGCATCCTCGCGAACGCCGTCGCCGAACGAATAAGCATTTCCGAGATCGTTCATCGCGTCTGCATCGCCTGCAAGAGCCGCTTTCTCGAACTGCACGACACGGGCTTTCCGCGCCGAGTGGTCCCGCATTTGCGAATACTCCGCCGCGGCGTCGACATCGTCTTCGGTTACCTCGCGCGCAGAAGGATCGAACAGAACGAGGCCGTGTTTCGCGGCGATCTCCGCCAACAGCGAGCGGAGCGGCGTCGAGCCCCCCGCTTCGCCCACGGCGACCGCGAGGCCCACACCCTCGACCACCACCGTGATCTCGTGGCGGGACGACGCGTCGCCGCGCCGCAGGTCGGCCGCGACCGCAGCGGTATCGAACGGCTCGGCGTCGTCGCAGGGGTCCCCCTCGGCGAGGACGCAGTAGACGACGGCAGGCGGAAGGGCCGCGCCGGCGCGGCTCCTCCAAAGGAGAACGAGATCGCTCATGGCGCCGAGCCTACCGCGGGTGCGTCGTTGTGCGCGTGGTCGAGAGGGCATATTCGCGATAAGACAAGCTTCGTGGTGCATGCGTGGTGAGTGAGCGGATCCTGGCTTTACCCTCTGATTTGGGCCTCGCAATGCCCATGAAGCGGGTCAGGAGCACGCTCCTCTCGTCGGCCATCGTCACGTTGCGCGAGCGCGGCCACTACGACGCGTACCTCGCAAAGCTCCCCGCCCATCGGCACGACGACATTCAGTCGCTCGTCGCGGGCGTCTGGATCGCGATGCCCATTGCCATGGACCACTACGAAGCGTGTGAAGCCATCGGCCTCAGCGCCGACGAGATGGTCGCCGTGGGCGCCGCGGTCGGCCATCGCATTCAAGCAAGCACGCTGAGCACGCTCACGCGCCTCGCCGCGGGGGCCGGAGCAACTCCGTGGGCCGGCTTTGGCATTTACGACCGACTCTGGAAACGGATGTTCGACGGCGGCGGCTTCACCATCGACAAGGTCGGCCCGAAGGACGCGCTCATCACGATGGCCCACCTCTCGTTCGCCAGGTACGCGTACTTTCGAGCGTCGTTCCGCGGCGTGCATCTCGCGGGCATCGAGATTTTCGGAAAAAAAGGGTACGTCCGCGAAATGCCGACCCGCTCGCCCGAGACGAATTTGGCATTCCGCGCCTCGTGGGCGTGAACGTGCGCTCTTCGAGTTAGATTCGAGAGAGCGCCTCGAGGAGCGACGATTGCCCTTCTGCGTTGAGGGGCTTTTTTAGAATGAGCCCCTTCTCGAGCGAGTGCCCTCGTGCGGATTCCGACGTGAGCACGATGACCACGATATCGGTCGTTTCGGGGCTTGCCGCGAGGGTACGGCGAACATGCCATCCGTCGGCGTGCGGCATGTTCACGTCGGTGACCACCGCGTCGGGATGCTCCATACGCGCGATCGAGATCCCCTCCCGGCCGTCCTCTGCTTCGGTCACGTCGTAGCCCGACGCGCGAAGAATACGGGCGACGAGCTGCCTGCAGTCTTCGTCATCGTCGACAATCAGCACCCGGGACATGCTCAGGGTGACTATGCAAAAGCGTGCCCGCGGCGCCGCCGCGAGCCCCAATCGCGAATTTCGCCCGCTTCCGCGCTGCCGTGGTCGAGGGGCCGCGCCGCGGCGCGCTCCGGCTCGGTACAGCAAACGCGCGTAGCCGCGCACAGTGGGCATTCCTGTCACTCGCGCGTCACGCGCGATCCGCCATCATGGCGTGAACGTATAGGCGAAATCGTAGGTGTGTTTTCCATCGACGATTTGAATATCCATCGTCCCCGAAAGCCCTTTGAGCTCGCCCGTGGCCGAGTCGGGAACGACGGAGACGACGAGCGCTCGCGCTCCTCGTGTCATCACCCCCGTGTGCATGAGGACGAACGTCCCGCTCTTCCCCTCGAGGCTGCCGGTCACGCGTTCGACGGCAACGTAGCCAGCCGAGCCTTCGACGGGCGTGCGCGCGCCGATCATCTCCACGTGGCTCGTCGCCTCGAGGGGGCCTGCAAACTGCTTCTCGAAAGCTACGCGCCCCAGCGAAACCCCCTCGATGACGCTGTACGGCGGCTCGGCGGTCATCGTGAGCTCGAAGGTTCCTTTTGCGTTCATGGCGCTGGTGTACGGCAGCGCCGGCGCGCGCGCCTTCAAAAAACGGCGCAGCTCGACGACGCTCGAGCGTCGCCCCGGCGCCATTGCTGATTGGTTGGGCGACCCCTCAGCGGCGATTACGGACGAAGTCGCTTCTCTCGAGTTGGCATATGGCAATCATGGGATAACCGCTCCCGACAGCAGCGTGCGCGTCGCCCGCGCTCGTAAGGCAACGACGACACACACGACTGCCATCGATCACAGTTCACAGTTCACACCTCACAGCGCGCACGCTTGTGCGGCTCTCGGAGTCGCGCGGCGCGCGTGAGGCCGGTGCGAGCGCGGCTGCGCGCAATGCGGCGAAATGTCGCGCTCCGTCCCGTAGTCGGGCTTGTGAGGTGGGACACATCGCGCGTCGCGGGGTAGTGCCATCGTGCTAAACTGTAGAGTCGTGAGAGCCCTTCGCCCGATTCACCTGGTGCTGGTCGACGACCACCCCGTCTTCCTCGTGGCGCTTCGCGATCTCGTCGCGGCGCAGAGCGATATGACCGTGGTGGGCCAAGCTGGCGATGCCGACGGCGCGATTGCGTCCATCGCGCAAACGAAGCCGGACGTCGCGGTGCTCGACCTGTCGCTCCCCGTCGTCAGCGGCCTCGACCTTCTCGCGAAAATCCGCGAAATATCGCCGGAAACGAAGGTATTTATTCTCACTGGGCACCGCTCGGAGGACTACGCCGGCGCGGCGCTTCGCGCGGGTGCAACCGGGTTCGGCACCAAGAGCGAGCAGCCCGACATAATCCTCCAAGCGATTCGCACGGTGAGCCGCGGCGAGGTCCACGTCTCGTCGATCAAGCGGGCACGCCCGACACCCTCGCCTTCGGCACCACCAAATACCCCCGACGCGTTCGATAGGCTCACCGCGCGCGAGCGCTCGGTCTTCACATTGGCCGTTTGCGGTTTGTCGAATCTCGAAATGGCACATCGCCTCTCAATCTCGGACAAGACGGTCGAAACGCACCGCGCGTCCGTGAACCGCAAGCTCGGCGTTCACTCCCCTGCCGAGTTAACGCGCTACGCGGCGCTGTCGAGCTCCGTTCGTCGCGCCCCGCCCTGACCGCGGCGAGGCGTTGGCCCCGAGTTTGCTGGCGTACTCGAGCCGCACTCGGCGCGGCGAGAGCGGAGCGGTCGTGGCAGCGCGTGTATTGATTGTAGAAGACGACACCGAGCTCCGCTGCGCGATGGCGCAGGTGCTTCGCGAACAGGGGTACGTCGTCGACGAGGCCGCCGAGGGGCTCGAAGCGTGGCACCTGCTCACGACCGCGGCCGTGCTGCCGGCCGTCGTCATTAGCGATGGGCAAATGCCAACAATGTGCGGCGCCGAGCTCGTCGAGAGAATGCGACGCGACGAAACGCTCGGTCGTATTCCGGTGGCGGTGATTACGGGAAAAGCAGACTCGGTGCCCGGCGCGACGCGCGTCGTCGTAAAGCCCATTTACCCGGAAGCTCTCATTCGTCTCGTTGCCGAGCTCTGCGTGTCTTAGTTTCCTTCGGTTTCGGTTGGCACGTTTCGCATGCGAACATCGTCCGCGCGCCGAGCTTGAATTTCCGTATTGGCCCGCCGCAGTTGCGGCACCGATCCCGTTTATAAACGTACAGCGCCGTGGCCTTCGTCGCGCGCTTGCCCGGCACAGCGGGCGTCGTGACGATGCGTCGCTCCTTCACGCCACGCGCGAGAAGCGAGGCGGCAAGCGCCCAGAGGTCGTCGAATTTCGCGCGTGTGATTTCGCGGCTAGGTGTTTCGGGGTGAATGCCAAGGAGAAAGAGAATTTCGGCGCGATACACGTTGCCGATACCCGAGATCACACTCTGATCGAGGAGCACGGCGCCGATGGCACGGGACGTCGCGTGCATCTTCGCCCAAGCGGTTTCCGGCGTAGCCTTCGGATCGAGCGGATCGGCACCGAGCCGGGCGCGCAGTGCTTCGAGCTGCGCTTTGTCCGCAATCTCACAGCGCGTGGGCCCGGAGAGATCCCACGCGTGCTCGGGGCCTAGCAGACGCAGGCGCGTCGCGGGGCGTGCGTCCGGCGGCGGATTCGCATGCCGCTTGAACCGACCAAAGAGGCCTAGATGGATATGAACGACTGCCGACTTGAAATTTAGAAAGAGATGTTTCCCAACGGCTGTCGCATCGATGAGCTTTTTGCCATTCAACGTCTTCACGCCGTCGAAGCGACCTTGGGGGGACGAGACGGAAAGCTTCGCGCCCGCGAGGTCGCGCGAGAGATCCAACGCCAGGCGGTGCAGGGTATGCCCCTCAGGCATGCAATTCGGTTCTCGCGGAATGGGGCATGGAGACCGAAACTGTGGATGGCTCCGGCGCGAAGCACGTTTCGATAACCGCTCCGCGCCGTCGCAATCGTGGATTGCGTCGCTCGAGCTGCCTTTGCGACGTAGGCATCGGTGCGCTAGGGTCCGCGCCGTGCCGCTCGGAGTTCATGTCCAGATTACGAACGAAGGCGACGGCGCGAAGGTCCGACGTGGGTTTCCGCAGCGAACGGTCCGCATTGGGCGCAGCCCGTTGAATGACCTCCAAATCGACGACGGCAGCGTCTCCCCGTTTCACGCCGTTCTCGAGATGCACAACGAGCGCGTTTACCTTCGCGACCTGGGGAGCCGCACCGGCACCCGCGTGGTGAGCGGCCGAGCGCCGGCCCACGAGCTTGTCGATCTCGGGCGCGAGGCGAACACTTTCGCGATTGCGAACTTCTCGTTCAACGCGATCGTCGGCAGTGTCGTAACCGTCGCGCCGCCCCCTCCCGCGCCGACGCACACGGACGACACGCCGCGCGCGCCGCCGTCGGTGGCGCCGGGGAGCGGCAACGGCCTCGGTCGAACGCAGCTCCTGGAGCCGTCGAAATTCCCGCCGCGAAACGTCGCCTTCGAACCTGCGGTCATTTCGGTGCGTCCGCTTCATTTGGACGACGAGCCCGAGGAGAAAACGGTCATCACCTCGCCCGAGGCGGTGAAGCAGCTCCTCGACGACGCATCGAACCCGGCCGAACGCGCGGCCCGCGAGCGAGAGCTCGCCGACTTCGCCCTCGCGTGCCTTCGTGAGCTCACCGCGAGCTACTTGCCCGGTGAACGGCTGCAAAAACCGGAAGACGTGGCCCGTTTTCTCTCGCGTACACGCGACGTTCTCGAGCTCTTCTTTCGGAGTTTTCTGCCGATTCGAGACGCGTACCGGCACGTGTCCAACGCGCTCGATAGCGCACGACCGACCGAACCCGCGACAGGCGTCGATGCCGCGCGGGACGTGCAGCAGCTCGCCGCGTGGCTGCTCGATCCGAAGAACGATATGGCCGCAGGTCGACGCGCCGTCGACGGCACGATTGCCGATTTGATGATTCACCAACTCGCCCTTCTGAACGGCGTGATGCGTGGGCTCAAAGGGCTCTTCGCCGAGCTTGCGCCGGTGACGATCGAGTCGGCCTTCGAGAGCTACGCACGCAACGGCAGGGCCGGTTTCCACTGGGGGCCGTGGCGCTTCCGTGAAGTGTGGGCGCTCTACAAGGTGCGCCACCACGAAGTGCACGAGGGTGATCCGCGCGTCTTCGCGGCGCTGTTCGGCCGGGACTTCGCGGCGGCCTATGCCAATTACCGAGCGTCCCTCGAACGGGACCAGACAACGACGGCGCCTCGGCGCGCCTAACCCGTACCGCTCGGTTCTAAAAGGCGAAGGCGGTTGCCGAAGACGGCGGCCGCAGCACGAGCTCGATTCGGCTATTCACGAGCGGGCGCTCGAGGGACGCCGACGGCGCATCCACCACGGACGCCGGTCGCGCGGCGTGCTCTCCCGTGGAGATGCGGCTCGCGTCGACCCCACGTGCAATGAAGTAGCGACGAATGGCGTCGGCGCGGCGCATCGCGAGGGACTCCGCGCCTGCTGCGGCGTGCTCGTCGCCCTCCACGCCCGTTGCATGCACGACCACGGAGTGGGTCGAGTTTTGATTCAAGAGAAGATTGGCCACTTCGGAAAGCGCCCCGTTCGACCCGGCGAGCAGGCTCGCCTTGCCGGTGTCGAACAGCTCGTCACCCGAAAGAGCAATGACGATTCCGCGCGGATCGTGCTCGACCGACGCCAATCCGAGAAGGCATCGGGCGGCTTCGTCCGCGCGGCGCTCGGCGTCTTCGCGGGCGTAGATCTCCGCCTCGAGGGCGAGCTGCTGTTCGACGACCTGCGCCTCGGCGGCCTTGAGCGCCCGGTCGAGCGCGGCGGCTTCGCGGCGCTGCTCCGTCGACGCCGCGGAGGGCGGCGCGGGCGTCGGCACGGCGACGTCGACGAGGGCCGCGTCACGGCTCGACGCGACCGTAGCCGGCGCGAGGGCGCCCGCGCACCCGGTTGCGAAGAACGCGACGCACAGTCCGACGAGGGGCAAGGGCGGAGCTGCGATGCGTGTTTTGACCATGATTTGGAACCGCCCCTTTCCCACGTGCCTCGCGAAGAGAGCGAGCCGCGTGCCACCCGCGGGTTTGGCCATCGCCTGCCCGCGCGCGCGCAAGCTATGAGCGCCTATCGCCCGGATTGCAATGACGCTGCGTCACGTTTTTTTCAAAGGGAGGCGAGCCCGCGAAACACGTGCGAAGCGAGCGGGGCACAATTGTGTCCGCACGAGGGCGTGCGAGGCAGGTTGCACCGCTCGGACGCGTGGTTGCCCGCGTCCCAGCCATCGGCGCTCGCGGCCGATTTTTCAACCCCTCGCCTCCCGGGCCAGCCGTTCGCGAGCTTTCTCGCCTTCGACCGAGCCCTGCGCGCCGAGAGCGCGCTCGAAGGTTGTTTTGCCGACCGGCTCTATCGCGGATAGAGCTCGCCCTCCAAGCTCGAAAAGCGATTGCCAAATAGCGTCCAGCTCGTTCGTAACTCCAGAATACGACACTTGCCTTTTTGCATATCGACGGAAGCCTCACCGTGCAAAAAGATATTGTGTATTCCGATAAGAACGTCCATGCGGGCTCGAGCGAGGCAGTCGAATCGGTCGACGAGGTGGAGCATCGGCGTGAGCGGCCGTGTGGTGAGCGAGACGAGCCCCGTTCACGTGCTCGACGCGTCTGGCGCGCGGAGGCTCGCCCTCGAGCGATCGCGCGGCGCAGCGGCGTAGGATCTCGAAGATCCAACTGCGGCGCGAGCCGCACACCACGCCCCATGGATAACGCTTTCCCCGGCCCACGAGGGGACGCGATATCCCGGGAAAACCGAGCGGTCGACGGTGCGACAAGGTCGCTAACCGAGTGGCGCAGCCGTTGCACTGCATCTCGAGGTCACGAGAAGCACCATGGAGCAGCATATGGCCGGAACGACGACTGGGGCGAAGGCGAACGCGAAAGCGCGAGACGCGATTCACGACGAGATCACGAGGCCGCGCGTGAACCTCGAAGACCTCGACACCGTGACCTACCTGCCCGCGTCCGATCTCCTGGCCCTTGCAGGCGCGCCCGATCCGGCGCTCGATACGCCTACGCCCTTTACCGCGGCGCCCGTGGCGCCCTCTTCGCCCCCCGCAAGCACGCCAACGGCCCATAGGCCGTCGGGGATCTCGATGCGCGAGACGCCCGCCGCCGTGACCACGACGGGCTCGGTGTGGCCGCTCCACGTCGCACCGGCACCAGGCGAGGACGACGCCGGGCTCGTTGGCGAAATGGCCAAAGAGCACCTCGAAAGTGCCATTGTTCTCGACGAGTGCGACCGCGCGCTCAAGCGCCTCATGGCCAATCCCACCCAATCGATGTTGCTCGGCGGCGCGATGGACTGGTTCAGCCTCATGACGGCGCTGCGCATCGAGCTCGATGCGGCGCTGGTGGCCCTTCGCGACCCGCGCCTCGCGCCGCTCGCGGGGCCGTGCACGAACCTCGGCACCTACTTGCGCGGGCTCGTTCTCGCGGTGGGGACGACCACGCGAGCCCTCGCCCGTGCAGCGACGTCCTTCAAAACGGCCGTCGACGCGCACGGACTGTGCAACGCGGCCCGCGACGTTTCGCCGATGTGCTTCACCGAGCTCGTGCCGTTCATCCTCGGCGAGCTCGACGGGCGGTCGCCCGCGATGGCGAACGACGGCGAAGGGCTCGCGCGCCTCCGCGAGGCGGTGGAGCGGTCGTCGTGGCACGCCACGGCCTTGAGAGCGGCGGCGAGCCGAACGTAGGTGCGATTACGAACGATCGGCGGGCGCTCACTGGCAAATACCGCCCCGGGCCAAGTGGCCATTAACGCTTCGTCGTCCCCGATTTGCCATTGGAGGGCGCGGGTGGTCGCGGTGTCATGCGCACGACGCCCATCGTGGGGTGGGCACGCTCGAGGCCCGGACGCGGCTGCGCGGGCCCATCCACCGGCGGCGGCTGCGGCAGCTGCGGCGGCTGGACGGACGGTTCGGACACGGGCGGGCGATCGGGCGTCACGGGCTCGCCCTCTGGCGGCGCAACGTCGCCCATCTCTTCGCGTGCGCTCACGCGCATTTCGCCCATCCTGCGGCCGGGAACGCCGGGGAGTTCGACGACTTGACTGAGCACACTCGCCGCGAGAAGGCCCCCTCCCACCGCTGCGACGGCGAACTGCCGCGAGCGCTTTCGCTGCAGCCCCACGGAGCAGTCGCTCGTGATCATCGTGCCGTCGGCGCGGCGATAGAGGCGCGCGCACATCTCCCCCTTTTCGTTTTTATGAAGGAGCGCTTCGGCGTCGTCTCGGGTCATCGCCGAAAGGTCGTAAACGTTCTTCTGGCACCCTTTGCAGAAGCGGACCTGCTCGTCGCCCACCATGTCGTCCCAGCTCGCACGGCACGGCGTTGCGATGCGCACGTCCTCGAGCATGGGGAGGCCTCGGCGCGCCTCGGGTGCGGCGCCGATTTGCTGCTCCGTCTCCCAGAGATCGCGCGCCACTTCGGCCTCGCGCCGCTTCATCGTCTCGAGATTCGAGACGTGGGAGTGGATCGTCTTAAGCTCAGCTTCAAGGGTCGCGCGACGGGCCTCGAGAACTTCGCGACTGTTCCGATAGGACATGCTGCTCCGACGCGCGTGACGGGGAAAAGTTCCTCGTTCCGTCGCTGTTTTGTGACGTGCGCATCCTCATGTTGCGCTCGGGCGTAAAATGCGCCTGTCACCCAACTCGGCTATGGCCTTGCGAGACGGCTTCGGGCATAGAGCCCGCAGCGAATGACGGATCTCGCAACGAAGCCGCGGCGAAAGGTCAAACGCCAGCCACCTCTCACGTTCGACATGCTGATGCATGCCGATCCCAAAGCGCTGCACCGACTCGCCACGTGGCTGGGGGTTTCGCTTTCCGAGGACACGAGCGCGACGGCGCGGTGGATGAGCGCGATGCGCCTCGCCTGCGCCCTCGAGCAAGGGAAGACGCGAACGCTGCGGTAACCTATGTGGTGTGGCCTTGCGCTCCGCCGATCAGACCCTCGACGAAGTAGCCCACGCCGCCGCCGGCTCGGCGTCCAAAAGCCCCATTCTGTTCGTCGTCCTCGAGGGCGACCGCGCGCGGCGCGCGGTTCTCCCTCGTCGGCATCACCAACGTCACCATCGGGCGCGGAACCACGCGCGTCGCGACCCGCAGCGCCGACGGCGCGTCGCTCGATATCCGCCTACCGGGCAAGTGGCTTTCGTCGAACCACATCGCCATCGCCGCGGCCGGTACCGACTTCATCGTGACCGACACCGGGTCGCGCAACGGCAGCTTCGTCAACGGGCAGCGGATCACGCGCGCCGTGTTGCGCGAGGGGGACGTGCTGGAGGCGGGCGGGTGTTTTTCATGGTGCGCGGCGCACCGGCCGACGACGGCCCCTTAGTGCGCGACGACGACGCGGCCCGCACGACACAGCCCTTCGGCCTTCGCACGCTCCTGCCCGAGCTCTCCGAAAGCCACGGCGCCCTCGCTCGTGTCGCGAAGAAGAGCACCGTGCCCATCCTGTTTCTCGGCGCGACCGGCTCTGGGAAAGAGGTCCTCGCCCGCGAGGTCCACGCACTCTCCGAGCGCAAAGGTGCATTCGTCGCCGTCAACTGCGGTGCGCTGCCGCTCACGCTGGTCGAGAGCCTGCTGTTCGGCCACGTGAAGGGGTCGTTCTCGGGGGCCGCGCGCGACGAGCCGGGCTTCGTGCGATCGGCCGAAGGCGGCACGCTGTTTCTGGACGAAATCGGCGATCTTCCCGCGACTTCGCAGGCGGCGCTCTTGCGCGTGCTCCAAGAGCACGAGGTGATTCCCGTGGGCGCCACGCGCGCGCAGAGGGTCGACGTACGCATCGTCGCGGCGACGCACAGGCCGCTCGAAGCGCTCTCCGAAACCGGCGGGTTCCGCAGTGATCTCCTCGCGCGCTTGAAGGGCTACACGCATCGCGTGCCGACGCTCGCGTCGCGCATGCCCGACTTCGGCGTGCTGCTCCACGGACATCCTCACCGCGGTCGAAGGGGCGCGCGGCGAGCGCCTCACGCTCTCGCCCGACGCGGCGCGCGCGCTCCTCGCCTACGCGTGGCCACTCAACATTCGCGAGCTGCATCAGGCCATGGCGAGCGCCGTCGCCCTCGCAACGGCGGACGTCATCGAGCTTTCGCACCTGCCTGAAGAGGTCGTCGCGCCCCCCGCAGCGGCGGCGCGTGCGGCGAGCGAAGGCCCTTCGGCGGACAACGCCCTGAAGCACCAGCTCATCGCGCTCCTCCACGAGCATCAGGGGAACGTCACGGGCGTCGCGCGCGTGCTCGGACGTGTCGACGGCACCGTGCTTGACGACTCGGCGAACGGCGCGAGCGCCGCGGCGAGCGCGCGTGCGTCCGGCAGTCGCATCGCCGGATCTTTCCGAAGGCACGACTGCACGACCTCGGCGAGCTCGCGCGACACGCGCACGCTCGTCGATAGGAGCGGCGGCTCCTGGTGCTCGATTTGGTTCAGCACTGCCAGAACCGTTTTTCCGTCGAACGGCGGAACGCCCGCGAGCAGCTCGTACAGCGTCACCCCGAGCGCCCAGACGTCGGCCCGTGCATCGACGTTTTTTGCAGCGACCACCTGCTCGGGCGCGATGTAGCGTGGCGTGCCGACGACGGCTTCGGTGAGCGTGATCGACGAATCGCCGCGCGCCACCGGCTGCTGAAATGCGGCGACGCCGAAGTCCAAAAGCTTGATGCGCTCTTTGCCGTCTTTGTCGCGGGCCAGAAACAGATTCGACGGCTTCACGTCGCGATGCACGATCCCTGCGTCGTGCATTTCGGCGAGCGGTTTCGCCGCCTGAAGGACGAAGTCGACGGCTTCGTGGGGCTCTACCGCGCCGGCGCGACGCAGCCGCTCGGCGAGCGTCTCGCCTTGGAGCAGCTCCATCACGATATACGTGAGACCCACTTCCGGGGCGACGATGTCGAAGACGCGCACGACGTGGTCGCTCTGGATGCGCGCCGCGACGCGCGCCTCGCGCATGAAGCGCTTTCGCCGAATGTCGGCCGTCTCCGCGAACCCCGCACGCAGCACCTTCACCGCCACGCGCGAGCCCAGGCCCAAGTGCGTCGCCTCGTAAACGTCGCCCGCGGCTCCAGAGGCGAGGGCCTTCTCGATCTGGAACTTCCCATTCAAGACGGTGCCGACGAGGGCGGGCGATGTCATGACGCTCCCGCGAACAGGCCTTCGGTGCAGATCGGTGATCGCATCCGTCGAAGAAGCATGGCGCAGCCGCGCCCACGCCGGGAGCGACCTCTCACCGCCCCCGCGGTGCGCCCGTCACTGCCCCGCCGGGCTGGTGCACGACGCGTCGCCGCTCACGGTCGCCGTTGAGGAAATCTTGCAGTCCGGGTAGCCGCTATCGATGTACCCCTGCCCCGGATACATGGTCACCGCCTTCGCATTTGTGCGGATTTCAGAGCCTAAATCGAAGTTGTTTTGCAGTCGCAGCTGCTCGTACGTCGTCACGCGGTCGACCGACTCTTTCCACGTCGCGTCCCCCTTGAGCAGCTTCAGACGGCGCGCCAAGAACGCCTTGAGCCACAACGATTCCTGCGCCTGCACGAGCGGCGCGGTCGCCGGCGTCTGCGCCGTATTGCCGCTGTCGGTGTT
Source organism: Myxococcales bacterium (assembly GCA_025354825.1). GTDB lineage: Bacteria > Myxococcota_A > Polyangia > Polyangiales > Polyangiaceae > JANXMC01. The sequence goes on from JANXMC010000697.1 coordinate 32,554, forward strand.
GGCCTTTTTCACGAGGTGCTGCATCCCGTCTCCGCCGTGGTTGATGGCCGCGTCGTAAAGCTCGGCCTTCGTGAGCGCCGTCACGAGCCCCCACTTCGCCGCTTCGACGATGGCGGGGCGGTAGTACAGCGCGTCGACGATGCCGTCTTGGCAGGCCTTGAAGGCGCTCGCCGTGGCTGCGTCTTTCGCGGAGCTTTCCCAGTCGGTGCAGTAAGGGCCGACCGCATCGAGCGGTGATGTGTCGCCCTGATCGTTCCCCGTGCTTTGAAACTTCGCGTCGATGGCTGTGAGCGCGGGCATGTACTTCGCGAGCTTGTTTCCTGCGCTCGCCGCAACGCTCGTGTCGAAGCATTTGACGACCTGAATCATGTCGCCCGTTCCAGAGCAGAACCCGGCGCGGCCCGCGGTGTAGCCGCGGCCGTCGCCAATGTTTTCGCAATAGGGATATCGAAGAACCGTCGTGCGGTTTTCCCAAATGCTGGTCAGCATTTGGGTTCGCCCTCGAGCGGGCCGACGTCGAGAGCATCCTGACGGGCGCGTACAACCGCCGCCGTTGCGCCCCGCCTGGCGCGAGGACGAGCTCGGCGACCTAAGCGCCATGCCCTACGGCTCACGACCCTTCAACGTGTGCACGACGCAAGCCGATATCAGCTACATGATGAGTGTAGGTTGCATATAATGCCCTATTGGCCAGTTGCCCGCGCTGCTGCGGCCCACGCCGCCCAAGTGTCGAAGACCTCGGCCTTTGGCCATGGAGGCGATTCTGCCGTCGTGCCCCAGACGAGGTGCACGACGGCGTATCCAACCTCGTTCACGCGAACCAGCACGTCGTCTCGGTCCAGGCGGCGAGCGAGGATAGCCATCTGGCGATCGTGAAGTGCGTGACCGGCGCGAATCTCACGGCGGACCTCGTTCAGAAGGCGGGCGCGCTCCACGTCCGGGACGTCAACCCATGGCTCGGGCCATCTAAGGAAGTCGGAACGGGCTCCGTTCCACCCGCACAGGCGGCATCGCGGCGGGCCTGATTCGAACGTGTTCATCTCGTGCTCGCACGGCGGGTACCCGTAGAGACGATGGGCGCACTCGGGGCAAAGTGCGGCCATGGCCGAAGTCCCGTCGATATAGGAACTTCCACATTCGTCGCAAATCACGGTTGGGATCGCGCCTGGCATCCTCGGAACGCTACTCGAATCGACGCCTTCTGAGGGTTGACAGCGCCGCTGCGGAGTCGCGACCGTACCCGCGCAAAGCGAGTCCGGCCGTTCAAGACGATGTTGCGCTTCGTCTTGGACGACCGCGACGCGCTCTCGCTCGACGAACTCGCCACACGCATTGTCCAGGCCCGCCCTCATCTCATTTGGGTCGCGCTGTAGTCCTCCCGATCGTTCTTGCGCCTTCACGAGGCCGCGTCGTTGATGAACCGGTTCGCCGCATCACTCCGGCGCGAAGAAAGCGTTTCTGACGCAGCTGTATTCTACTTAGTACGCGCGGCGCAGCCCGACGTTGAAGTCAACGACGTTCGGACTATCCTTGGCGAGGTCGCAGGACTCCATCGCCAAGAGGGACCGTGCAGCGCGTGGCCGCGTACCACGCGGAGCGCGCGATGCCCGTCGCGCCCGCGGTGACCGGTCGCGCGCTTCCATAAGCGCGCCGCACGGCTTGTTTTTGGCTGCCGGCAGCGCACAGGTTACACAACGTTCGCTATGCGATCTTCGCGAAGCCCTTTCGAAACGACCACTTAGCTCGCCTCGCCGCCTCCAGCGTCGCCCGGTGCTAGCATGGCCCCATGGCCACGCGTTCGTCAAATCCTGCTGCTGCTCTGAGCGAGACGACCCTTCGTTCGCGCGTTGTTGCGCAGGTGAACCCGGCGCTTCGCATCGCCGCGATGCTCGAGCGCTGGAGCGCCGAGGACGTCTCCGACGAACCCGAATGGGACGTCAGCGACATCGAGCGCGTCGCGCTCCGCTCGCCGACCGATCCGTGAAGCTGCTTCTCGACACCGGCGTGCTCGGCCAAATCTGCCATCCGCGCCGGCACGCCGACGTGCGCACGTGGTTTGGGCGCGCCATCCAAGGGAGCGTCTTTTTGATCTCGGAGCTCGCCGACTACGAGCTTCGGCGCGAGCTGCTTCGCCTCGGCTCCGCACGCAGCCTTGCGCGGCTCGACGAGCTCACGCGCGAGCTCCCGTACGTGCCGGTGACGACGGCCACCTGGCGACGCGCGGCCGTGCTCTGGGCGTCGGCGCGCACCGCGGGCGTCGTAACGGCGCCGCCCGAGGCCCTCGATGGCGACGTGCTCATCGGAGCGCAGGCGCTCGATCTCGACGCGACGATCGTCACGACGAACGTGAAGCACTTCGCTGCGCTGGGCGTCGCCGCGGCGGAATGGACGGAAATTGCCATGGGGTAGTCCCCCTACCCTTCTCGAGATTACATAAGAGGTTACGAAAGGTTTCTTCCGCGTGATCCCTCCGTGGATTTTCACCCTACCTTCGCGGCACGGGAAGCGACTTACCAACAGCCAAGGGAAGGGCGCGACCGCCGGGGCCTCCGGCGGCGGCGCGCCGGGGGCGGCAAGCACGGGAGGCTCCGCGCTGGCCGGCTCCGGCCACAATGGGGGCGCTGGCGCCGCGGGCACCAGCACGGGAGGGCCCGGTGGGGGAGGTGGTGGAGGCTGGTTTGGGGGTGGCGGCGCCGGAGCCGCGAACACGAGGGGCGGCGGCGGTGGTGGGTCGAGCAACGTGACTGGCGCGCCACTCGGGTCCTACTTGACCAACCTGATTTCGGAGCGGGCAACCCTAGGGGCGCCCCGTGCCAATACGGACGCCTGCTACGGCGCCGGTGCCGGCGTTGCGGGGCTGGCGCAGGCGCGCATCCGGGAGCCGCGGGGCGCGCGACCATCACCTGCCTCCGCCCGACGAAGAGCGCGTGCACTCTCGCCGTCCAGTGCGCGTCCGCGAGCTGCGTGAGCAACGTCTGCCAGTAATACTCGAGCACATCGTGACGGCCGCGGCTTCGCGCGCCCGTGTATTTCAGGCGAGGCGCTGCTGCGGCCGGTAAGCGCGCACGGGGCGACACGGGTTCCGGTTACTCCGCCAAGGCCGACATTTGACGAGCAAGCTCACCGCACGTTGTCAGCGCGAACCGCGAGCGAAGCGATGATGGCCCCGCGTCGTAGCGTAAGTCGTAGTTGCTCATCTTGATCCTCACCGCGCGACGAAAGCCCCTCGCGCATGCCACTGCTCTTTCGCTATGACCGCGGGGCGGTTGTGTCGTCCTCGCTCTGCGACCGAGGACGACGCCCAGCGCACCGGAGCTACTTGCCGAGCACGATTCCAAGCCCTGCGGTGATCGACACGCCCATCGTCGTGCCATGCGTCTCGGCGGGGCCGTCGCCCCATCGGCCTTGCGAATAAAAGACCTCCGGAGTCGCGTTGAGGAAGACGTGGCGCCCGGCCCGAAAGATGAAGCCCGCTTCGGCGCTCGCGTGCCATCCCCAGCCCGAGTTCTCCGTCCCCGCGACCTGCGCCGCTACACCGCCGCCAATGCGCGGCCAGAACACGATGTTCTCATCGAGGGGCACGACATAGCCGACCCGCGGGGAAAGGCTTAGCGAGAGGATGCCTCCGTTGCCGGGGTCGAGATAATTGGGCGGGCTCCGGGGGTCGACGTCCCATTCGTCCCACGACAGACGCGCGACGAGGGCGCCGCCGAGCGTGAACCCATTTCCGATTCCCACGTCGACGCTCGGCGACACCCAAATACTGTTCGTGCACTGCTTCGTATCGCTGAATCCGCCCGGATGCGCGCTGTTTAAGCAGCTTCGCCACGCGCCGAAGATGCTGTCGGGCACGCCCGCCCCCGAGGTGCTCGCGCGATAACCGAGAAGCCTGTCGAAGATCACCTGCCCCTTCGCTCCGAACGCGCGAGCCGGAGGCGGCGCGTCTGGCGTGGTGGGCAGTGCGGGTGCGGTGACCGGCGCGTCATCGGCGAATGCCGAGAAGGGCACCGTCATCGAGGCCATTACGATGGCGGTTGTTACGAGATATCGAACTTTCATGAATAAGTATTTTCCTTGTGGGGTGGGAGCCTCTTCGGAGGCGGCACCTCGGGCAGTGCAGCTGCCCGCCTGGCACTCCTCTTCCCGAACTGTCGTCGTTTGACAACAGGGCGATGGCCAGTGACGGCAACTCGTACGAATGCCAAATTGGCTGTGCGCGACGTAACTGGGTGGTCACCATCGGCGAAGTACGCACTTCCGTAAGCGCACGCACGCCGCGTTCTCGGCTGCGAAATACGTGCAGCTTACCTAAGACTTCATATGCGATCCTCACGTGTAGGCCCCAGATGAAAATGTCGGGTGCCCCAGACAGAAATGTCGGATCTGCCCGTCCGGTGATACCTACGCAGTCCCGAAAGTTTATACCGTGCGAGGAGTACAAGCGAATACCGAGAGCGGAAAGCCCTTCTCACGCGCTGGCTACCTTAGCGAGACGGTGAACGGCCAATCCAACCTTCGCGAGTTAAGCTTCGGATGTCTCGACGATATTGATCGAAATTCGCTTTTTTCGATATGCCCCAGACGTGGACCACACACGTTTGACGCCAACGAGTTCCACTGGGCGTTCTCGGAAAAGGGGGTCGTCTAAATCGGTGAGAATTCCTTTCCCGATTCGCATGCCGATGGGCTCCTTGGCGGCCCAGCGACGCAGAGACTCCGTCGCTGACCGCGCCTTATATTGCGAAATGTAGGTGCCGCCGTCGTATTCGACGATCAACGTAAAAAGACGCATTATTTGCAGCCCTGGCCCTTGATGCCGTGTGGTCCGGACTTCCTCAGTCTGTCTTTTTGTTTTTTGATCGCGTTCTTTATTTTATCGCGAAGATCCTTTAGCTCTGTCGTTTTGTTCGTTGCTCGTTCGAGTTCAGCGAGCTTGGCCTCGAGCTCTGCAAGAGCTGCTTTCGCTGCATCAAGTCGGTCCTCGTTCGCCTTGCGGCCGGTCTTGCGAGGGCCATTCGCGAGATCGACGCTCGGGATGGCGACCGCGGCCGCCGGTTGTAAAGCGAATTACAATGTAATTCACAAACGTCCATACCCGCTCTCGAAGGGGTCATCGTATCCACGGCAAGAATAGAGAGGACGGTGTCAGGCGATCGATAAAAGCTGCCGGATCAGAGCTTCACCGTCTCGCCTGCATGACACGGCCGCGAAGGACTGCGCTTACGTAGACCTGCGCGAGCCTACGAAGCTCGTCGTCCTCTCGGCGCAGTGTTTCCAGCTCGCTCACACGCGAGTAGAGATCATACTTGGCAGTCCATGTCGATCGTCTTCAGTGCTTTTCGGGCGGGGATCGACGATACCAACCTCGTCGTGCGACCGTGAAATCGATCCCCGCGAGGAGGGAGGCGAACGTCGAGCCGTCGATGGCGACCTGGGCCTCGTCGCCGCTCAGCGCGGGAAGCTGGAAGCTCCCCGTCTCGAGGCGTTTCGCGAGAACGCACCATCCCGAGCCGTCGAACTACAGAGCCTTCGCGAGCCGCCTCCGCTTGTTGAGAAACAGGTAGAGATGCCCGTCCACGGGATCGAGACCGAGATGCCGAACGGCGCCTGCGAGGGCGTCGAACGATCCGCGCATGTCGATCGGCGCGACCGCGACGAAGACGCGCACCGTGGGAGGCAGGCTCAACACGATCGCAAGGCCTCGAGTACGCGGCGAAGCGTCGCAACACTGGCGTCGTCACCGAACTCCACGCGGGCGCCGGCGACTTCGAGCACGTACCGACCCGCGGTCCTCGGCGCTGAGGCCGCGGGCACGAGCTCGACGAGAGCGTGTGCACCCGGCGCCGGCGTCAACTCACGCGGCCGCGGCGCGCGAGGCGTGCGATCACGTGCGAGATTCACCTGCCATGCGTGGAGAGATCGCCCGTCGACGCCGTGCGCCCGCGCCCATTCGCCAGCGCGTTGGCCGGCACGCTCGGCTGCGAGTAAGCATCGGCGCGCGTCCCGCTCGTCCTCGATTTTTCGTACTCGTCCCATTGGCGACCTCCGCGTCGCGCACCGGACTGTCGGGTGCGAACACGGAAATCATCCCGCCGTCGCTGATGGGTCACGTCGTAACTCTCGGCGTGCTCGTCACCATCGTACAGGACGGCGCTACGGCGCGCTCCAATCGGACCGGTCATGCGAAGACCCTCGTCCCCTTCGCGGCGGAAATCGTGAACGTATGCACGTCACGACCCCCGTCCGGCGACGCGCCCCTCGAGTTCGGGAAGACCGCTAACTCGCGCTCTTTTTCACGATGTCGGTCACGTATGCCCGCGGGTTTCGCTGGAAATGCGGGTGGGGTGCAGTCGGCTGCTCCGATGCGACTTTGCCTTCGGGGATCGCGTAACGCTTTGGAGCGCCCGGTGGCCGGCATCGCGTGCGCCGGGCCCATCGGCCCATCGCAGGGGCAGCGGGGGGTTACCCAAGCAGCGCCAGTGTCGGGTCTCTCTTGAGCCGCTCGAGGCGAGCCGCGAGCGTCTGGACGGAAGGGCGGAGGCGTCAACTTCGACGAAGCTTGATCCGCTCTACCTCCCCCCCCCGGCCGTCCGCATGATTGCGCCTTCGCCGCTCGCCCCAATATCGATGGCGGTATTTATCTGCCCTCAGTTTGAGGAGGGAAAATACTGTTCGGCGTGCTCGGTAAAGTGTTGAAAAAAACGAGTCATGATCGCGCCGTCGTCAGGCAACTCAGTCCAATAAGTTGCGTTTAGCCTCTCTTCGACCTCGCCGCTAGCATCGGCTTCGTCGCGTGCTGCATGAAGTTCTGACTCGTCGAGTCCGTCCAGCGCATGCAGGACTCCGCCATTCATTACGAGCCCGTGCGCGAGGAGTATCGCTCGTAGCGCCAAGTCGCCGTCGCGATCTGACGCACTACGAGATTTTGTTGCAGCTCGATTCCATACGATGGTCGCTTCAGCCGTCATGGCAACACTAAACCTTTAGATTGGAACGCAGACCTCAGCGCATCGAGTCCGAATTGTTGCTGCACGGCATATGGCTGCGTAGATACCCACTCGCGTACCGTCATTGATGACGATACGGCCGGATCGATGGTGGAGAATAGCGGCTAATCGAGCCATGAAGGCCTGTCTTGAGACTGAACAGATTGCCTGTATTTTGAATTGGTCCGGGGCCGAGACGGGCCGTATTCGTTGGGCTTTGCTCGACAATGTGATGCCGTTCAAGACCACGACCAGCCGGACCCATGCCCCGCCGACTGTAGGCCGCGCCTTGTGCGGCGCCCTCTGCAACTTCATATCCTTCCACTGCCTCGAGGGCGACCGCCGCCACCCTCTCCTGAGGGGCGATGGACATCAGCACTTCGGCTAAGAAGCTCGCGATGGTAACGATTTTGTCGGTGTGGTCCTCGTTTGAAAGTTTCGGATACAACGGCTCTTTCGGTTGCCATCCGTAGTACGTAATTACAGTGTCACCGACGACCGCCAAGATGCGGGGATGCTTCATCGCGGCGAACTACGGGTGGACGGTCGTCTGCATCGTGCTGGCGATCGCCCTCGCGCGCACGGCGACGATCTTCGGGCTCGGTCACGTGGTGCTCGAAGGCGCCTTCGTCGCGACGCTCGCGAGGGGCGAGTGGCGCCGCCGCGACGTGCTCACGCGCCGACGGAGCGGCTGAAGGAGACCAACGGCGGCGTCCGAGCCTGAGCGACGCGCCTGCCCACGACGCAGCCCGCGTGGTCTCGCGCGAGCTCACGTGCTCTCGCTCTGCGGTGCCTCGGCTCCGGTGCGGTTGCGGGCGGCGAACGAGGGCCGCGCTTTTTGTGTAACGGATCACTCTCTCCGCGCCATCCCCTTTGAAGAGAGCGTGCGGCCCACCCGGGCCGCCGCGGGGGAAGCCTGATCCGAGGCGGCGCTGCAGCGGCCGAGGACAGGCGCATGGCTGCTCGTCCCACGCTCGCCAGCCCCGGCGAGTGACGGGCTCTTTATGACGATGAACGAGGCTGATTACGATACTCGAAAACTCGGTTCGCACCCCTTAGCTGCTGCAAACACCTGTCACGAATCGGCACCACCAGGCGGCGGGCACGACCCGAAGCCACTTATCTCCAAACTGTGCACTGCGTACGCCGAGAGGCGGCGCGAATGAAAGCGATTGCCCAAATGCGAACTACACTCTTGACCACACTCCTCGTCAGCATGCTGGCGGGCTGCAGTAGCGACGTCAGCGGCCTCGCGCCGGAGGCTGGGACGTCGGAAGAAACCGGGACGACCGGCTCGGCACTCACGGTGCGCGTGAAGATCTACTCGGGCACGGCGTTCGGCGGCGAGGTCCAGATGCTGCCCGCCGGCGCCTACGACGTCGACCGCCTCCAGAAGGTCGGCGACGACGCGATTCGATCCGTCCGCCTCCCGGTGGGCTGGACGGTGACGCTCTTCCGCGATGCCAACTTCGCGGGCCCGACGCGCGTGGTCACCGCAGACACGGACGACCTCGGCGCCTTCAAGGACAAGACCTCGAGCCTCGTCGTCAGCGCGCCCGAGGTCGTTCTCTACTCGGGGCGCTTCGCCGGCCCCTCGGCGACGCTTGCACCCGGCGTGTACGAGGTCTCGAACCTTGGATTGGATGGCAACAAGCTGCGTTCCCTCTCGGTGCCGGCGGGTTGGACGGTCACGCTCTACAAGGGAAAGGGGCTCACCGGAGAAGCGACGAAGCTCACGAGCGCGACCGCGCTCGCCGCGTCGACCCAGGTGGCGAGCCTCCGTGTGACGGGCAAGGCCGCTCTCGGAGACGCCGACATGCTCCCTGGCGCGAGCGCGCTCGGAATGGGATTCAACGTCCTCGGCTCGGCCGACCTCACGTCGATCAAACAGCAGATCTTCGCCCATGAGAGCGTCAACGCCGATTCGTACAAGTTTCCGGGTACTGGCGAAACGTACTCACTCCCGGACAACACGATAGTCATCCCGAACGTGAATAGCGGCGGCGAAGTGAATGTCTTCCGATCGAAGGCTGAAGTTCAGAAGCACTTTGCCACCGAGGCGAGCGTGGAGGCCAGTGCCGGCGCATTCAGCGGGCAGTTCGACGCGTCGTACTCGGAGACCTTCAATTCGAACAAATCGTACTTGTATTCACTGTATTCGTTCAACTCTACGGGCTGGGACGCGGTGCTCGCCGATCAGTCACCCGAGTGGCTCAGCGACGACTTCGTGAACGACGCAGACGTCGCGACCCTGCCGGCGGAGTTCACACCGGAGAACGCGGAGCAGTTCTATCGCGTCTTCCGGAAGTTCGGCACGCACTACGTGAGCGCCATCACGGCCGGCGGAAAGCTCGACTACAGCGTTGCCGTCGACTCGTCGTTCGAGAGCAACGAGACGAAGGTCGCCGCGAAGGTCTCGATGGAATACGACGCCCTCTTCGCCGCCGGCTCGGCGAAGTCGTCCGCCGAGTGGGACCAGCTCGGAAAGAGCTGGGTCGATAACCGGCAGGTGCGATTCCACGCGGTCGGCGGCGACCCTGGCATCATCGGCCAGATCGCGGTGACCCCGCAACCGGGGGAGAGTGACGGCGATGTCGTCTCGGCCTGGACAAAGAGCGTGATGAAGAACCCGTCGGTGGTGTCATTCAAGCTGACGCCGCTGAGCAACGTCTTCTCGGGTGCCAAGGAGGACGCGGTGAAGCGAGCAATTGCCAGTTACACGGACGCGACGGTCTCCGCGACCGGGCAGTGGTTCTGCACCGACACGGCAGGCGAAGACTCGAATTGCGCCATGACCACGACCATCATGGCGAACGGCAGCGAGATCATCCCCCCCATGGCCCCTCCGGTGGTGCCCCAGGCGACCGGCGTCATCCAGATCGCGCTGCTCGACCCCATCACGCTTCAGCCAATCCTCAACAAGGAGTACTTCCAGCCCATCCTGCACCCGACGCCGGACGTCTACCGCGCGATCATGAAGGACATCAACGTGACCGGAGGCGACGGGTACGTCTGCGTCGTTGCGGCCACCGCGGTCAACGTGACGCCGAGCCAGGACAGCCCGACCGACCCCTCACCCGAGTTCCGAAACTGGCTCGCGTCGTGCGGCGCTTCCCAGTCCAAGTGGAAGAACAACACCACGACCTACGCGCTGGTGGGAAAGAGGGGCGGCCCGGCCGGGAGCGCGGCCGAGTTCCTCGACCATGGCGCCTCGAAGGGATTCGCGTCGGTCTCGCGACCGTCGTACTTGCCCTTCACGGGCACGCTCAGCACCGTCTTCCCGGACAGGAGCCGAGTGGCCGTGGCGAACACGGCGCTTGACCCTTTCTGTGCAATCGGCTTGATCGAGTCAAGCTTCGCGAGCGACCTGGGCATCGGCACCGGCACGCTGATTCGCGAGGACGGTTGGGTCCTGACGGCCGCACACAACTTCGTCGACTGGGAGCTCGGAAAGGCGCGAAGCGCGACGTTCGCTCCGAGACAGAACGCTGCAGCCCCGCCGCGCCGCTACAATGCGACACAGATCATCGTTGCCGACGAATACACGGGCGGGGCAAGCCCGAACCCAAACTTCAACGGTGGCAACACGGAGGATGCATCCGAGGACGTGTGGGACCTCGCGCTCATCAAGGTCGATCGGTCTGCGCTGGGGAGGTGCGAGCCGATCCGCCCCTATGCGGCGACCAATTCCGAGCTAGGGAAACAGGCCGTCGCGGTCTACGGATATCCCGGCGACAAGGCCGACGGCACGATGTGGGGGATGACCGGGGTTGCACAGCCGTTCGACGATCTGCTGCTCTACAACACCATCAGCACGTTCAACGGCCAGAGCGGCGCGAGCGTCATCATCGAGAAGAACAACCAGCTCGTGACGACGGGCATCCACGTCGCCGGGTCGCCGGCGCTCCGGGCGAATGTTGCCGCGCGCCTGACGGACGAGAAGATCGAGTGGATCGAGGAGGTGCTTCGCACCCATTGATGTGCGCCATCGCGGCGCGACACGTTCTCTCATGACCGTGTATCGCCTCTGAAACGAAGTCGCCCCTGCACCCAGCGAGAGAACACCTCGCTGGGCGCAGTCGCGTTAGCGCTTCCACTCACGTACGCCTCCTCGTGCGTTCGCATGGGCACGAAGCACCGCCGGAAACGGCCTTGAACTCGGGCGTAAACTTGCGTCGCTTTCGTTTCGTCATCGCTCACTCCGCGTGCGTTACCACGCTCGGGGAATGTCCACAAAATCGGGGGAGCTCCAGTCGCAATGTCACGACCACGTCCAATGAACCCACCGACATCGAATGCGCGATGGGCCGCCGCTCGAGGCCTCCCGACGGCCATCTTCGGGCTCGTCACAGCCTGCGGCGCGGGCGCGCCGATATCGCCAAGGGTGGACGAGCCCGGTGATCCGTCGCCCCCCATCGTGGAGCTACGTGACGCAGGACCCGTGACGGGCGACGCACGTAGCCCAGGGCGATCGGCAGACGCCGCGGCCGCATCACCTCGCGACGTAGACCCGATGGCGGCGTGCGCCCTCGATCGTCGCAACGTTTTCTCGTTCGTCGTCGACGGCCAGCCCGGCCCCTACGAGGCTGGCGAGTGGACGATGACGAACCTTGATTCGCAATGGGAAGCTCTGATCAACCGAGGGCTCGAGGTCTCCGCGACGCGGGGTGACGGCTTTGGAATCGGCGTCACCTTGAGCACCGCTACGAGCACGGTCCCCTCGCTCGGAGCCCACACGATTTCGCGAAACGGCGACGGTCTCGACCTCGTAATAGGGGCGTCCGGGTGCTCGCTCTCGCGAGGCTCCTACGTGCTCCGCTCCCTCGACACTTCGGAATCCGACGCGGGCTCGACATCGGTCAGCGCCGCGTCTCTGTCGTTCGATGGGTGGTGCGATGAGGGCTCGGATCGAGTGATGCGAATCCGCGGCTGCGCGCGGTATGCGGAGTCCCTATGACGAAGGCTCTCCGTACACGGCTCTCTGGTCCCCTCTTCATCGCGCTGTATGGGTTCCAAACGGCGTGCGGCGGCGCCATAGACGCGAACTCCGTTGACGGGGCGAAGCCCACTGACGACGGGGCGACCGCCACGCGTGACGCCGGGGCACGCGATGCAACCAGCGCGGGCCCTAGCAATACTGGGGTGCCGGTCGTGCAGACGCCAGGCCGCGGCAGCGACGCGGGTGTCGACGCCGGAGCGGACTTCGATGCGGCGCTCGCTAGCGCGCCAGAGCTTCTCCCGTGCATCCATCGCGGCTATCTCTTCTCCGTCGACGAGAGCGGCGGGGACTCGGGAATTCAAGGCCACTCGGAGATCGACGAGCGGCGCGGGACTTGGGGGGGGGCGGCGACGTCGGAGTCATCGTTCCAATTGAACGTCGTCACGAAGAGCTCGGCGTGGGTGGTCTCCTTCATGAGCGACTTTGTCCACGGCCAGTACTTGGCGCCGGGCATGTACGTCATCGCGGACCCACCGGGCGGAGGCGCGCGGCTCCCGAGCTTTCAAGTCGAAGCCGACGGCAAGGCGTGCCCCAGCCTCCCGACGGGGACGGTCACGATCGCCGAGTTTGCGTCGACCTACGGCGACCAGGCGTACGTGACGCGGCTTCTCCTCGGGTTTCGCATGACCTGCGGAAAGCAGGGGGAGATTCATGGGTGCGTGAGCTACGGGCGCTAGCGCGTCACGCGGGGCCGGGGAAGTAGCCGGCGCGCTCGCGCTGCCAAACGTCCCCGACGGGCAGCGCGAGCTCGCGCGTAGTCTACGGATCTCGCTCTTCCATAAGCGCACGGCGTACTGACGTTTCGGCGCGGTTCGAGCCGGCAACCTGGGAGGGCGGCGCGCTTGTCGTCGTCTACGCAGCCTCGCTTGCCGTGCTCGCCGTCGACGACGCTTTCGAATTGTCGTCGTGACGACCCCGGCGCGCGGACCGGCGAGCGAGATGATCCGCGGCGACGTGCAGGCGCTCGCCCGTCAAGCTGAAGTCCTCCGCGCCGCGGGCAGCTACTCGCCTAACGAAGGTGCCGGCGGGTGCGTCCGAGGCTGCGTGGCGCGCCACTCCCGCGCGGATCGCCGAATACCCCGACGTCGTCGTGACCCGCGGGGCGGCCGACCGCGGGAAAGTGACCGCGAAGCGCGAGGAGTAAGACGAAGCAAGCCTCCACGTCGCGCCGTAACGACCAAGTCGGGCCACCGCGGGGTGGGTCAGTTGACGGAGGAAGATGTCGCCGTCCTCTTGCTCGCAACGTCCGAGGTGTAGATCTGCCAGCCGATGATGCGTCGCGCAGACCCACGGCTTTCAGCCCGGTTCCAAGCGTTCGCTGCGCATCTCGAAGACGTTCAGAGTGACGAGTTTGGCGATTGGCAGCTCGCGCGAAGGGAACCGCTTACGAAGCTCTATCCCGACGACGTCGACATCGTCTCCGCGGCCGCGGTCGGCTTCGCATCGTTCGCCGGCAGTTTCGGCGGTGGCGTGCTCGCGTTCGACATGGCTGCGGAGAACGCGGACGATGCGGCGGTGATCGAGTTCGACTCGGAGGGCGGAATCACTGTGCTCCGCGAATCCTTCGACGACTTCCTTCCTCTACTCGCCAGCGACGTCCCCGATACGCAAGCGGACTCGTGGGTCGCGGGCGATGAGCTGTGCGCTTGGATCGTCGCATCCGACGTGCGGCCGCATCCGTCGGCCAGCGCGCGCTTGACCAGCCTGGCCGCCCGAACGCACGCGACGTGGTCCAGATTGACGAGATCCTTGCGAGAGCCGAGCGGACGTCTTCGCCCGCGAGAGCCCGCGGACCATCGCCTCGCGTTCGGACAGTAGCGCGGTGAGGTCGCGGTTGGAATGCCCGTGACGCACTCGACGCACTCTGGCGGACGCCGAAAATGCCCGATTGGGGGCGTCGCGATGGGCGTGTTGCCGCGTTCTACGAGCGAGCGCCGTTCGCGATCGCGCTCGATTGTCGTGACGCGCACGGCGGGTTGGCGGTTCGCATCAGCGAAAAACACACGGGCGATGGCGCTGCCAGGAGCGCCGCAAACGAGCTGAGGGTTGACGAACAGCTCAGCGGCCTTCATCCCGCCCGTCGCTCGCGACGACCTTGCCCGTCCGCTGCAGAGTGACCCATCAGCCACGCCGGGGTGACGCGTAGACGCGCGGCGAGCAGCGTCTCGGCGTGGCTGATGGGTCACGGACCTTTCGTTCCATCGTTTTCGGACCACGCCTTAGCCGTCACGAGCAGGACAGGTCGCGCGCTCCGCATCACGCGCGGCCGGAGCGTTCGACGCGGAGCCCCCGGTCGAGCAGCGCCTTTCGATAGGGCAGCGACCCCATCGACGGACATTTGATAACAGCCTCTTGGAACGTTTCGGGCGGCATGTACCCGTGCGCATCAATGTAGTGAACAATTAGGCTTGGAGCCACGAACACGTTCTCCTGCACGCCCGGCACGAAGAGATTCGCGGAGCCCAGGAGGACTGTACTGCCTTCGAAGCCGAGGGACGCTGGGCCACCGGAGAACTGACACAGGGAGCAGGGCTCGCGTCCGGCGAAGACCCCTGGTTGCCATGGGTCGACCAGAAGGTGCACGAGCGCACGAAAAAATTCGAGCGAGACGCCCCCCCGGTCGTAATCGTGACTGGCGTCGAT
>JANXMC010000700.1 GCA_025354825.1 Myxococcales bacterium
GTCGACGAAAATCAGCCGCCCATCGAGGGTGTTGTTTCGCAAATACGCCGCGCGCACGTCGCCCGTGTTGTCGAATCCGAAGAAGACTTTGCCGCGCGCTTCGCGCAGCGTCGGCCAGCCGTGGTCGGCGATCGCTTCGCCGAGGGTCTTCGACGATCCGCGAACCGAGTCCGGCGTGAGAAGGCGATCGAGCGGGAAGACGTCGAGAATCGCCTGCTCGAGCGTTTTGAAATAGGCCTCGGCCTTGTCGGGATAGAAGACGGCTTTAGGCTCGATCTGCACGTAAATCGGCTGGTGCCCCGGATGCGCTTCGCTCCACTTGCCAATCGTCAGGAGGCAATCTTCGAATTTGAAACAGTTCGAGACAGCGTCGAAGATCTCGATGTGAAAAACGTCGAAGCCCGTTTCGTCGGCCCGAAAGTTGATATCGAGCTCGATCTGCCGCACACCCAAATCGCCAAGCTGCTGGTCGAGGGGGCGTTCGGTGAATTGCCACTCGGGCTGATCGTTCCCCTCGCGCTCCACGTGATAGCTGTTGTGCGTCCCCTTCGACTGAATATGGTTTACCCGCAGCGTATCGTCCTGTGGATACGAGACGTAAACGTGGGGCGAGAGCGCTGCGGTGACCGGGGGGACGGCGCCCGACGGAAGCGGCACGCCTGTCGCCGGGCTCTTCGACGACGAGCAGGCGCCCCCCGCGACGAGCAAGAGGGCGAGACCGAGAAACCTCGTGGGGCGCGCGGCGGGGGACGGGTGCGACATCAAAGTTGAGGGAACGTTGCATCACGCAACTGAAACTTTTGAGTGACAGTTGCGTCTCGCATTCCCGTGAGACCGTCACATTGCAACGCGTCAGAGCGGCGTCACGCCGGCACCCGCGCGCCCCGCGATGGGGTTCATAGGTTGCTGGCGTAAGGCAAATTGTGCTCTCTCATTCTCATGGCGATGATCGACCAGGCGTTCATGAAGTCGCTGTTCCACGGCGTCATCGCCGAGGGGATGGTCTTCCCCTATCCCGAGATGGCCGACGGCGAGATCGACGCCGTCAACCGCCTGCTCGAGAGCTTCCGCAAGTTCGCCGTGTCGAACATCGACGCCGCGAAGATCGACCGCGACGCCGCAATCCCCGACGCCGTCTTGGAAGGGCTGAAGCAGCTCGGCCTCTTCGGAATGACGATTCCCGTCGAATACAACGGCCTCGGGTTTTCCAATTCGGCTTACGCCCGTGTGATTCAAGAGGTCGCTGGGGTCGATCTGTCGATTGCGCTCACCCTCGGCGCGCACAACTCGATTGGCCTCAAGGGCATTTTGCTATTTGGCAGTGACGAGCAGAAGCGAGCCTACCTTCCGCGCCTCGCGTCGGGCGAATCGATCGCCGCCTTCGCTCTCACCGAACCGAGCGCCGGCAGCGACGCCGCAGGCGTTCACACCCACGCCGAGCTGAGCGCCGACGGGAAAAGCTATGCTCTCAACGGCTCGAAAGTGTGGATTACGAACGGCGGAATGGCCGACGTCTTCACCGTGTTCGCGCGCACGTCGAAGCGCGAAGAGGGGATGAAGCCGAAGCTCACCGCGTTCATCACCGAACGGGCCATGGGGATCAAGAGCGGACCGTCGGAAGGGAAGCTCGGGATTCGTGGCGCGTCGACGACGCCGCTCTACTTCGACGACGTGAGCGTCCCGTCGGGGAACGTGCTCGGCGAAAAGGGGCGCGGCTTCAAGGTCGCCGTCGAAGTGCTCAACGACGGTCGATTGAGCCTCGCGAGCGCCTGCGTCGGCATCTGCAAGCGGCTCTTGAAGCTCGCCGTCGAGCGCACCCACGAGCGCAGAGCTTTTGGCCGCGGCATTGGCGAATTCGGCCTCATCAAAGACAAGATCGCCATGATGACGGCCGAGACCTACGCCCTCGAAAGCATGGTCTACCTCACGACCGGCTTCACCGACGCGAACGACGCCGACTTCTCCGTCGAGAGCGCGATTTGCAAAGTCGCGGCCTCCGAAGGGCTCGGTCGTGTGGCCGCCGAGGCGTTGCAGATCGCCGCCGGCATCGGCTTCATGCAAGACCACCCGTACGAGCGAATCTTCCGCGACAGCCGCGTGAGCCTCATCTTCGACGGCACGAACGAGACGCTTCGTTGCTTCATCGCCCTTTCGGGAATGCAAGGTCCCGGCAAGGCGCTTGCCGACGTCTCCCGCGCGATGCGCGAGCCGATCAAGGGGTTTGGCCTCTTGTCGGATTTCGCCATTCGAAAGGCGCGCTCGGCCCTCGGCCGCGAGCGGCTTACGCGCGCTCACCCGATCTTGAGCCGAGAGTCCGTGCTCTTCGAAGAGTTCTCCGCGGAGCTTGCGCGCAATACCGAAAAGGTATTGCGCAAACACGGGACAGAAATATCCGAAATGCAATATACGCAAAAGCGTGTCGCCGATATGGCCATCGATCTTTACGCCATCGCCGCGCTCCTCGCGCGCACGACGCGCGCCATTGAAAAACGGGGCGAAGAAGGGGCGCGACGGGAGATCGATCTGACGACCATCTTCGTCTCGGCGGCCGAACGCCGCCTGGGCGAGGCGGTCGCGTCGTTTGAAAAGAACGACGACGAGCTGCGCAAAGCGATCGCCACGAAGGCCTACAGCGACGGCGGCTATCCGTTCGACGTGGTGTAGCGCGAGCGCGCGACCTTCTGCACACATGCGGCGAACCGGGCGCGGGCGCTCACTTCGCTGGCCCTTCTGGCAATCTGCCACAGCGAATGGCCGTTCTCGCGCCCGCTCCCGGCGGGTTTACAAGGGCGTCCGCAATGACGGGCTCCGCGAAGGCCTGGCGCGCTTCTGGCAATTCCGTCGGCGAACGGAACCCCTGCCGTCGTTCGCGAGGAGCTCATGCGGCCCGAAGATGAAACGTCCGAAGCGCCTCTCACGTCCCGATCCGGGACGGAAGGGGGTCGAGTTCTCGACGGCCGCTACCACGTCGAGGGGACCATCGGCTCCGGCGCGATGGGCGTCGTCCTCGCCGCGCGGCACGTGAAGCTCGACGAGCGCGTCGCCGTGAAGGTGCTGCGCCACGAGTACGCCGCAAGCGAAGAGTTCACCGAGCGCTTCCTTCGCGAAGCGCGCGCGATGATCAAAATCCGGAGCGAGCACGGCGTGCGGGTCCTCGACGTGGGCACCCTAGAGGATGGCACGCCGTTCCTCGTGATGGAACACCTCGAAGGCGAAGACCTCGACGCGCTCCTCGGCGCGAAAAAGACGTTCACGGTTCGCGAGACAATCGATCTGGTGCTCCAAGCCGTCGAGGCGATCGCAGAGGCCCACGCGCTGGGCATCGTTCATCGCGATTTGAAGCCCGCGAACTTGTTCCTATCGCGCCGCCGCGACGGAAAGCCCTGCATCAAGGTTCTCGACTTCGGCATATCCAAGTTCGAGCGCTCTGCCGTCGATGCCGCCGTCGCGTCGCGCATCACGAATCCGACCGCGATCATGGGGTCGCCGGCGTACATGTCGCCCGAGCAGATGCGGTCCACGCGGGACGTCGACGCGCGCACGGACATTTGGTCGCTCGGAGTCGTCCTGTACGAAATGCTGTCGGGAGACTCGCCGTTCGTCGGCACCACGACGGGCGAGCTCTGCGCGCGGGTGCTCGAAGCGTCGCCGCCGATCCTGAGCGACGTCCGGCCGGAGATCCCCGCCAATCTTTCGCGGGCCGTGCACCGTTGCCTCCAGAAAGACCCGACCCAGCGCTTCAACAACGTCGCCGAGCTCGCCCAGGCGCTCGCGCCCTTCGGATCGCCCGACGCGGCCCGATCGGCGGAGACCGCGTCGCGCGTGCTCGGCCTCGCATCCACCGCGGTTCATACCCTGCCGCCCGTGTC
>JANXMC010000719.1 GCA_025354825.1 Myxococcales bacterium
CGGCTTCAGTCGCGGTATTCCATCGACCCTCGACGCGTTTACGTCGTCGGCCACTCCAACGGCGGCTACATGGCGCATAGGCTCGCCTGCGTCGCCGCATCGCACTTCGCCGCCGTCGTCAGCTCGGGAGGCGCGCTTTTCGCCAATCTCGGCGCATGCACGCCGGACGCGCCTATCGCCGTTCTCGAGCTGCATGGCAGCGAGGACGCATCGACGCGCTACGAAGGCGGCTTTCTCGATCGCGACCGCGAGCCGCTGCCGTACCTCGGCGCCGAAGGCGGTATCGCTGCCTGGGCGCGGATGAATCGGTGCGCCCCCCGCCCCAATCGCGCCCTTCCGCCGAAGGATCTCGCCAACGGCGACCGCGTCTTCGAGACGCGGGTCACCTCGTACGAAGGGTGCGCCCCGGGAGGCGCCGCCGAGCTATGGACGGTCGAAGGCGCCGGCCACTTGCCTGTTTTGGGCCCCCACATCGGCGTCGAAATTCGCCGATTCCTCGAGCGAAACGCGCGCATCACCTCGCACGCAGGCCGTTGACGGGCGCGCGTCGGTCGCGACCGACGCCTCGACCGCGTCGACGTCCGCGCGCACGTCAGAATGGCCACTTGCGAAATGCTCCGAAAAGCGGAAGTTGTCCGACATCCAACTAGCAAATCGGCATTTCGCATAAAACCGAACGGCTGCGCCGGGCCCAGCCTCCGCGCGGTCCAGCCTTTGCACGATTCTTCCCACGGGGGTCCGCTTTGGCTGGTAAGGTCCAACAATGAAAGATCAGCGCGTCACGTATTTGCGAGGTGTCCTCGAGTCACTCTTGGAGTCTCTCGACGCGACGGTCCGCATTGCGCGTTGGAGCGGAACCGAGAGCGTGCCCGAGCCCCTCGAGAAGAGCGCCTCGCAGCTCCTCGACCGGCTCGGAACGGCCAATCGCCTCGCCTCGGGTCGCTTCGTCGGCTCGCCGGTCGTGGTCTCTCTCATGACGACGATCAGCGGCGCGATTCAGCGGCTCGACTTGGCCTTCGTGCAATACCGCCGAAAGATGGAAGGGTCGCAGACGTCGAAGGACGAGGCCGCCAACGCACTCGACGCCGAGATCGGCGCGGTCAAGCAAGACGCCCATCGCTGGGCCTGAGGAGGCGCGCCACCATGATGGGAAACCGTAACGGCGGAGAAGCCGCCCAACGCTTCGCAGAACGCCGCCGTCGCGAAGACGAAGCGCCGCGATTGCGCGACGAGCTGCCCAACCTCCTCGACCTTCGTCTCGAAATCGAAGAGCGGCGCGCCGGCGGTCACACCGCCGATTCGAAGCACATTCGCCGCGTCGTCGTCGACAGCGCGCCCGCGCTCTTCGTGCTCGCCTGCAGCGACCCGCGCTGCAAAAACGGCGGCCACGACGTCACGCACACGATGATGCGCTCGCTCTCCGCCGGCCTACGCGAGTTCGAGGGGGAAGACGTCTGCCGCGGCGAGCTGGGCTCGGCCGAGTGCGGTCGAATCCTCCGGTTCATCGCCCATCCGACGTACCGCTGACCTTTGCCTGACACGCGCTCGTGCGCCGGCTCGCCGCGTGTCGCCTCGGTTTCCGGGGCAGGGCCGAGACTCAAGGGCGCGCGTAAATTAAGCGTCTCCGCGTTGACGCGAGGCGTCAGCCTGCTAGCTCCTACATCGTGCTATCGGCTCGTTGGTGCGGCACGCACCGCGCGCCGTCACGGAAGGGCGCGGGGGGTCGATGAAGCTCGGCATCGGTGGGCATGCGTTCGCGACCGTGTCGGAGGAGGGGGCGTTCGACGCCTTCGCCGTCCGCATCGACGTTCTCAGCTCGGGGCCGAGCGAGGGGGACGCCCTTCGCGTACGCGCGCCCCGTCGTCGTCGAATCTTCCCGTCGCTCCCGCCGCCGCGATAGGCAATTACGGGCCGCTCGGCGCGGCCAACGCCCGCGGTGGCAACCGAGTCTGCGATCTTCACGTCATCGCAATACGTTTCGTAGCTCGCGATGTGCGCGTTGAAAAGGAGACCTCGTGGGGCAGACCCTTGGTGCGCTCCGTCGCGCGGTTGCGCATCAAGAGGTGCCCGGGCTCGGGCCGCTCAATCGCCAGCAAATCGCCGGCGACGGCGCGAGGGTAGGGGCGCGACATCACCCGCGACGTCTCGGCGCGCATCGTGAGCGCCTCGTCGCGAATGCCCCAATCGCCCGGCTCCCACGCCCACGCGGTGCTCGATGCGAGATAGCGATCTTGCAAATCGAGCTCGGCGGACATCCACTTTGCGCCGCGCGCGTCTTTCACGTTGCAACCGAACTCCGTGACGAACATCGGAGTCGCCCACGCCCTTGTTTCGATATCGGCATTGGCCATGCTCGGCGCGAGGAGCGCCGGATCTTCCGACTACCAACCGTTTTGCGACGGCCCTCCACGTGAACCGACGCCGAGTCCGTTCTGTGCGAGCCGGCCTTTGCGGGGGCGCTCAGGTCGGGCGAGTCGGGCTCGCTCGATTTGCAGGCGATAAGCCCGGCGACGAGGCCGACGGAAACGAGGCACAGGTACGTACTGCGAAGGCTCGTCATGGGCGGCGACAGGGACGGAAGAAGGCGCCCGTAAACGCTCTACAACGTCTCCAGCCTGGTATCGTCGCGGGGTGACGACCGACGATTTGCCCGCGCCGCCCAGCACCGATACCCGAGCCATCGCACGGACGATCCTCGACGGATTCGACAAGCACTACAGGCTCTTTCGCGAGATCAGCGCCGCCGCAAAGGGGCGCTTCGAACGGGCGGAATGGGCGCAAGGTTGGGAGATCGGCCGCGCCCGCATTCAGATGTACGACCAGCGTGTCGTAGAGGCAGTCGACGCCCTTTCGCTCCGTTTTCCGACGGCGGGCAAAGACGAGACGCTCTGGCCCCAGGTGAAGCTCGCGTACATCGAGCTTCTCTACGAGCACCGCCAGCCGGAGTGCGCGGAGACGTTCTACAACTCGGTCGCCTGCCGCGTGCTGCATCGTCGCTATTACCGAAACGAGTACGTCTTCTGGAGGCCGGCGGTATCGACCGAGCACCTCGACGGCGATTCACCAGCCTACAGGTGCTACTACCCGGCCCAATCGAGCATCGCGCAGGCCTTTCGTGAGCTCATTACGGCTTTCGGCCTCAAGAATCCGTTTCAAGATCTCGATCGCGACATCGCGAACCTCGGGAGGGTCGTCGAAGAGCGCTTCCCGATGCCGTGGACGAGCCAAGACAACTTTCAAATCCAGGTGTTGTCGTCGCTCTTTTATCGAAATAAGGCGGCCTACCTTTTGGGCCGCGCCGTGAATGGCAATCAAGAGTTCCCCTTCGTCGTCCCGATTCTTCAAGACGACCAGGGTCGCCTTTTTCTCGATGCGTTGCTCATTAACGCCGAGCACATCGGACGCCTTTTCAGCCTCGCACGGGCGTACTTCATGGTCGATATGGAAGTCCCCTCGGCCTACGTCTCGTTCTTGAAGGCGCTGATGCCGAACCGGCCGATGGCCGAGCTCTACACCCTCGTCGGCCTTCAAAAGCAGGGGAAGACGCTCTTTTACCGTGATCTCCAAACCCACCTTCGCCACTCGACGGACAGCTTCGTCGTCGCGCCGGGCACGCGCGGGATGGTCATGGTCGTCTTCACGCTTCCGTCGTTCCCGGTCGTCTTCAAAGTCATTCGCGACTGGTTCACTCCGCCGAAAGACACGGACCAAAAATCCGTCAAGGCGAGCTACCTGCTCGTGAAGTACCACGATCGCGTGGGGCGAATGGCCGATACGCTCGAATACTCGAACGTCGCATTCCCCCTAAACCGCTTCGAGCCTGCCCTCCTCGAAGAGCTTCAGCGCCTCACGGGGACGAGCCTTCAGATCGAAGGGGAGCAGCTCGTCATCAAGCACCTCTACATCGAGCGACGCATGATTCCGCTCGATATCTATCTTCAAACGGCGGACGAGGGGCACGCCCGCGAAGCGATACGTGAATACGGAAATGCCGTTCGCGAGCTCGCCGGGGCCAATATCTTCCCCGGCGATTTGCTTTTGAAAAACTTCGGAGTCACGCGCTTCGGTCGGGTAGTTTTCTACGACTACGACGAAATTTGCTATCTCACCGATTGCAACTTTCGAAGGCTGCCTACGGCGTCGTCCTACGACGATGAGATGTCGGGGGAGCCGTGGTTCTCGGTAGGCCCCCACGACGTATTCCCCGAACAATTTCCACAGTTCTTGTTCGCGCCGGGAAAGGGGAGGGACACCTTCATGGAGCTGAACGGCGATCTCGTCGACCCTGCATTCTGGATTGCCCAGCAGGAACGGATCGCCGCGGGCTTCCGCGAGGACATCTTCCCCTACCCTACGAACCTGCGCTTTTGCGAGCGGTTCGCGACTGCCGAATAGCGCGCTCAGTACCCGGGCGGGAGGACCACGTCGCCGAAGGGGCGGCGGTCGTAGCAGCTCGTCGTATCGGGCGAGCCGTCGGCCTTCTCGGCGCAGGCCTTCACCGGGCCGTTGAGGTATTTCATATAAAGGTCGTGGTAGCCCGGGACCACGAAGCCGCGGTCTGCCCGCTCGCTGCCCCACGAGTTCTTGATCCGGATGAACGAGATCTTCGCCGTATCGGAGAGCGCGTCGGCCAGCGCCTCGGGGCGCGTCTCGAGAACGCCGACGGGGAGCGTGCCGAAGTGCGGAGTGACCACTTCGTAGTCTTCCATCACCGTCATGTGGCCGCCCTGGTGGCCGGGCGTCGTCGGAGGCGCGAAGAAACGACCCTCGTCGTCGAGCGCGTTGAAGTCGACGAACCACGAGATGATCACCGGCTGGCTGTCGTGCAGCGCGCGCTGGAAGCGCTT
>JANXMC010000726.1 GCA_025354825.1 Myxococcales bacterium
CGATGGATCTCGCCGAGCAGGTGCAGAAGAACGGCGGCGCTTCGGAGCTCTTGGCGACGTGGGAGAAGCTGCTCGCCGCGGCCGGGCACGAGCCGGACGAAGCGAGCCTCGCCTACTACGAGCGCCTCAAGAAGGTCGCCCTCGAGTCGGCCACCTTTCGCGCCACGGCGATGCCTGAGCGAGGCGTGGCATGAGAACCGCGACGGCAACGACGGATTCGGCGAACGCCGCGCCCGTGCTGAAGAGCGACGGTGATTCAGACGCAGAGCCCGAAAGTGTGATGCGCACCGGCGCGCAGATTGTTTGGGAGGTACTGAGGGAAGAGGGGGTCGACACGATATTCGGGTATCCGGGCGGCTGCGTGATGCCGATGTACGACGCTATGCTCGACTACCCAATACGCCACGTGCTCGTTCGGCACGAGCAGGGCGCGGCGCATATGGCCGACGGCTTTGCGCGCGCCTCGGGGAGAACCGGCGTCTGCCTCGCGACCTCGGGCCCTGGCGCCACCAACCTCGTCACCGGCATCGCCACGGCGATGCTCGATTCGGTGCCGATGATCTGCATCACGGGCCAGGTCCCCTCGCATCTGCTGGGAAGCGACGCATTTCAAGAGACGGACATCACCGGCGTCACACTGCCGATTACGAAGCACAACTATCTCGTTACGACCGCCGAGGAGATCGCCCCCACGCTGCGCGAGGCGTTCTACGTGGCGCGCTCGGGGCGACCCGGTCCGGTGCTGGTCGACATCACGAAAGACGCGCAGCAGGCGTCGTGCGAATTCGTCCTCGAGCCGCCGCCGGTGCGCTTGCCGGGATATCGCCCCGAGCTCAAGGCGCGCGCCCTCGACTTGGAGCGCGCCATCGCCCTCATCGACGCGGCCGAGCGCCCCGTCATCCTCGCGGGCCACGGCATCGTGAAGTCGGAGGCGACCGAGCTTCTGCGAGAGCTCGTGGCGCGCAC
Organism: Myxococcales bacterium; assembly: GCA_025354825.1. Classification (GTDB taxonomy): domain Bacteria; phylum Myxococcota_A; class Polyangia; order Polyangiales; family Polyangiaceae; genus JANXMC01. The sequence continues at coordinate 967 of JANXMC010000726.1, forward strand.
GGGGATCCCCGTCGCGTGCACGCTCTTGGGGCTAGGCGGCTTCCCCGCGACCGACCCGTTGGCGCTCGGAATGATGGGAATGCACGGCGAAGCGTGGGTCAACAAGGCCATCCAAGAGGCCGACCTGCTCATCGCGTTGGGCATGCGTTTCGACGACCGCGTCACGGGCAATCTGAAGAACTACGCGCCGCGCGCGAAGAAGATCCACGCCGAGCTCGATCCGTCCGAGATCAACAAGAACGTCAAAGTCGACGTCGCGTTGGTAGGTGACGTGAAGCAGACGCTCGCGTCGATCGTCCCCAACGTGGCGACGCGAAAGCGCGCGCCGTGGGTGGCCCACATCGAGGCGCTCAAAGGCGATACCGCGGTTCGCGATATCCAGACGATGCCGCACGACGGCCGCCTCTTCGCCGCCCACGTGATGCACGACTTGTGGCGAATCACCGAGGGGAATGCGCTGGTGGTGACCGACGTGGGCCAGCACCAAATGTGGGAAGCGCAATACTACAAGCACGACCACCCGCGAAAGCTGATCACCTCGGGCGGCCTCGGCACCATGGGCTTCGCGCTCCCCGCCGCCCTCGGCGCGCGCTTGGCGATGCCCAACGAAGAAGTGTGGGTCATCGTCGGCGACGGCGGATTTCAAATGACGGCGTGTGAGCTTTCGACCTGCGCGCAGGAAGAGGCGAAAATCAACATCGCCGTCATCAACAACGGGTATCTCGGCATGGTCCGCCAGTGGCAAGAGTTCTTCTACGATAAACGGTATTCGGCGACTCCCATGAAGAGCCCGGACTTCGTGAAGCTCGCAGAGGCCCACGGGCTAACGGGCATTCGTGTGACGCGCCGCGAGGAGGTCGCAGAGGCCGTGAAACGCGCCCGCGAGACGCCCGGCACCGTGGTCATCGACTTCCGCGTCGAAGCCGAAGACAGCGTTTATCCGATGGTCGCGGCCGGGGCCGACCTTCACGACATGATTCGCAGGCCGGTGGCGGTAGTGCCCGAAAAGGCTGCGAAGGAGACTCTATGAGCACGTCGACGCTTCGAACGTTCATTGCGTATGTCGAAGACCGCCCCGGCGTTCTAAACCGCGTGACGAGCCTCTTTCGTCGGCGCGGCTACAACATCGAGTCGCTCACCGTCGGCCGCACCGAGCGCGAAGGCGTCTCGCGCATGACCCTCGTCATGGAGGCCGACGACGACGCGGCACTCAGGCTCGAGGCGAACCTCTACAAGCTCGTCAACGTGCTCTGGGTCGAAGACACGAGCCGCGCGCAAACCGTGATTCGCGATCTCGCGCTTATCAAAGTTGGCGTGGGCGCCGCAGACCGCGCGCAGGTCATGCAGCTGTGCGACGTGTTCCGCGCGCGCGTCATCGACGTCGCGCCCGAGGCTCTCATCGTCGAAATCACCGGCACCGGCGACAAGATCGAAGGGCTGGTCGACGTTCTCCGACCGTTCAAAATCCTCGAGATGGTCCGCACGGGCGCGGTCGCCATGCTCCGAAGCTCCGAAGAGCTCGCTCTCCGCCCGTCGGTCTTTCCGAAACCGACTTCGGAAACCGCGGCCGCCTGAGCGCGAGCCACCGCACTCCCGAGATTCCCGTTTTTCTCTCGACCTAAGGATAAGCGACCATGGCGAAGATCTATTACGACAAGCAGGCAGACCTCGGCATCATCCAGTCCAAGAAGGTGGCGATCATCGGCTACGGCTCCCAAGGCCATGCCCATGCGCTCAACCTGAAGGACAGCGGCGTCGACGTCTGCATCGGCCTGCACGACACGAGCAAAAGCGTCGCGAAAGCCCGCGCTGCGGGGCTTAAGGTCTCGGCCGTGTCGGAAGCGGCGGCATGGGCCGACGTCATCATGGTTCTCACGCCCGATACGTCGCAGGCGAAGATCTACGCCGAGCAGATCGAGCCGCAGCTGATGCCGGGCAAGACGCTGATGTTCGCCCACGGGTTCAACATCCGGTTCGGCACCATAAAGCCCCGCGTCGACATCGATGTTTCGATGATCGCTCCCAAGGGCCCCGGCCACCGCGTTCGCGAGACGTTCGAAGCGGGTGGCGGCGTTCCGGCGCTCATCGCCGTGCACCAAGACGCGAGCGGCAAGGCTCACGATCTCGCCCTTTCGTACGCAAAGGCGATCGGCGCGGCTCGCGCCGGAGTCCTGGAAACTACCTTCGCCGAAGAGACCGAGACCGATCTCTTCGGCGAGCAGGCCGTCCTCTGCGGCGGCGCGAGCGCCCTTGTGAAGGCCGGCTTCGACACGCTCGTCGAGGCGGGTTACCAGCCCGAGGTCGCCTACTTCGAGTGCCTCCACGAGCTGAAGCTCATCGTCGATCTCATGTACCGCGGTGGTCTCAACTACATGCGTTACTCGATTAGCGACACGGCCGAATATGGCGATTACACGGCGGGCCCGCGCATCGTCGATTCGCGCACGAAAGACGAGATGCGCCGCATCCTCGGCGAGATCAAGAGCGGCGCCTTCGCCCGCAAGTGGATCGCCGAGAACGAGTCGGGTCGAAAGTGGTTCGAGGCCGAGCGCGTGAAAGAGCGCGATCAGAAGCTCGAAACGGTGGGTGCCGAGCTCCGTCAGATGATGCCGTTCTTGGATCCGGTCACGACCAAAGCGGGCGACTGACGCGGTCTCTCCGAAAAAGACAGAGCCTCGAGGAGAGACAGCCATGAGCGCGATGAATCCGGACTACGTTCGCATTTTCGATACGACACTCCGCGACGGGGAACAGTCTCCCGGCGCGACGATGACCCGCACCGAGAAGCTCGACGTGGCCCGCGCGCTCTCGCGCCTCGGCGTCGACGTGATCGAGGCGGGGTTTCCGGCGGCCTCCGCCGACGACCTCGCCGCGGTACGATCCATCGCCGAGCGCGTCGGCGCGCAGGTGACCGAAGGCCGCCCAACGCCGGCGCCGCCGATCATCTGCGGCCTCGCACGGGCGGCGAAGGGCGATATCGACAAAGCCTGGGAAGCGGTGCATGTCGCAACCCGACCGCGCGTTCACATCTTCCTCGCGACCTCGGACATTCATATGCAGCACAAGCTGCGGATGTCGCGCGAGCAGGTGAAAGAGAAGGCCTACGAGATGATCGCGTACGCCCGCGGCTTCTGCGACGACATCGAGTTCAGCCCTGAGGACGCGGGGCGGAGCGATCCGCTCTTTCTCTACGAAGTCCTCGAGCTCGCGCTCAAGGCGGGCGCAACGACCCTCAATATTCCCGATACCGTGGGCTACACGATGCCCGACGAGTTCGGCGCGCTCATCGCCGGCATTCGGGGGAACGTTCCGGGAATCGAAAAAGCGATTATCTCGGTCCACTGCCACGACGATCTCGGCATGGCCGTCGCGAACACGCTCGCCGGGCTTCATGCCGGGGCGCGCCAGGCCGAAGTGACGATTAACGGAATCGGCGAACGCGCGGGCAATACGTCTCTCGAAGAGGTCGTCATGGCGTTGAAGACGCGGGCCGCGCGCTTCAAGCTGCAGACGGGAATCGACTCGACGCAGCTCACACGCGTGAGCCGCGTAGTGAGCACTGCCACGGGAATCCAGGTTCAGCCGAATAAGGCCATCGTGGGCGCCAACGCGTTCGCGCACGAATCAGGCATTCACCAAGATGGAATGCTGAAAAACCAAGAGACTTACGAGATCATGCGCCCAGAGACCGTCGGCGCCGCGCAGACGCGCCTGGTTCTCGGCAAGCACTCGGGCAGGCACGCGCTGGGTGCTCGTTTGGCCGAGCTCGGATATCCCCTTAGCGGGAGCGATCTCGATTCGGTCTTTTCGCGCTTCAAGACACTGGCGGATCGACGTAAGCAGGTGACCGACGCCGACCTCGAAGCGATGGTTGCCGACGAGACGCCGACGTCGTGCGACTTCTATACGCTCGAAGGGCTCCTCGCCGGCTGCGGCACGATGGGCATGCCCACGGCGACCGTTCGTTTGCGCTGCCCCGACGGCACCACGGAGACGCGCGCGTCGGTCGGCACGGGGCCCGTCGATGCGGCGTACAAGGCCATCGACACGATCGTCAAAGCCCACGCGACCCTTCTCGAGTTCTCGGTTCACGCCGTCACCGAGGGGATCGACGCCCTCGGCGAGGTGAGCGTGAGAATCCGTGGTGGCGGTGATCAAGGCCCACTGAATCCGCAAACGAGCGACGTGAAACCGCGCGTATTTCACGGTCATGGCGCCGATACCGACATTATCGTGGCGAGCGTGAAGGCCTATCTGAAAGCGCTCAATCGCATGTTGGCGGCGAGCTCGACGGCGGACGAGTGGGCGCACGGGGCGCATGCACGCGACGCGAAAGACGAGCGCCCTTCGCAGGTGACGGCGACGGCGGCCCTCGCGACGAAAACAGCAAACACGGCCCACGCGGGCTGACGAGAACATCATGGCCTCGGGAAAAACGACGCTCTTCGAGAAGGTTTGGAACGCCCACGTCGTCACGGAAGAGGGGGCCGCCCCCGCAATTCTGTATATCGACCTCCACCTGATTCACGAGGTCACGTCGCCCCAGGCCTTCACGGGCCTTCGGGAGCGGGGGCTCAAGGTTCGTCGCCCCGAGCGCACCGTCGCGACGATGGACCACTCGACGCCGACGCTGCCGAAGCACCTGGCGACGGTCGACCCGCAGGCCGTCGCGCAGCTCGACAAGCTCGAGGCGAACTGCGCCGAGTTCGGCGTGACGCTCTATAGCCTCGCCTCGGAAAAGCAGGGGATCGTGCACGTGATCGGCCCCGAGCTCGGCATCACCCAGCCGGGGATGACAATCGTTTGCGGCGACAGCCACACGTCGACCCACGGCGCGTTTGGCGCGCTCGCCTTCGGGATCGGCACGAGCGAGGTGGAGCACGTACTTGCCAGTCAGTGCCTGCTTCAGCGAAAGCCGAAGACGCTCGAAGTGCGTGTCGAGGGCGAGCTCTCGCCCGGTGTGACTGCGAAGGACATTATTCTCGGGCTCATCGCGCGCATCGGCGTCGGCGGCGCGACGGGTCACGTCATCGAATACACGGGCTCGGCGATTCGCGCCCTCGACATGGAAGCGCGGATGACCGTCTGCAACATGTCCATCGAAGCCGGCGCCCGCGCCGGGATGATCGCCCCCGATGAGAAGACGTTGGCGTTCCTCGAGGGTCGCGAGCTCGCGCCGCACGGCGCCGCGTGGGACGCCGCCGTCGCGCGTTGGAAGACGTTCACGACCGACGAAGGCGCGACGTTCGATCAGACGGTCGCCATCGACGCAGCCACCCTCGAGCCGATGATCACCTACGGAACGCACCCGGGAATGGGAATGCCCATTAGCGGGCGCATCCCGGCGCCCGGCTCGCTGAGCGATCCGGCCCAGCGCGCAGCCCTCGAGAAGGCGCTCAAATACATGAACCTCGAGGCCGACGCGGCGATCCTCGGGCAGAAGGTCGACGTCGTGTTCGTCGGCTCGTGCACCAACTCGCGCATGAGCGATCTCCGCCTCGCCGCCGGCGTTTTAAAGGGGAAAACGATCGCCAAGGGCGTTCGGATGCTCGTCGTCCCCGGCTCGAAGCAGATCAAAAAGCAGGCAGAGGCCGAGGGCCTGGATCGCATCTTCGTGGATGCCGGCGCCGAGTGGCGCGAGGCCGGCTGCTCGATGTGCATCGCGATGAACGGCGACATGTTGAAACCAGGCCAATATGCCGTGAGCACCAGCAATCGAAACTTCGAAGGGCGCCAAGGCCCGGGCGGACGAACCTTCCTCGCCTCGCCCCTCACGGCCGCGGCCTCGGCCCTTCGCGGGCACGTCGCCGACGCGCGCACGGTCTAATTCGAGTCGGAGGCTTATCCCATGAACGCATTCACGTCGCTTGACTCGCGCATCGTCTCTCTCCCCACGGACGACATCGACACGGACCAGATCGTCCCCGCGCGCTTTCTCAAGGTCACCTCGAAGAAGGGGCTCGGCGACGCGCTCTTCGCCGATTGGCGCACGGCCCGTGGTGACGAATTTCCGCTGTCGCGCCCCGAGGCGAAGGGGGCGCAGGTTCTTCTCGCGGGTGCGAATTTCGGCTGTGGATCGTCGCGCGAGCACGCCCCCTGGGCCTTGGTCGACTTCGGGTTTCGCGCCATCGTCGCCAAATCCTTCGCCGACATTTTTCGAGGTAATGCGATTAAAAATGGGCTTTTGCCCATTGCCGTCGACGACGCGACCCACGCGCGTTTGCTCGCGCTCCGCACGGCCGACGCGAACGTCACCGTGCAGGTCGACCTCGCGAGCCAGACGCTCACGCTCCCCGACGGCTCGACGGCGACGTTCCCCATCGACGCCTTCTCGAAGCACTGCCTCTTGAACGGCGTCGACGAGCTCGGCTACCTCCTCTCCTTCGAAGCGAACATCGCCGCCCACGAGCGGCGCGCCCCGTGAGCCCTAAAACGGGCGCGGTGGCGGGAGCCTCGCCCCTCGCGGTTCACCTTTACGACACGACCCTTCGCGACGGCTCACAGCGCGAAGGGATTTCCCTCACCTGCTCGGACAAGCTTCGCGTCGCGCAACGGCTCGACGCCGCCGGCGTCTCTTTCATCGAAGGAGGGTGGCCCGGCTCGAATCCGAAAGACGCCGAGTTCTTCGCCCGCGCCCGCGACATGCATTGGCAAAATGCGGTACTCACGGCGTTCGGCTCGACACGCCGCGCCGGCATTGGCCCCGATGAAGATCCGAGCCTTCGTGCCCTCCTCGAATCGGGCACGTCGACCTGCACGATCTTCGGAAAAAGCTCGCTCTTCCACGTCGCCGAAGTGCTTCGCACGACGCCGGAAGAGAACCTCCGGATGATCGAAGAGAGCGTCGCCTTCCTGCGCGCGAGCGGCCGTCGCGTCATCTACGACGCCGAGCACTTCTTCGACGCCTATGCCCACGATGCGCGCTACGCGACCGAAACGCTCCACGCGGCGATTCGCGGCGGCGCGGAGGTCGTCGTCCTCTGCGATACCAACGGCGGGACGATGCCGTGGGACGTCGAAGCGGCGGTGCGGGCGCTCGCCGCGTTGAGCCACACGCTCGGCATTCACGCCCACGACGACACGGGGTGCGCCGTCGCCGTCTCCCTCGCGGCGGTCCGCGGAGGCGCGCGCCACGTGCAGGGGACAATCAACGGCTACGGCGAGCGGTGCGGCAATGCGAACCTCTCGGCCATTGCGCCGAGCCTCGAATTGAAGTTGGGATTGCGCTGCCTCGGCGACGGCGCCCTCGTCCACGTTACGGAGCTTTCCCATTTCGTCGCCGAAGTTGCCAATCTCGCGCCCGACGCGCACATGGCGTACGTGGGCCGAAGCGCATTTGCCCACAAGGGCGGCGTTCACGTTGCCGCGATTCGCAGAAATGCCCGCGCATACGAGCATATCGATCCGGCTCTCGTGGGCAATCAGACGCGCGTGGTTCTGAGCGAGCTTTCGGGCAAAGGGAGCGTCCTCAGCAAAGCCGAAGAGCACGACGTGGAAATGGTCGCGGGGGCCGAAACGGCGGTGCTCGCCGGCGTGAAGGATCTCGAGTCGAGGGGGTTCTCCTTCGAAGCCGCCGACGCGTCGGTCGCGCTCTTGCTGCGGCGCAAAGCCGCGGGGTATACGCCGCCATTCCGCCTCGTCGAATACAAAGTCATCGTCGGCCAACGCGAAGGGGACGTGTCGTTCTCCGAGGCGACGATCAAGATCGACGTCGAGGGGTCAATTCAGCACACCGCCGCCGAGGGGAACGGCCCCGTGAGCGCGCTCGACGCGGCGCTTCGCAAAGCGCTCGCCTTTAGCCACCCGGAAGTCCTCGGCATCAAGCTCGCGGACTACAAAGTTCGTATCCTCGACGGACGCGACGGCACCTCGGCCACCACGCGCGTGCTCATCGACAGCAGCGAAGGCACACGCCAATGGACGACCGTCGGCGCGGCGTCGAACATCCTCGAAGCGTCGTGGTTCGCGCTCGCGGACAGCATTGAGTACGGTTTGCTCACCCACGAAGC
>JANXMC010000177.1 GCA_025354825.1 Myxococcales bacterium
CCGCGCATGCCCATCGTGTCCCACGAGCCGGTCTTCTCGAGGGCGAAGTCGCCCTTCTTGAGAAGCACGAGCACCTGATCGTTCGCCGGAGCGTCGGGGCTGCTCTTCGCCGTCACCAAGAGATCGTCGGCGTGCTCGCCGTAGGAGATCGTCGACGCGGCTTTCTTCAAGCGGAACGTCGTTCCGTCCTTTTCGACGCCCGCGATGCTGCTTCGCATGTCGCCGCCGATGCCGACCTCCGACGTGACCGACGCGATGAGCCGCTGCTGCTCGTTCACGTCCGTTAGGTACTGGCGGAAGAACGCCGAGGTGCCGACGTGGCGTGCGATCGACGCGACCTGAATCTGATGCATCGCGAAAACCATCGCGGTCGACGCGCAGCTCTGACCCAGGATCTCGCACATCGCCGCGAGCTCGATCATCCCGATCTCGGGGCCGCCTAGCGACTTGGGAACGAGCGCGCCCAGGAGCCGCTCCTTCTTCAGCGCGGTCACGCCTTCGATCGGAAAACGCGAGTTCTTGTCGACGTCCGTAGCATGGGGGGCGACGCTCTCGACCCCCAGCCGCTTCACGCGATCGAGCCGCTCGGCCGACGTCGCGTCCTCTAGCCTTTTGGCAGTATCCACGGCTTGTTCCCTCTCCCTTTGGGCGAAGGCGGCTGCACTTCTCGCAGACCGTCCGCGCGCGTCTCTCGATTTGGCAATTAGCGACCCGCGGTAAGCTCTTCGACCGCCGCGCGCATCGCCGAGATGCTCTCGAAGACGCCGCGCTTCAACATCCTATCGGGAAACTCGATGTCGAACTTCCCTTCGAGGGCCAACATCACGTTCACGCTCGCGTGGGACGTCATGCCCGCTTCGTAAAGGTCGCTGTCGTCTTTGAGCGTTTCGACGCCCACGGCCAGGCGACCGTGCTCTTTGAGGATCGCGCGAATATCGTCGTTCATGTGATTTCCTTCTATGTCGCTACGTGAGAGAGCCGGCGCTCGCCGAGGACGACGGCGCTGGCGTAATCGGCCTCGTGGGTGAAGCTGACGCTGAACGCGACGAGGCCCGCGCGGTCGGCGAGCTCGCGCGCGCCGCCGTGAAGCACGATCTCGGGCGCCCCGGACGGCGTGCGGCAGATTTCGATCGCTTGCCAGCCGAGCCCTTCGTCGCGCTCGGGGCGGAGCACTTTGCGCATCGCCTCTTTCGCGGCGAAGCGCGCGGCCAAACGAGAGGCGTCCAGGCCCGTCGCGGGGCGCGTGCAGTCTGCAATCTCGCCTGGCGTGAAAATGCGGCCGAGAAACCGCGCGCCGAACTGCCCGATGGACTCCGCCATCTGGCCGACACGCACCAGATCGATGCCGACGACCATCGTAGGTTTGGGCGCGATTGCGTTCACTTTTTCATCCCGGCGAAGCCCGCGAGTATACGGATTGGCCGACCCCAAGCAAACGCCGTCTCGAGTGCGTCTGCGAACAGGTGACGTTCGCGCGGCCACGGGCGCGCGCGCGTTCACGGATCGGAGAGATCCGCCAATCGGGGATCCGCGCGATCCGCTGGGGCGCGGACGCACCGGGAATTTCGCGAGAATACTCGCGGTGGTTCGCCTTTCATCCATCGTCGACCGCTCGGCCCGGAACGTGCGAACCAACGGTTCCATGCTCACCCGCGCTTCTCGAAAGGGCCACCTCGCGCTCCTCCCCCTCGCCTTCGCGACCGCCGTTGCCTCCGCGGCCTGTTACTCGAGCGACACGAGCTCCGCGCCGGCAGGCGATGGCGAAACGACGCCGTCGACGGGCGGCGGCGCCGGCAGCACCGCCGGCGGCGGATCGTCAAACGCAGGGGGCGGCACGGGAACGACGGGCGGCGGCGGATCGTCGAACGCTGGGGGGGGCAGCACGACCGGCGGTGGGGGCACGACCGGCGGTGGGAGCCCGCACGACGCGGGCGCCGACGCCCCCGCAGCAAGTGGAGGCGCCGCGGGCTTCCTCCACACGTCGGGCGGGACAATCGTCGACAGCAAGGGGCGCGTCGTTCGCCTCACGGGCCTCAGCTGGTTCGGTATGGAGACCACGACCTTCGCGCCTCACGGTTTGTGGACACGCAGCCTTGGCTCGATGCTCGATCAGGTGAAGAGCCTTGGCTACAACCTGATTCGTATTCCGTATACGAACGAAATGCTCAATTCGGGGAGCGTGCCGAACGGCATCGACCTCTCGAAGAATCCCGACTTGGCGAACGTCACGTCGCTGGGGCTGCTCGACAAAATCGTCGACGGCGCGAAGAGCCGCGGCCTGAAAATCATACTGGATCGTCACCGCCCCGAGGCGGCGGCGCAGTCGCCTCTTTGGTATACGGGCACCACATCGGAAGAACGCTGGATTAGCGACTGGAAGATGCTCGCTACGCATTACAAGTCGAACCCCACCGTCGTTGGATTCGATCTCCACAACGAGCCCCACGCCAATGCAACCTGGGGGGATGGCGTGATGGCGACCGATTGGCGCCTCGCCGCCGAGCGCGCGGGAACGGCCGTGCAGGCGATCAACCCCGAGCTGCTCATCATCGTCGAGGGCGTCGAAACGGCGGGCGGCCAGTCCTACTGGTGGGGCGGTAATCTGCGTAACGCGGGGACGATGCCCGTGCGCCTCCCCGTCGCCAACCACCTCGTGTATTCGCCCCACGAATATTCAGCGAGCATCTACCAGCAAGCCTGGTTCAACGACCCCACCTACCCCGCCAACCTCTCCAAGGTTTGGGACGACACGTGGGGCTATCTCGCGAAGAACGGCACCGCGCCAATTTGGATTGGCGAGTTCGGAACGAAGAACGAAATCGATCTCGATAAGAAGTGGTTCACGACCCTCGCCCCCTACATTGGCAATCGCGGATTGAGCTTTGCGTTTTGGTGCCTGAATCCCGACTCCGGCGACACCGGCGGCATTCTCATGGACGACTGGCAAACGGTGCGCACGGACAAGCAGTCGGTCCTTCAACCGATCCTCGCGCCCCTCGTCCCTTGAAGGCGACAACACATTAACCCGAGCTTCATCTTTACGAGGGCGCGGTGCAGCGCGATGCTGAGAGTGTGCATTGCGCAGTACCCGCGGGACCGGGCGAGGTCCTCCTCCCGTTCAAGGTTCCCATCGAGCGGCTCCCCGAGGCGAAGCTCTTTCGAAGCACCTGGCTAAGCTCGTCGCTGCTGTCGCTCCGCGAGCACGGCGACTTCGAGCGGTACCTCACCCATCTCGCGCCCGAGCACCGCGACGCGATCGTGTCGTCGGTCGCGGGGCAGTGGCTCTCGACCGACGTTGCGATTGCCCACTACGCGGCGTGCGGCGAGCTAGGACTCTCGCGCGCCGACATCACGGAGCGGAGCCGCGAGGTCACGCGCCACGTTCACCAGACGATGCTGTCGATCGCCGTGCGCCTCGCGCGCGAGGCGGGCGTCACGCCGTGGACGATCTTCGGTCAGCTCGACAGACTGTGGGAGCGCATCTGGCAGGGCGGCGGCGTGTCGGTGACGAAGTACGGCCCAAAAGAAGCGGTCGTGACGATTGCGCGCTGGCCGTGCGCGGCGCTCCCCTACTGCCGCACGGCGATGCCCGGCGTGATCCACGCCATCGTCGAGATGTTCTGCCGCAAGGCGTACATCGTCGACATCACGAGGGACCGCCCGCACGAGACGATCTCACTGCGCTGCTCGTGGGCGTGAAGCGTTAAACGGTTTCGACGCCGTCGCGCGAGAGGTCGCTCTCGACGTTGTCAAGAAGCTCGTTGGCGCGCGCTTCGTCGATGCCGAGGCCCTCGGCCATGGCGTTGAGCGTCTCGTTCTCTTCGTCGGCAATCGCGTTGTCGGCGAACGCTATGGCGGCGGCCAGAATGAAGGCCACCTCGGCACGCGCGGGGTCGTCGCGAAGCGCGGTGAGCACGTCGGCGAGCCGCGCGGGGCGGCCGGCGTCGGCGATGTTTTTCGACGCCTGGTCGAGCATCGCTTCGATGTGGTTTGAGCGAAGCGAATCACCCGACAAGTTGCGAAGCGCCCCCTTGAGCACCTCGCGCTCGTCGTTCGAGACCGTGCCGTCGGCCGACATCATCAGGTACATCGCCTCGCACAGCGGCCCATACTCGGTCGTGATCTGAAGAAGCTCGAGAACGTCGGGCGTGAGCACGACGTTCGGCAACACGACCGAAGCGCGCTGCCCGCGCGATTGAAGTTGATCGCGCAGGCGTGAAAGCGTCGAGTTGCTGAGCCAAATCATCGGAGCCTCGTCGTCGCGCTAGGTGCCTGTCAGTCGTCGAAGCGGAACAGATCGTCCAAGTCTGTTTTCGTGAGCTTCTTCGCGCCGCCGGCGTCCTCGCTCAGGACGGCGCCGACGAGCTCGCGTTTCTTGCCACCGAGCTCGAGGATTTTCTCCTCGATCGTCCCCTTGGCAATGAGGCGGTACGTCGTCACCACCTTGGTTTGGCCGATACGGTGCGCGCGATCGGTCGCCTGATCTTCGACGGCCGGGTTCCACCACGGGTCGAAGTGGATGACCGTGTCGGCGGCCGTGAGGTTCAAGCCGCTGCCGCCGGCTTTGAGCGAGATGAGGAAGACGGGGGGGCCGTCGTCGCGCTGGAAATTCTCGACTGCGCCCTGGCGATCTTTCGTCGAGCCGTCGAGATAGGCGTAGGGGATTTTGTCTTCCGCCATCGCGCGTCGAATGAGCGTGAGCATCGACACGAACTGGCTGAAAACGAGCACTTTGTGCCCGCCCGCGACCGACGTCTGGAGAAGCTCGCGAAGGGCGCCGAGCTTGCCCGAGTCGTCGTCGGTGAACTCCCGCGGCAGCCCGAGGAGGCGCGGATCGCACGCCGCCTGACGGAGCCGCGTGAGGCCGGCGAGAATCTGTATTTGGCTGCGCGCGAGCCCTTGCCGCTCGACCTCGCCCATGACCTGCGCGCGCACCTCTTTGAGCACGGCGGCGTAAAGCGGCCCCTGCGCGCCCGTGAGCTCGCAGACGTGGTCCATCTCGATCTTCTCGGGGAGATCTTTTGCGACCTCGCCCTTCGTACGACGAAGAATGAACGGGTGAATCGTCGCACGGAGGCGCGCCGCCGCTTTCGGATCGCCCGCGTCGATGGGGCGCGCATAGCGCTCTTCGAACTTGTCGAGGGGCCCCAAAAGGCCCGGGCTGACGAAGTCGAAGATCGACCAGATTTCCGACAGGCGGTTTTCGATCGGCGTGCCGCTGAGGGCGAGGCGGCGATCGGCGCGGAGGCGCTTGGCCGCGCGGGCCGTCGCGCTCATCGGGTTCTTGATGTTCTGCGCTTCGTCCAAGATGGCGTAGCGGAGCGGCATCTTCGCGAGCATGTCCTCGTCGCGACGAAGAAGCGCGTAGCTCGTGATGACGATGTCGGCGTCCTCGAGCTCCTCTTTGCGCTCTTTGCGATCGCCGCCGTGCCACAACGCGTACTTGAGCGACGGCGCGAACTTGTCGAGCTCGCGCATCCAGTTGGTGACGACGCTGGTCGGCGCCACGATGAGCGCCTTGAACGGCGTCTCGCGCTCGGCCTTCTCGTCGGCCGCTTTCACGGCGAGCAGGAGCGCGATCGTCTGCACCGTTTTGCCGAGACCCATGTCGTCGGCGAGGATGCCGCCCGACCCGATCTCGTGGAGGAACCAGAGCCAGTGGAAGCCCTGCTCCTGGTACGGGCGGAGCGACGCCTTGAGGCCGCGGGGCTTCTTCGCCCCTTTAATTTCGTCGATTTGCTTGAGCTTCGTGAACAGCTCGCGCGCCCCTTCGCCCACCGTCGTTCGGTTGACTTGATCGAGCAGCTCCTGAACGCGACCCGCTTGCGAGAGCGGCAGCTTGCCGCCCGCGCCGCCGCCGGTGGCGAGGATTTCGGCCTGCCGAAGAAGCACTTCGCGGACCTTTTGGGCGTCGAGGCGAGCGAAGGAGCCGTCCGACAGGCGCACGTAGCGGCGCCCTTCGGCGAGGCATCGCGCGAGCTCGTCTTGCGTGACGGGCACGCCCTCGGCTTCGAAGGAGAGCCGAAGCGACAACCAGTCGACGCCGCTCGAGACGCGGGCGTGGGCGCCGAGCGTCTCGCTGCGAACCTGCACGTCGACGAGGTCGTCGGGGACGAAGAGGTCCCACTCCTCGGGCAGCTGGGCAATCGACTCGGTCCAGAACTGGAACGCGTCGTCGCCGCGCGCGACGAAGTTGTTGCCGTCTTCGTCCGGCGAGAGGCCGAGCTCGCGCAAGCGTGCGGCCGCGGCCTGCTGCGCGGCGATGTCGCACCGGATGCAGCGGGCGCGCTTCGTACCCGTGCCCGTGGGCGCTTTCACGATGACGGGCGGCGTCATCCCGTCTGCGCGGACATCGATTTCGATGTCTTCGTAGGCGGCCACCAAGGCGACGCGCGCCTCGGTGAGCGTGCCGCCGGCGCGCATGCGGAAGGTGGGCACGAGGTCGACGACGTCGGCCACTTGCGAGAGCTCGGGGAGCTCGGCGCCGACTTCGAGAGCGACCTTGGGCAAGCCCTGGGCGATGAGGCTCGGCAGGTTGCCGAGCGGCTCGTAAATCACGGGCGTGCGGACCATGCGGCGGAGCGCGGCGGGCGAAACGCGGCGGTCCAAGGGGCGGGCGACGCCCTCTTGCGGATCGAGGTACCAGCCGGGGCTGCCGTCGAACCATGCGCCCTGGTCGGGCCTGAATTTCCGCGAGTCTCCGCTTCGCATGAAGCTCGATTTGACGACGACGCTGTTGCCGTCCTGGGAGAGCTCGAGATCGAACCGCGGCTTCAGCGGCTCGTCGCCGAAGCGAAGCTCCATCATCTGCGGCTCGACGACGACGCGACGCCCTTTAAGCAGCGGCAGAAGCTCGCACGCGTCTTCGCCGCGAACCTCGATTCCGACGCGGCGGGGCCCCGCGCTCTCGAACCGTGCGAGCAGACGAATCGCGTCGCGATCGGGCGTGGGGTGCTCGTCCTGTGCGTGCAAGAGCGCGCTCGGCAAGAGCGGCATGCGGGCGTTCGGATCGAGGACGGTGACGGTGAGCGTGCCGGCTTTGGCCTGGACGCGGTATTCGATGACCTTGGGCGTTGGCGGCATCGGCTCGGGGAGCCAAGCGTCGATTCCGCCCTGGACGACGTTGCCGGGCGCGTGGGCATGAACGTGGGCGCGCGGGAGGTTGCTGCTGCCCGCGAGCTTGATCGCCCGCGCTTTCGCCCGCTTGCCACGACGGCCGCCGAGCTCGCCGCGGAAACCGTCCCCCTCGCCTCCGCCGCCGTTTCCGCCGTTTCCGCCGCCACTTCCGCCGCCCACGTGGCCGGGGCTGGATGCGAGCGCGCGGGGCACTCCGTACGATCCACCGCCGCCGCCGTTGGAGCCGGCGTGTTGGTGTGATGAATGACCGCCGCCGCCGTGGGAGCTCGTCCCGTGGCTGTTCGGCTGTTGCGTGGTTTGGTGTGAACCTTGGCCTGATTCTCGGCCCATATGCTGTCCTGATCCCTGCGAGCCGCCGTACCCCTGGCTTTGTAGCTGCGGGGAGCTTGGCTCTTTTCGTGTGGGGCCCCGCGCCTGGTCACGGAGCGCGATGAGAAGCGCTGCGACGTGTTTGCAGTGGCCGTTGATTTTGGAAAATGCCGGGCACGTGCACTCCGACGAGATGCCGTTGGGCGTGAGCTGCACCCCGACTTGGTACGGCTCCGGCTCGGCGCCGCGCACCTGCCCCTTCGCGGACGCGTCGCTCAGCGTGACGTTGTCGACGGCGTGGCGCCGGACGTAGTCGTAGCCGCGGAGAAATGCGCGGGCGCCGAGCAGTCGGCGTAGTGCCCTATCGTTGAGTGCCGATAACGCTTCCGTGAAGGGGGTCCCCGCTTGCGACTGAGATTGCGAGTTGGGAGTGAGGCCAGTATTCGACAATGTTGCCGGTCACACGCCCCTGGGGCGTGCCCTTTCTGCGCTGTTTTCTTCGCTCCCGGAAGCCTCGTGCCTTCGTTCTCGACTGCCCGTTTTGACCGCTAAACGCGGGAAAAAACGGGAAGCTGACAATGGAAGCAATGGGCAACTCGGGTCTGCCACGGCCGTCACGAGGGAGTCGACGGACAGAGTGAACCGTGCGCGCGGCCCGGCGCTCCTCGCATGCGCAAACGCAAGCCAGGAAGCGGGTGACCGACATGCCGACTCGCGGGAATGAGACCCGTGGTCGAGGGCGCGAGACCTTATGCTAGTTCGCTAACACCACTCGGCCGGGCACGCAACGCGAAGATTTCGCGGGTCGCGGCTCGGAGGCCACGGGAAAGCCCTCGCTGTCGACATCGAGATGGTGAACCGGCGCGCTGCCCTCTCGGCGCGTCTCCCGTGATAGCGTGCCGCCGCCCGCGCATTTTCCCCACCCATGCCGAAGACGAACACACTCCGCCTCCGAGGGCTTCTCGACGTTCCTCGCGTCGGCATCGCGCTCGCGCTGCTCACGCTCTCGGCCTGCGCCGTCCCGGTAGCTGCAGCCCTCGACGAGGGGGATGCGAACCGCATTCTCGTGGCCCTCGACAAAGCCCGTGTCGACGCAACGAAGGAGGTCGATCCGACCACCGAGGGGAAGTTCCGTGTCACCGTCACACGCGACGACACGGCGCGCGCGCTCTCGGTTTTGCGCGACGAAGAGCTCCCACGTCCGCGGCCGTCGGGCGTGCTCGATGCGGTCGGCAAAGGGGCGCTCGTGCCGAGCCAGGCGGCGGAGCACGCGCAGTACGTCGCGGGGCTCGCGGGAGATCTCGAGCGAACCTTGCAGAGCATCGACGGCGTGCTCTCGGCGCGCGTTCACTTGAACGTGCAAGCGCCCGATCCGCTTCACGACGGCCCGCCCGCGAAGACGACGGCGAGCGTTCTCCTCGAGCACCGTGGAGCCTCGCCTCCCCTCGCCCCCGACGCCATCCAGCGCCTCGTCGCCGGCGGTATTTCGGGCCTCGCCGTGGCCGACGTCGCCGTCGTCCTTGTCTCCCGCCCCGCGCCCGCGCCCGCGTCCGAATCGAGCCTCGGGCACGTCGGCCCCATCGCCGTCGCGCGAGGGTCGATGCGCGCGCTGCAGGCGAGCCTCATCGGCCTCATGGCGCTCGTCGCGGGGCTCGCGGCGGCGACCCTCGCCCTTTACGTTCGCATGGCGCGCCTCCGCGCCGACGCGCGCGGCTCGGGCTCGGGCGACGCGCGGGGCCGCGTGTGATGCGCGTGCTTCGCGTCACGCGCGACGTCCGATGATCGCGATTCGCGGACTGACCAAATCCGTCCCGATCCCTAACGCGTCGATCCGCGAACGCCGCTTCATTCTGCGCGACGTCTCGTTCAGCGTCCCGAGCGGCTGCCTGTATGGTCTCATCGGCCCCGGCGCGGCGGGAAAAAGCGTCGTTTTAAAGATGATCGCCGGCCTCATGAAGCCCGACGCGGGGAACGTCGTGGTCGATGGAGACGACGTCACCGAATTGAGTGAGCTGAAGCTGCAGTCGGTCCGATTGAAGCTTGGAATGCTTTTTCAAAACAATGCTCTGTTCGACTACCTGACCGTTGGCGACAACATCGCGTTCCCGCTGCGTCGCCTCTACCATTTGCCTGAAGACGAGGTTCAGTCGCGCGTGCTCGAACGGCTCGCGTGCGTGTCGCTCCAAGGGTTCGAAGATCGAATGCCGTCGGGCCTCTCCGGCGGACAAAAGAAGCGCGTCGGCGTCGCGCGCGCGACCGTAACCAAAGCGCCCATCGTGCTCTACGACGAGCCGGCGGCGGGGCTCGACCCCGTGACCTCGCAAAAGATCTTCGAGCTGCTTCGCGAAGAGCAACGCGCGTCGGGCGCTACGGTGATCATGGTTTCGAGCGACCTCGATCGCCTGCTCACCGTGACCGACCGCGTCGGGATGATGTACCGCGGTGAGCTGATCTTCGACGGTTCGACCGAAGAGGCGCGCGCGAGCGACGAGCCACGCGTTCGCCAGTTCGTCCACGGATTGACGGAGGGCCCGCTATGAACGCTCGCAGCGGTTTGAAGCTCGCGGTCCTCTCCTGCCCACTCTTGTTCGCGGCCTGTGCACCTGCAGCGGCTCCAGGTCACGGCACCGCCGTGGCGCCGGCGAAGCGTTAGCGCGCCCCCGAGACGACGTGGGCGCAGTCCTCGAGCTCATCGTCGCGTTCGTCGTCTCGCGCGTTCTCACTTACGCTGTCGTCGTTCGCGACGAGCGGCGCCTCTCGCCCGAGCGCCTCGCCCGCGCGTGGCCTCGGGTAAGCCTCCTCTCGGCCGTCTTCCAATTCGCCATGCTCGCGATCCCCGTGCACTTTGCACGCACTCGCCGCTCGGTCCTCGGGTTGCTGCTGGGGGTTCTCTGGGCCGTCGCCGTCCTCGTCGCGACCGCCCTCGCGACCGAGCTCTCCGACCTGATCTCCCCTGCGGTTGGGTGACCGCAGACCGGACTCCAGTGCTACGGTCCGCGCGTCGATGGCAGTACAGGTCTCTTCGCAGTCACCCGGGCCCGGTGCCGGTCCCGCACCCGGCGCCATCGCCAAACGCGCGGAGACGCTCTTCGGCGCCGTGGGAGGCGCGGTGCTCTCCCTCGCCGAAACCGCGGGCGGCATGGGCGTGCTCTTCGGGCGCGTCGTCGCGAGGCTCTTTCCGCCGCAGATCGATCGAAACGAGCTTCGCCGCAATCTCTACAAGATGGCGGTGAAATCGCTGCCCATCGTCATCGTCACGGCGCTCTTCACCGGCGCCATCATGGTGATTCAGGCGGCGCCGCTGGTGAAGCGCTTCAACGCCGAAGGTCTTCTTGGTTGGGCGGCCGGCTTCGGCACGTTGCGCGAGATCGCGCCGCTGCTCACCGCGCTGATGATCTCCGGGCGCGTCGGCGCAAACAACACCGCCGAGCTCGGCACCATGGTCGTCACCGAGCAGGTCGACGCCCTTCGCGCCCTCGCGATCGACCCTGTCACCTTTCTGATTTTGCCACGATTCCTCTCCATCGTGATCACGCTCTTCGTGATGACGCTCTATGCCGACATTCTCGCGCTCCTCGGCGCGGCGTACACCGGCCTCGCGCTGCTTAAGGTCGAGCCCGTCAGCTTTTACAACAGCGTCACTGCAGGCCTACTTGGCATTGGCGACGTCACGAACGGCCTCGTGAAGAGCGTGGTCTTCGGCTTCGTCATTGCGATTTCCAGCTGCCACTTCGGCCTTGCCACCACGGGCGGCGCGCCCGGCGTCGGCCGCGCGGTGAACGCCTGCGTCGTCGCCAGCGCAACGGGGATTTTCCTCCTCGATTACCTCGTGAGCTTCATCGTCAAGTAACCCCGCGCTCGCGCGTGCGCCGAACCTCGAACGTCGCGCCCCTCCCCCCCTCCTATGTCCGAAGAGCTCACCCCTACCCAAGAAGCGCCGAGCTCCTTCTTTTGGGGCAACGTTTCGGCCCTCGGCGCGACGGCCATCGAGCTCGTGGTCGGCGCGCGCGAGCTCTATTCGGTTTTCGTGCGAACGCTCTACTACGTCGTTCGTGGGCGCCGCGAAAAGGGCGTGCTCCTCCGGCAGATGTACGAGATCGGCAACAAGTCGGTCTTCTTCCTCACGGTGACGATGGGCGCCCTCGGGATGATCCTCGTCTACCAAGCGGGCCTTCAAGCCGCGCGCGTCGTCCCCGATTACCAAATGCTCGGCGCGACGTACCTCCAGCTTCTCATTCGCGACCTCGCCGCCTCCCTCGGCTCGCTCATGCTCGCCACGCGCGTCGGCGCCGGCATCGCCGCCGAAATCGGCTCGATGGTGGTCACCGAGCAGGTCGACGCGCTCCGCATGTGCGCGGCCGATCCCATCGATTTTCTCATCGTGCCGCGCTTTCTCGCGAGCATGATCATGACGACGGTCCTCGTGATTTGGGCCGGCTTCGTCGCGTTCCTGGCGGGCGCGGCCACGGCCTATTTCGCCTTCGACGTCATGCCCCAAACGTTCTTCAACGCGCGCATGGTCACGTCGGCCGACTTCGCCACTGGCTTTGCGAAGTGCATCGCCTACGGCGCAGCTATCCCGATCGTCAGCGGCTACTGCGGCCTCTCCACCTTCGGCGGTTCCGAAGGCGTCGGCTGGGCGACGACGCGGGCGGTGGTGAATACGTCTCTCGCGATCATCATCCTGAACTTCTTCATTTCGAGCGCATCGTTCGTCATCTTCGCGGGCTGACGGCGTGATTCAGTTTAAGAACATCTTCAAGTCCTTCGGCCCCAAAGCGGTGCTCGACGACGTCAGCTTCGACGTGCACCCGGGCGAAGTGTTCTTCATCATCGGCGCGTCGGGCGTCGGCAAGAGCGTGCTCATCAAGCACCTGATTGGCCTTTTAAAAGCCGACTCGGGCGAGATCTGGCTCGACGGGCAAGACGTCTCCGGCCTGTCCGAGAAGGCGATGTACCCAATCCGCAAGAAGTGCGCGATGGTCTTCCAACACTCGACGCTGTTCGACTCGATGACCTGCGCCGAGAACGTCGCGCTCCCCTTGCGAAAGCACAAAGGGATGACGCCGGGCGACGCCCTCGACGAAGCCCGCCGACGCCTCGCCGTCGTGCGCATGCAAGAGTTCGAAGGGCGCTACCCAAGCGAGCTCGGCGACGGCATGCGAAAGCGCGTTGCCATCGCGCGCGCCCTCACCCTCGACCCCACCTACGTTCTCTTCGACGAGCCGACGACGTCGCTCGACCCCGTGAGCGCCCGGCGCGTCGACAAACTGATTCGCGAGCTGTCGGGCGAGCTCGGCGTGACGTCCATCGTCGTGAGCCACGATCTCGCGAGCATCTTCACGATCGCTGACCGCATCGTGATGCTGTATAAGGGCAAAGTTCGGCTCATTGGCACCCCGGGGGATTTCAAAGCATCCCCCGACGGCATCGTTCAGCAGTTCATCACCGGCCGGGCGACAGGCCCCATGGATATGTGAGCTACAGGCCTCAAGAGTCGGCTCGCACGAGAGGTATTCGTATGGCGCAAGAGCGGTCGATCGAAGTCAAAGTCGGGATTCTGATCCTCGTCTCATTTGGCATTCTCGGCGCCTTCGTCCTCGTGATGGGCGGCCTGAATTTCGAAAAGACGTATCCCGTCTTCGTCGACTTCGACAACCCCGGCGGCCTGCAGTCTGGCGCGCCGGTGAAGATCGCCGGCGTCAAAGTTGGCAAGGTTCAGCAGCTCGAATTTCGCGGCGGGCAGATCGATCCGAAGACCGGCCGACGCACGCTCGTTCGCGTGAAGTGCGCCATCGAGGCGCGCGTTCGTGACTCCATTCACGACGACGCCGACTTCTACGTAACGACCCAAGGCGTGCTCGGCGAGCAGTTCCTCGCCATCGAGCCGGGGAGCAACACGAAGCCTGTCCTCGCAGAAAACAGTGTGCTCAAAGGGATCGACCCGCCGCGGCTCGATCTCTTTTTGGCCAAGGGGTACGAGCTTCTGGACACGACGATGGCGGGCATTCGCAACAACCGCGAGCTCATCTCGGACATCGCGGTCAACACCGCGGGGCTCTTGAAAGGGCTCAACAACGTCGTCAGCGACAACCGCGATCGCATCAACCGCACCGTCGCCAACGTCGAGGAGCTGAGCACCGAAGCAAATGCGCTCACCCGCGAGGCGCGGGCGAAGTACGTGAACAACCCCAAGATCGATCGCACGATCGAGAACGTCGACCGCATCTCGGCGGACCTTCAGCGCGACACCGGACCGCTGCTCAGGGACGCGAAGGAAGCGCTCGCGAACTTGAGCCGGGCGTCCGCCACGATTGGCGGCGAGGCCGAGCAGGCGAAGGTCAAGAAGGCGCTCGACGACATCGTGCAGCTCGCCGCCCGCGCCAACGCGACGGCCGCCGACGCGCAGGCCATCGTGACCCACATCAAGACCGGCAAAGGGACCGTGGGCGCACTCTTGATGGACGAGCAGGTTTACGACGACGTTCAGGAGATGGTGCGCGACCTAAAGCACAACCCGTGGAAATTCCTCTGGAAGGAATGAGACGGCCACGCAGAGCGCGCGCGCTCTAGTCGGCCGCGGCGGCGGCGTCTGCGGGCGTGCCTGTATCGGGCGTGGTTGACGCGTCCACCGTGGGCGGAGTCGAGGCGTCTTTGACGGGGGGCGATCCGGCATCGGGCGGAGGCGTGCTCGTGTCGGCGCCGCTGTCGCTCACGGCCGTCGCATCTCCGCCGTCGTCGTTCGCGGCCGCTGCGTCCTTGGGCAGATCCGGCACTTTGCCGAGGCCGTCGAGATCTCGCGTGCAGGTGCGCGTGCCGCCTTTGGCGGGAGCACAAATGAGCCCTTCGAGGCATTCGGTGGCCTGCGAGCACGAAGCCCCCTCACCGAGGAGCGTCGCGGAGCTGCACGCCAACGCGAGCGAGAGCGACGTGGCGACGAGCAGCGCTCCGGCGAGCCGCGAGCGACGCGAGCCCATTAGAACCGCCCCGTGAGAGATGCCGCGCCGCCGCCGCCCGGGAGCACCGACGCGTCGATACGCGGATGCGCGAGAGAGCCGTGGGCGGTGCTCGAATCGCCATCGCTGCGGGTTACGAAGAGGACCGTCGCCACGGCGAGGGAGACGAGGCCCACGCCGAGCGAGACGTCGGCGATGATGAGCTTCGCGCGCGCGGAGCCGACGCCGCTATCGGTGCAGTTGGGGGCGCAGCTCGTACGCAGCGCGTCGACGTCGGACCTCCCCGTTAGACCGAAGAACGCGAAGCTGCCGAGCGCCACGACGCCGACGCCCGCGAGGACGACCGATGCGACGGGCACGCCCCCATGCGCCTTCGCGGGCTCGCTTGCGGGGCCGCGGCTCGCCGACGCGTCGGCGGT
>JANXMC010000754.1 GCA_025354825.1 Myxococcales bacterium
GTCTTTCTTCAGCGTGATGATGTTCGGCTTCGTGATGCTCGGCGTTCTCGGCGGCGTGATGGGCGCGATGAACGAGACGCGCCCGTCGTCGTCGGTTCCTCCGAGCGTGGCGGCGCCGAGCGAAGACGACGATTCGCAGGACGATTCCGTCACCGGCGACGTGGAGAGCGCGGACGGCACGGAGCGCGCGCACGCGAAGGCGCCGAGCCCGCCGGCCGCCCCGGTGACGATCGTCGATCTCACGCCTGCACGTGGGCCGCTGAAGGCGCAGCTCGCGAGCGAGTCGAAGTCGGCGGCGAAGGCGAAGCAGACGCTTCTCGTGCAGACCACCGCGCCGAAGTGCGGCGCGTGCCAGGAGATTGCGACGGCGATGCGCGACAACGAGGTCGCGGCAGCGCTCATGAACGTGCGCGTCGTGCGGGTCGACATCGAGGCGTTCAAGGCCGACTTGAAGCCGGCGGGGCTAAGCCGCGACGGGCTCCCCTGGTTCTTCCTGCTCGACTCGGCGCTCACGCCCCACGATTCGATCAGCGCGGACGAGTGGGACGCGAACGTGGCCGAGAACATCGCGCCGGTGCTCGGCGAGTTCGTGCAAGGGAAGCTGAAAGAGCGCCGGAGCGCCGCGCCGACCGAGCTTTGACGGTCCGCGCTTCGCTGCGCCCGCGAGCCTGGCTAGGCCGTACGCGCGAACGCTTCGGCGGCCTCGGCCATCGTCACGAAGGCGTAGCCGCTGTTTCGCAGAAGCGTGTAGACCGCATGTAATGATTCGAGCTTCGATTCGTGCGTGACGTTGACGTCGCGCTGGTACGGGCGGAGCGCTTCGAGGCCGTCGCTCGCGTCGAGGACGTCGATGCCGTGGAGCTCGAGGTTCACCAGCGGCTCGCCGACGCACATACGCGCGAGCGACCGCGCGACGGCGGGCCCCCACATGGTCACAGTCGTGCCGATGAACGGGAGGCGCGCGCCTCGCGTCACTTGAATCGGCAGCTCGAGGACGCCCGCTCCTCGGCGCTTCGCGGACGCGCGGTTCCAGTAAGGCGAGCCCGCGCGGTACGGCCGCGTCGGCGCGGTGAGCACGGCGGGCGTGTCGACGACGGAGCGGCTCGTGCGCCCACGGAGTGCGATGAGACCTATGGCCGCGGTTTTCGCGGCGAAGTACGCGGGGCACGGGAAGACCGACGAGTCGTAGGCGACGCCGAGGTCGGCGAGGACGTCGAACACGGTGTCGGTGATGGTGTAGCCCGGCGCGCGGAAGCCCGTGGGGCGCACGCCCGTGGCCGCGGCGATGAGGTCGGCGCCGCCGCCTATCTGCTGCGCAATCTCGTGGCGGGTGAGTCGCGTCAGCTCGTAGCGGTGGTCGAGGGAGTGGTTCGAGAGCTCGTGCCCCTCGGCGTACGCGTCACGGAGCGCCTGCGCCGCGGAGGCGCGGCGAAGGTCGGACGCGACGGCGAACAGCGTGAGCGGCAGCCCCGCATCGCGCGCCATCGTGCGGAGGCGGCCGACCGCAACGTCGTAGACGGCGGTGGCGCCGGGCCCCTCGAGCGTTCCGAGGCCGTGGATCTGCGTATAGTTGGGGATCTCGTCGAGGTCGACGCTGACAGCACAAAGGCGCACGCCGACGTGCTTACCGCAGATGATCAGGGTCGGGCTCAAAATGCAGAAAAACCGGCGACGCCCCAAGGCATTGCCGGTCTCTCGCAGCGCGCCGCCGGGACCCTTGCGGGCTCGGCGGGCGCTCACCAAATCGGCTGAATCAGCCGCCGGCCATCTTCATGACTTCGGCCGCGAGGTCGTCGCCCTGAACCTTCTCGATGCCTTCGCCGAGGCTGAAGCGGACGAACGAAAGGAGCTTCACGTCCCCGCCGAGCTTCTTGCCGAGCTCGACGCGGAGCTTGTCGACCGTGCTACCGGGCTCGGTGACCGACTCTTGCCCGAGGAGCGAGACTTCGGTGAACCACTTCGCGACCTTACCGTCGATGATCTTCGGCCACTGGGCTTCGGGGGCTTTCGTCCCCTCTTCCTTCAGCTGCGCCGTGAAGATCTCACGCTGCTTGTCCGTCGTCGCCGCCGGGATCTCGTCCTTGCTGACGACGATCGGGCTCATCGCCGCAATCTGCATTGCGGAGTTGTCGACGAACGTGAGGAACGGCTCGCTCTTCGCGGCGTCGGCGTTGGGAGCTTCGGCCGTGATGAGAACGGCGAGCTTGCCGCCCATGTGGATATACGCGTGCACGATGGTGTTCGCGCCGGTCGCTTCGAGCGAATCCCAACGACGAACGACGCACTGCTCGCCCGTCTTCGCAACGAGCTCCTGACGGACCTCGTCGACGGTGCGCTCAGAGCCCGGGTACTTCAGCGTGCTGAGGTCGGTCCCCTTCTTCGCCTTGGTGGCGAGCTCGGAAACCTTCGCGACGAACTCTTTGAACGCGTCGCCGCGCGAAACGAAGTCCGTCTGGCAGTTCACTTCGACGATGATGCCGTGCTTGCCGTCGGCGGAGACCGTCGTGCGAACCTCGCCCTCGGTCGCGACGCGGCCGGCCTTTGCAGCCGCCTTGACGAGACCCTTCTTGAGGATGACTTCGACGGCCTTCTCCATGTCGCCCGCGGCTTCGACAAGAGCGTTCTTGCAGTCGCTCATGCCGGCCTGGGTGCGCTCGCGCAGCTCCTTGACCAATGCTGCCGTGATTTCGGCCATGATGATTCTCTCTTTTCCTAAAGTCTTGTCACGTCCGCACGCGGCTGCCTCGCGACAGCCGCGCCGTCGTTACTCAGTTCGAGCCGCCGCCGTCACGCCCGCCGCGACCACCGCGGTTGTCGCCCTGGCGACCGCGCTGCTGGTAGACGTCGGCCTGGGGTCCACGGTTGGACTCCTGGTCACGGGGCTGGAACTCCTTGCGGCGCTGCGCGCCCTCGGTGACCGCGTCCGCGATGCGCGACGTGATGAGCTTGATCGAACGGATCGCGTCGTCGTTGCCCGGGATGGGGAAGTCGATGACGTCGGGGTCGCAGTTCGTGTCCGTGATGGCGATGATGGGGAGGCCGAGCTTCTTGGCTTCCTGAACGGCGATCGTCTCCATGGCCGGGTCGATGATGAAGACCGCGTGCGGGAGCGAGCCCATGTTCTTGAGGCCGCCGACGTACTTCTCGAAGCGCTCGCGCTCTTTTTCGAGGCGGGAGACTTCTTTCTTGGAGAGCTGAAGGTACGTGCCGTCTTCCTTCATGCGCTCGAGCATCTTGAGGCGCTCGAGGCCCTGCTTGACGGTGCGGAAGTTCGTGAGCGTGCCGCCGAGCCAGCGATTCACGACGAAGTACGAACCCGACCGGAGGGCTTCTTCCTGGACGATTTCCTGGGCCTGACGCTTCGTGCCGATGAAGAGGAGGTGGCCGCCGCGGGCGACCGTCTCTTGAACGAAGTTGAACGCACGCTGAAAGAGGCGCGCCGTCTGGTCAAGGTCGATGATGTGGATGCCGTTGCGGGCGCCGTAGATATACGGCCGCATCTTCGGGTTCCAGCGCTTGGTCTGGTGGCCGAAGTGAACGCCTGCGTCGAGCAGGGACTTGAGCGGAAGCGGAAAGCCGCCCTGAAGGTTGGGGAGGCCCTGTGACGTGACAGGGGCCGTGACGGCTGTGGGTGCTGCTGCAGCGGCTGCGGACGGGGTTTCGACGGGCTGAGTCATGGTGTGCGCTTCCTTGTCGGTTAAGCCTCCGCTCTCCGGCCTGAGCCAGCGCTG